>CAZLWH010000012.1:0-15435 GCA_964563265.1 uncultured Erysipelotrichaceae bacterium
AAGACCCCATGCGCGATGGAGTAATAAACACGGGAATGCAGTAAAGGCCCGACGACTGGTTTATTCAAAGCTTCCTGAAGCAGTTTCAAAGAGAACTTGGTCTTTTCATTGTGTCTCATCTGAGCCCGGGTTTCCTTACTGAGTGATTCCTGAAGGATAAAGATGATCAGAACGAGATTGGTGAAACTGAGCACAGACGCCATCAACGCCGGTACGTGATAGCCCCACTGGCTGGTAAAACCGCCGATGGCGGGTCCAAAGATAAAGCCCAGCCCAAAAGCAGCCCCGATCAGACCCAAGCCTTTGGCTCTGTTTTCAGAGGTGGTCACATCCGAGATATACGATTGGGCAACCGTGATGTTGCCTCCGGTCAAACCGTCAAAAAGACGGGTCGCAAAGATGATGAAGATTGCCCCGGCCGGATTCAGCAGTAAGGTCAATCCCAAGGTGATCAAAGCCACAAAAGTCCCGGCCACACTGATCAGCAGGATCGGTTTACGGCCGTATCGATCAGACAAGCGTCCTAAGATTGGGGTCCCAAAGACCTGACCGATCGGATAGGTCGCCAAAAGCAATCCCACAAAAAACGGATTCAAACCATAACTCGCCGCGATATAAGGCATCAAAGGCAAGATCAGACTAAAGCTTAAGAGATCGACAAACACGATCATGAAGACCGATAACAGGGCACTTTTTTCATTCTCATTCTCCTATTTTGTTAAGTAGCTTAATTATAGCCAGTCACCTCAGCCCACGCACCACTTATGACTGCCTTTTTAAATAATAAAAGCTCAGTTTCCTGAGCTTAAGGTTCATTCAAAGAGTTTCTTAATGTCTTTGGGATCGCGCTTGCGCTGATAGAACGGCGTAAGATTGCCCTGATAGAACGGATGACGCTGTGGATATGCCTTGCCTTCGTTTTGATACAGGATACCGCACGCCAGTCTTTCTTCATCCAAAGCCAGTTTCATCGCGGCTTCTTTATTGGATTTATCATGGTTCTCATCCAGCCAGAACGTATGGGATTTATACCAGGCAAAGGTATTGACCTTGTTGTAGGTGACGCAAGGATGGAAGATATCGACGATGGCGTACCCGTTATGCAGGATGGCCGCTTTGATCAGTTCTTTGGTTCTCTCCTGATCACCGCTGAAACCCCGTCCGACGAAGGTTGCCCCCATGGCCAAGGTCAAGGCCATCGGATTGATGGGCTGATTGTAGACGCCGTCCAGTTGAAGCGGAGTGACCAGTCCGATCGGTGAGGTCGGAGAAGCCTGACCTTTGGTCAAGCCATACACCATGTTGTTGTGGACGATGTGGACCAGATGCGGGTTTCTGCGGATGTTGTGGATGAGGTGATTGCCCCCTTCCCCATACATGTCGCCATCTCCGCCTTCTGCGATGACGGTCAGGTTCGGATTGACGGCACTGATGGCACTGGCCACGGCCAGTCCTCTTCCGTGCAGTCCGTTAAAGTAACTCGCGTCAACGTATTGGGGCATCTTGGCGGCTTGTCCGATCCCGGAAGAGAAAACGACTTGGGTCGGATCCAGATTCAGTTCGGTCAAGGCTTTGATGAGGATGTTTCTTAAAGGGAAGTTGCCGCAACCTGGGCACCAGGCCATGTCGATGTCATGGTTGAATTCAAAATTGCTCATGCTTGTTCCTCCATTTTGGCGACCAGTTCATCGATATGATACGGTTCGCCGTTGTATTTCAGGATCTTTCGGTCGACTTTGATCCCATAGGTCATTTGGATCAGGTTCGCAAACTGACCAGTCGCATTGTTTTCAATGACGGAGATCTTTTTAGCATTGCCAATGAGTTTTTCCAGGGATTGCGGTAAAGGATAGACCTGAGTGAAATGCAGATGGGTCTTCTTCCACTGCGGATGCGTTTCTAAAGCTTCTTCAATGACGCCGTAAGTCGAGCCCCAGCTGAGGATCAGATCGTCGTGTTTATCCTATCCGCTGATCAGCGGTTCAAGGATGTCTTCTTTCATCAATTCGAATTTGTTCAAGCGTTTTTCATGCATGGACACTCTCATATCGAAGGATTCGGTGATTGCGCCGTCTTCATCGTGTTCATCGGAGTCGACTTTCACGTAACCTTCTCCGTAACCGGGGATACCGCGCGGTGAGATTCCGCTTGGATCAAAGGCATAGCGTTTATAGTCGCGTTTCGTTTTAACAACGAAACTTTCCAGATACTTGGGATTGAAATCAAGTTGATCGGTCTGGCTCATCGATTCAAGCCAGTACTGATCCGATAAGACAAAGACCGGTATCTGATATTTATCGGCCATATAGAAGGCTCGAGACATTGCTTCAACGCCGTCTTCCAGTCTTCCCGGCGCAAAGATCATACGGGGGAATTCACCGTGTCCGGCATATAAAACAAGGTTAAGATCGGCCTGTTCGGTACGGGTCGGCAAGCCGGTGGCCGGTCCGGGGCGCTGGGCCACATGGATGACGGCCGGTGTTTCGGTGATGCCGGATAAACTGACCGCTTCGGTCATCAACGCAAAACCGCCGCCAGAGGTTGTGGTCAAAGCACGGGCTCCCGCATACCAGGCGCCAAGCACCATATTCAAGGCCGCGATTTCATCCTCAGCCTGTTCGACCAGGATTTCAACATTGCCCCTCTGGTTTTCCAACAAAGTCATCAGGGAGGTTCCCGGAGACATCGGATAGGCTGCCACATAATTGACCCCACCGGCGATGGCACCCAAACTGAGCACGTCGTTGCCAGTCATGGCCCGTTTCGGTTTGAAATCAACCGGTTTCAGAGGTTTGGGACGATCCGGATCCTGTTGGCCTAAGGCATAGCCCAATTCAAACGCCTTCAGGTTTCCGTTGACGATTTCTTCACCGCGCTTGGCGAAACGCTTAGAGATCAGTGCTTTCGCATTGTCTTGGGACGCATCCACCATTCCGGCGATGTAGCCAAACATGGCTGTGTTTTCATAGAGTCTGTTTCCGGCTTGTTTGGCCAAATCCAAGAAAGCCACCGGTTTGGTTTTATGGCCTTCAGGGACGGATTTCAGAAACGGCGCTTCTCCGTAAATGACGGTCTTGTCGGTCACTCTGGGCAATAAACGGCTCAAGGCATGGTCATTGAACAGAAACAAATAGTCGATCGTATAGCGTAACGCTTGGATGGGGGTGTTGGAAAGACGGATCTCGACGGAGTTATTGCCTCCGCGGACTCGGCTCATGACTTCTTTCGAAGAAAATACATAGGTTTCCTGGGTTAAGGTCTCGACCAGAAATTCCTCTACGGTCTGTAATCCTTGACCCGCTTCTCCGGATAAAACGATGGTAATCGATTCGCGCATAAAAGCTCCTTTCAAAATAAGATTCATTATCACCTGGATTTCTCATAGTTTACGAGTTCCATGGGTTGGTATCACTACTTTAGCGTATGCCTGTCTTGCTTTCAATTCATATACCCAACTAAAAACCTTCCTTGGGGGGAAGGAAGGTTTCTAGAAAGGAGATTAATATGGAGATTAAGGGAGTTGTTGGATTTCAATCATCACTTCATTGCGTTTTAGAAAACCGGGAATGAAAGGAGGATTGTATCGTGCCAGTTGGAGACTGCCGACCGGAACGATGTTTTTTGAATTGAGCCAATTCAGGAGGTCTTTTTCTTTCCTGGAAAGTTGATCCTGGTTGACTGATCCTGAGAAGGTCAAGCTTGCGACCAGTTTGGCGGGGACTTCTTGCAACTTCAGTGCCTTACTGGAGGGTGAAGGCAAGTCTTTTAAGGCATATTGTCTGGGCATGACGAAGGCCGTGGTCATCTTTTTCTCTTCGATGTCATTGATGACCGGGGTCGTCATGGCGATCTTTTGTCGATCTGCGTTAGAGCCGGAGATGTAATTAAAAATCTCAGAGAAACCACTGTTTCCATCGAGATGATTCTCATCGGTGATCGCGATGATCATCGCTTGCATCTGGCGGATCTCAAAGGGTCCGTCTTTTAATACTGTGGTGTAGGCTGCTTGTTCAATGGCCATAGGGTACCTGTACTTGAATCATAAACTTAAGGATGAAGAATTGCCATCAGGATGCACATAAAAAAGCGGAGACTCTCCGCTTTTGGTTTATCGATCGAGGATGTGGATACTGTAAGGCTCAAGCACGGTCTTGGCGTCAAACTTCAATGTCTTCTTACCCAGATTGAGATAGGCTGTATGAGCGGATCCGTTTTCTAGATAACTCACCATGACACCGTTTTTGACAGGGTATGTGACCGACAGGATCTTCTTTTCAGTCAACCCATAGGTCTTCTTCAAGAGCTCGGTTTGGGATTGATCATAGTCAGAGATCAAATCGGAGGTAAACAGAAGACTGCCGAAAATCCGGTTGACTTCCGCCAGAACTTTTTTCTGAGACGGGTTCATTTGGATGTTGGTGTTTCTTAACAGGAACACATCGGGATCATTGAGAAAGGCACGTCGATCGAGATGACGCCGTCCGATGGCATTCAGGATCGCGTTGTGCGTAGAGACTCTTTCTCGATGGATAAGATTCGCATACCAGTTGCCTTTCCAATCCAGACTGACGTCCGGTCCAATGCGACAATACTCAAATTTCCCAAAGGCAGAACCCAAAGGAACACCGCACCCTAAGATCAGTTTGTCTTTGACACACTCACGAAGGAAATCCACGGCTTCAGCACTGCGCTGGCCACGGGTTTTGGTCGGATTGTGACCCAAGGCTGCTGCATAAAGAAAATCCAACTTCACCAAATCAAAGCCCCAGTCATTCAAGACGACATCGAAACAAGCCTTGATGTACGCTTTGACTTCTTGGTTTTCCAGATCAAGGCAATAGAAACCGCCCCATCCGCTGCCAGCCCATTCCGGTTGACCCAGCGAGTCTTTCAAGATCCAATCATCATGGTCCTTGACCAACTGAGCATCGCGCTGAACGACCAGCGGGGCCATCCATAAGCCCGCCAAAGAGCCTTGAGCCTTGATGGCATCGGCGATGGCTTTCATCCCGTGTGGAAACTTCACCGAGTCCACAGATAGCCAGTCTCCGACGGCGGTCTGATAGCCGTCATCGATTTGAAAGACATCCATTTTAGGAGACAGCGAAGAAGCAGCGTTGAGATTCTCAAGAATGATGTCTTCGCTGATGTTTTGGTAGTAGTTATACCAACTGGTCCAGCCCATTCTCATTGGCTGAGCAGCCTTCTTGATGTTCATGGCTTCGAAATAATGATCAAAGAGGTCATCATCCTGACCATGCTCAAAAAACAAATCCAAAGCCATCGCATGATCAAGAAGCACTCCGTCTACATCTTTACTGATGAGGATCCGGTTTTTAGGAGCTTGGATCTCGAAGATCGTAAAGCCGTCGCTTTCATTGAGCGATCCCATAAAAGAGATCGCGGCTGTGTCACGTAGATAGGCATACGTAAATCCGTGAAAATAACCTTTGGTTTTTTTAAGCCGATAGAACTCATCATCACCATACTTAGAGAATTGGTATTTGTCATTCAACCGCCTCGCCAAATCGGAAAGATGCGGTTCTTTTTCATGGATCGAACGTTCATGGCTGTCGGTCCATGACTGATACCCGTTCACAAAGACCCTGTCTTTCGAATCAAACGGATAATCAAAGAGAAGGCTCATCCGATTGAGTTCCAGCGAGACCTTGGGTTTGACTGTCACAACAAGACGGGTAGCCTGAAGGATTGGAGTCAAAGCAAACACAACCGTAAGATCACTGTTTTCAAACGTTTCAGAAAGATCTAAGACTTTGACCTCATTGTTGATGCGATAGGCAAGATCAAGATGTAACGGCTGATTCAGGATCTCCCTCATATTATTTGAGACCCTCCAGGATCTTCTTCTCATTATAGAAGAACAAGGTGATCATCCCGACCAAGCAGAATACTGCAGCAAAGACGGCAGTCAAACGGATGCCAAATTCATTGGAACCGTTGACTTCATACAGCAACAAGGCGCTCAGGATCAACATGGAAAACATTTGACCGATCTTAGACATGAAGGTCCTTGTCCCAAAGAACATGCCCTCACGACGAACTCCAGTCCGTTTCGCATCATATTCCGCGATATCCGCAATGACCGCATTCGGTAAGATCCCAAAGACGGCCATCGGAATGGACGCCAAGGCAACCAACAGATAGGCCTGCAGGGTCGTGGAGATCGGCATCATGCCCATAAACGCTCCGGCAATATAGACCAGGACAAACATCACGAAAGCCCCCAACAACAAGCTCTTCTTACCGACCCGTTTCGCCAGCAGATTGACCGGCACATAGAAGATAAAGGAACCGACACCCAACAGGATAAACAAGGTCCCAAACATCGTATCCGGCAATTTCAGCAAGACCGTGATGTAGTAAAGCAAGGATGACTGAAACATCGTCACTGCGACCCAATAGACCAGATCGGATAAGGCAAATACCGTAAATTCTCGGTTTGAGAACGTTGCTTTGATGGATTCCATCATCTTCATTTCTGAAGGCACCGATTCACAGTAACGTTTTTCATCGATGGCAAAGACAGGGACCAGCATGAAGATCAATGCGATGAACGATAGAATCGCCATGGCGATCCTGACCGCATCAGCAGGATTGAAGCCCATTTCAACAAAGATATTCCACAGGAGCGGAGCTTGAGACGCTACCGCAGCCCCCAGAAACCACGTCACCGAGATAAAGGTCGACAGGTTCAGTCTTTCCTGAGGTGTATGGCCCAATTCAGACAATAAGGCAAAGAAAGGCGTCACATACATCGTGATAAATAGGTAATACAAGGTGATCGATACGATCAGGAAAACCGCATTCCATGGACTTTCCGCATTGAACGGTGACCAGAACACCATGACGGTCGAAATCGCTACAGGAACTGCAGAATTTCTCATGAAAGAGATTCGTCTTCCTTTTTTGGATTTACTGCGATCACTGAGGGTCGCGATCCAAGGATCGGTGATCGCATCCCAGAATCGACCAAACATCGTAATGGCCCCAATGATACTGACAAAGCCAAAGAAGGTGATCTGAGGGATAAAGATCGAGATCCCGGATTCTTTGGTGGGGATATAATAGAAAATCAAATAGGAGCCGATCAGGCCCGACAACAACGACCAGCCGAATTGGCCCAAAGCATAAGCAATCTGTTTAGACAAAGGCAGTTTTTCTTTCATACGTTTCTCCTTACCGCATCGGGTGTTTGATGTATATTTTCGCCATATCGATGACGAGATCGATCTGTTGTAACTTCCCTACCGATTCATCGCTGTCGACCACATTGCCGCGCAGGATCAGTTTCTGAGACAAACTCATCAGCGTATGGGTGATCGTCAGATAGAATGCTTCCTGATCAAGATCCTCTCTGATTGAACCGTCTTTCTGGCCTTTGATCATGGCTTCCATAAACACAGATTTGGCCGGTCCAAACACCTCACCATATCCCTTCAGTCGGGTATGATCGATCGATTGGCTGACGATGAAGTTATCGAAATACTCAAGAAAACGCAACGCTTCAGGCAGCTCGGTGACAAGCCGAGGCGTCACCTTCAGAAGTCTCATGACCTGATCCAATCCGCTTTGCTTAGGATAGCTTTCATCGATCACAGCCATAAAACAAGGGTTGATCTGATCGATCCACAACACTGTGGCGCTCTCCAAAGCCAGATCGAATTTCGTATGATAATAACGGTACAGTGAGGCCACGCCGACATGAGCGGCATTCGCCACATCCACCATGGTGGTGTTTTCGATACCGCGGGCACTGAAGACTTCCAACGCGGCTAAAATAACCTCGTTTTTGCGATGTTGCTTTATGCCTTCCTGATCAAGAAGTTTGCGTTGGGTTGGGGTCATGGTTCTAGTTGATAGTGAGACTATCACAGTTAAGTTGATTATACCACAGCCCTTCTGTTTTTAAACAAACCAATGAAACAATCTTCCTAATTGTCATCAACGCACTACGTTGTTATGATTCCCATAAATAAGCGTATAATTTCTATGTTAAAGAAGGGATTGAATACGATGAACAGTATTATTGAATTTAAAGGTGTAAAAAAACATTATCAGATCGGTGAAGTCACCATCGAAGCCCTCAAGGGCGTCGATTTTACCATTAAAAAAGGCGAATTTGTGGTGATCCTTGGCGCTTCAGGCGCCGGTAAATCCACCATTTTGAATCTATTGGGCGGAATGGATACCGTATCCTATGGTGAAATCATTGTCCAAGGGGAAAAAGTGACCCAATACAAGGATAAAAAGCTGACCCAGTACCGCCGTGAAAAAGTCGGTTTCGTCTTTCAGTTCTATAACCTGATTTCTAATCTTACCGCCTTGGAGAATGTTGAATTTGCCTCTGCGGTCAGTAAACATGCCTTTGATCCCAAAGACATCCTGGCCAGAGTCGGATTGACCGATCGGGCCAACAACTTCCCTACTCAGCTTTCCGGCGGTGAACAGCAGCGTGTCGCCATCGCCAGAGCTGTCGCGAAAAATCCATTGCTATTGTTGTGCGATGAACCGACAGGGGCTTTGGATGATGTCAGCGGTCAGGCCATCCTGACTCTGCTGGATGAGCTCAACCGTGACCTGCATAAGACGATCATCCTCATTACCCATAATGCACAGATCGCTGAGATGGCCAGTAAGGTCATCCACATCAAAGGCGGTCTGGTCGATTCGATCCTTTTGAATGAGCATCGCAAAACCGTAGCGGAGATCGACTGGAAATGAAGCATCTGCTTTTACGCTCATTACGAGAGATCCGTTCTACCAAAGCGCAGTTCATCTCGATCATCATCATCATTGCGATCGGCAGTGCCATTTTTACCGGTCTTTTTTCTACCGTTCACTTGATTGAGACTTGGCTGGATGATTATTATACTGAAACCAATTTCGCGGATGGATGGGTCTATGTCTCTCCGGTCGATGGGAATCAGATCGATGAGTTTCAGTCTCAAAATCAGGCTTTGACGATTGAAAGCAGACAGTCATTTCAATTGGACTCCGTATTGAATGGTGAATCGGTCACCTACCGATTCTATACCCAGACCGCCATCAATGGCGTGTTGCTACGAGAAGGGTCATTGACCCTCTTTGGTAATGAAATCATCATCGATGAATCGTTTGCCGAGAAAAACAACTTGAAACTCAATGATCCGATTTCGATCACCGTCGATGATACGGTTTTTACCTTTATCATCAAGGGAACCTTTGATTCTCCTGAATTTGCCTATAAATCCAAAGACTTCTCCGATTCCATGAGCAACAAGAAAGGCTTTGGGATCCTCTATGCTTCCCCTGAGGTTTTGATCGAACTGAATCATCATTCGGATCTTTATAAAGAAGCCTTATCGACCGCCACCGCAAACTTCGATGAGGCCCAGCTCAAACTGGATGAAGCCCATCAGACCTTGATGAATCAACAGGCTGATCTGGATCTTCAAAAGACACAGATCCGTATGGCGTATGCGGCCAATCCGATCCTGATTAATCAGATCCTGGCGACCTTGACCCCATATCAGAAACAACTGGATAGCGGGTTTAAAACGTATCAGGATAATCTTGCGACGTTTGAAAGTGAAAAAGCGGAAGCACTGGCTGACATTGAAGCTTTGACCTCAAAATCGTTCGAACTCCTGATCAAAGGTTCAACCACCAACATTGAAGCTTTTGTGATCACACTGGAAACCGACGGGCTTTATCAGAATCATCGACTGCAAGCGGATCATCCGGCGTTTACGATGTTGGACAACGTCTTATCCCCCATCAAAGTCATGACTTCGATTTTTCCGATCCTGTTCTTTTTGGTGGCATCGATCATCATTTTGATCTCGATGTCTAAAACGATTGAAAACGAACGGACCCAGATTGCCGTCTTTAAGGCTTTGGGGGTCAATAAATCAACGATCGTCTTAAGTTATCTCTTCTATGGATGGTGGGCTGCTTTGGCCGGATCCATCGCGTTTGCCTTCATCGGCAATGAGCTGATCCCCAAGGTCCTGATGGCCATCTTTACCACAAGGTATAGCCTGCCTCCGGTGCCGTATGCGTTTTATCCGATCTATACGATCATTGCGGTGGCCTTATCCCTGTTTTTCGCCAGTGCCGCCATCATCTTGGCCATTCGTCCGATCCTTCATGAGATCCCGGCTCAAGGCATGCGACCCAAACCACCCAAATCAACAAGGCGCTCAGCCTTGGAACGCTGGCCCTGGTTTTGGAAACGCTTGTCGTATACCCAAAAGTTGATCACCCGCAATATCCTGATGGGCAAGGTCAAGATCCTGTTGAGTTCAATCGGGATCGTCGGATCGATCGCACTCTTGATTACCGGCCTGTCACTGCGCAACTCTGCCTCGATCATGATCAACAGCAGCATCAATAGTTATCAGTTTCAATACGCCATCAAAATGGCTGACACTGTCGACATTGAAGATCTTAATCTTCCGATCAGTACCGAGCTCATCGAACGGGTCAAAGTCTTACCTGGTGAGATCGATGACGTCTCCATGACCATAGAACTGCTTGAGACCCATCAAAAACTGTTGTCGCTCAAAAACCATTCCGGATCATTGATCGATGTGACGGATGACGCCGTCATCATCACCAAATCCATGGCCATCATTTTCAAGCTCAACATCGGTGACCGTATCGATTTCATCGTCGATGACCACGAGTATTCCTTGATCGTCACCCACATCACCAACCAGTATCTCAACAAGATGATGACCATTACGTTCAATCATGCGCAAGCGTTGGGTCTGGATACCTTAACGGATAAGATCTATGTCTCTGATCCGACACATGAAATCGTCCAAAGCAACATCGACGCTCTTTTAGAGGATCCTAAGGTCTTGGCCGTCGATACCAAAGTCAAATATCAGAATACGGCTGAAGAGATGATGAAGATGCTCAACAGTCTGATCATGGTCATTGTCCTGTCTGCTTTACTGCTATCCATCACGGTCATCTATAATCTGGCTTCCATCAATATCTTTGAGCGTCAGCGAGAGTTGGCCACCTTACGCGTCTTGGGTTATACCGTACGGGAAGTTGAAAACCTTGTCTATGCGGAGAATTATCTGTTGACTTTTTTGGGAGTTTTGGGCGGATTGCCTGCCGGAATCTATCTCTTTCAGCTGATCGCGCATCTGGTTTCCAGCAACGAGTTCGTCATGAGTGCGGAAATCTCCTGGCCGATCATTGGTGTTGCCGTATTTTCAGGATTCTTCTTCACCTTCATCACCAATCGGATCTTACGGTTTAAGATCATCGCGATCAAACTGGTCGAATCTCTCAAAGCCGTGGAATAAAAAAGACAAACTTCATCAGTTTGTCTTTTACTTTCTATTTTCCCATCTCCGTCACATAGGCATGTCTCAACACATCGACAAAGGTCTCGATCGGCTGTGCACCGGGAATGACAGATTTCTTGTTGATGCGGAAATAAGGAACACCGCGAATCCCAATGGCTTTGGCTTCGGCGATATCCGCATTGACTTCTTCTCTGAGCTTATCAGAGTACATCATTGCTTTGGCTTCATCTTTATTGATTCCGTGACTTAAAGCAAACTGCATCAGGACTTCATAATCTGAAAGATTCTTGCCTTTGGTGAAATACGCATCATACAGCGCTGTATTTAGGGCCTTAGCTTCAGTTTTATCCACCATCTTCATCAAACGGTGTGCGTCATAGGTATTGGTGGGTTTGACCAAATCATAATCATAGGTCAACCCAATGGCTTTGGCCTTATTGACCACATTCAGCATCATCCCTTTGGCTTCTTCTAAAGACACGGAGTATTTTTGGGCCAAGCCTTCCGCAGTAGAATGTCTGGCGATCTTGGGCGCAGAAGGATCCAACTGATACGCTCTATAGATGATCTCGACTTTATCGGTGAGTTTCAATTCAGCCAACGCTCTGTCAAGATGGACTTTGCCGATGTAACAGAACGGGCAATTATAATCTGACCATACTTCTATTTTTATAAAAAAACCTCGCTTTACCGACCTATTATACGATAAAACGAGGTTTATGTTTGATTTTTGACTGTTTTTAGAGTTCGAAGTTATGATCGACTTCCGCCAACAGGACCACATAATTGTGCTTATAGGTTTTTGCACACTCCGGACAGGTCGTATAATACGCAAAGACTTCTTTCAAGGCCCTGCCTTTTAACCTGAGCACTTCATCCAGATCTTTCATCCAAGTCGACATGTCTTTGAACGATCCGTCATAGACTTTACAGAAATAGCGGCCTTGGATCTGTTGGGGCTTGTAGCCGGGAACATTTCCGTTGACCAAGAAGAAGTGGTCGCATTTAAAAGCACTGACATCCTGAGAGAGGATCAAAAAACGGTCTTCGAAACCCGCTTTGGCGGCTTGGATATCGGCTTGGACCTTGGTCATGACCTTGGTCATGTTTAAAGGCATATACATCAGGCTGTTGGTATGGCTCTTGATAAACTGATATGCGCTGAAATCATAGATTTTTTCCTCCCATTGTCCAGGATGAAATTTTGGACAACAGCCGGTAACGAGGTCTTCAGGCAATGTCTTGGGGATTTCTGTAATAATCATGAAAGAATCCTCCTTATTTTCATTGTAGCGCTTATTTATCAAATGTAAACCAATAGTATGCATGAAAAAAAGGCCCTGTTAGGACCTAAGGGGATTGTTGTCATAATGATCATCAAGTCTTAACGAAAAGGGTCTTCTGAACCAGGAAAAGTTCAATCCTTCGCCAACTTAATCGTGCACAGTATCTCTCAATGAAAGTTACCTTATCCGTTTTTCTACACAAATAAATAAGAAACCCTTATTCAATAAGGGCTTAATAGAGATATTTGACGAGAAGTCCCAGTTTGGGATGGCTTCTGAGCTTGACGATCAGGGTCGCCAAGGCCAATGATAGGAAATAGACAAACAGGAACCGAATCAAGCTCATGATGTTGGAGAATGGTTCACCCAACACCGGATAAATGGTATTGAACAGGATCAGAACCAAGGGATGAATAAAGAAAATGACCGTACTGGAATCCCGCAGAAACTTGTAGTTCCATTTGAATTTCAGATCCAAGCCCAAAAGGAACTGGAAATTGAAATACGCGGTCGGGATCAGAAACAACATGACATTATAATCGATGGGTTGCGATTGATAACGTAACGTGAAGGATTCTGCAGCCACACAACACAAACTGATCAAGGCATACAGCCCTGCTTTTTTAGGTTTGAGCAGGGTCTTCTTTTCACTGATGAAAGCCCCCATCGAGACATACATCAATCCAAACATCAGTCCGTTACGGGTCGTATTGAACAAAGAGAAGAAGGTCTTATAAAAGCCGGCTATCGAAGGAATATCCTTGATGACCCCGTAATACGCATCCCCAAACATCCCGATCACATAGAACCCAAAGGCAATCATCATCAGCTTTTTCAATCCGATCCTTTTACCTAAGACATGGACCATCGTTATGGCAAACAGTAAAGACGGGAAGAACCACAACTGAATATAGGTCCCATACACTGTACCCCACCAGGCATACACCGCGACAAACACAGGCCAGGAAACACCGCTGCTGTAGTAGTAACGGTCCAAGACATCAAAAAGATAGATGGCACTCCATAATAAATAGACCGCCAACAGTCGTTTTACGTATTTATAGTAGTACTCATTGATCGTGAATCGGCCAATCTTGATCACGGAAGATCCGCGTTTGATATAAAACAGATACCCTGAAATCATGAAGTAGAGCGGAACCGCATTTCTGGCCAGGATCTGGATCAAAATAAAATTTGGGAAGATACTGATGGATTTTAAGGGTGAAGTATGACCTGCCACCACAAAAATCGACAAGATGAACTTACCGACGTCCAAGCCATAAAATGGTTTTTGAGCGGTCAACTTATTTTCCACAGGATCCTTTTGTCTTTCAGACATCGTGTTTCTAAAATAGTAACCGAATTTGTGCTTTTTGTATAGATGGTCACCCTGTTTTGGGCTTTTTAGGATTCAGGTTTCGCCTGATTTTCATAATCCGGCAAGGATATGGTAGAATAATGACGAAAAATGAGGTACTTATGATCCAGTCATATAAAGGCAAATCCCCTGTTTTAGGACAGCGCGTCTACATCGCACCGACCGCGACGGTCGCTGGTGATGTCGTATTGGGCGATGATGTCTCGGTTTGGCCTTCTGCCGTCATCAGAGGCGATATGAATCGGATCATCATAGGAGATCGCACCAATGTCCAAGACGGTGCCGTCATCCACGTGGATGTGGATACCCCGGTTCAGATCGGCTGTGATGTGACGATCGGTCATCTTGCGCATGTCCATGGGGCCAATGTGGAAGATGAGGTCCTGATCGGCAGCGGTTCGATCGTGTTGGATCATGCCTTGATCAAAAAACACGCGATGGTGGCCGCCGGTGCTTTGGTGACCCCCAATAAGGTCATCGAATCCGGTACGTTAGTAGCAGGTGTCCCTGCGGTGGTCAAACGTGAAGTTTCACAGTCTGAGATCGATCATATCCTCTCGAATTCAGCCGAATATGTTTCTATGAAAAATGAATATCTAAAATAAAACCTCTTGCGAGGTTTTATTTATAGGGGATCAAATAAGGATAGTTGCTGGATACCGTATCCTTTTTGATAGGTCTTGATGATGTCGTTCATCCGGTAAAGAATGCCGTATTTTTCACATTCCTGGGTAAACAAAGCCCAAAGCTGTTTGGATTTAGGCGATGCGCATTCATAATCATTGCCGTAAGTCTGGATGTATTTTTCTTTGATTCCCGGAAATAAAAGATCCAGTTTATTGAAATACCACTCTCGCTGGTTGGCCCTTAAGGTGACCCCGAATCCAGGGTAAGAGAAAATAAACTTGGCATTATGATCAAAGGCCGATTTGACGATGGCTTTGATGTTTTCAGGATTGTCTTCGATAAACGGTAAGACAGGCATCAAAATGATCCCAGCGAAAAGACCCTGATCACTGAGGACTTTAACGGCTTTGAATCGATCTGAACTGACTGAGACGTTCTGCTCGATTCTTTTGGATAAGACATCATCACTGCAGGTGATCGTCAAGGCAGCCAAAACAGGTGAATGCCTTGAGATTTCTTTCAACAGGTCTGCATCTCTGATGATCAGATCGCTTTTGGTAAACAAGGCAACCCCAAATCCGTAACGGTGGATCAGTGCCAAGGCACCGCGCGTCAATCCCAGTTCTTTTTCATAAGGATTGTACGGATCGCTCATCGCTCCGCTTCCGACGATCCCGGACTTTCGTTTTGAACGCAGATCCTTTTCGATGAGCGTTAAGGCATTGGCTTTGGCTCTGACCGTATCAAAGTCTTCGATCTGATAACACTCACTGCGGGAATCGCAATAAATACAGCCGTGATTACAGCCTTTGTAGAT
>CAZLWH010000012.1:15445-20375 GCA_964563265.1 uncultured Erysipelotrichaceae bacterium
GTTGTAGTGGGTACCAAACCACTCATTCTTTTCTCTGTATTCTGAAACGATGGTTTTGGCGTCGATATAAGTGATTGGGTTCATACGGTCTGTTTAATGATAAAACCCAAAAGAGCAGAGTTCAACACGTCCGGTTTCTCAAAGATCGTGACGTGTCCGCAATCCGGAATGATCAGGTATTCAGAGTTTTTGATCCCGTCAACGATGATCTGAGAAAACTTCCTGGGTTTCAGGATGTCGTTTTCTCCGCAAATGACCAACGCCGGACAAATGATCTTGGGAAGATCTGAAGTCATGGTGACGTCATTGAGAAACGTATCATAGAGTTCGATCTGACCTTCAAAGTAACTCGCAGGCATCGTTTTCATGGCCTGGGTCCTTTTGTTGAGCATCTCGTGATTGTTTTTAATGAAGGTATCCGAATAGATCGACGGCAGCATCAGTTTAAAAAACCGTTCTCCGTCGTTGGTTAATGCCGCATCTTTCCATCCGTAGACAAAAGAGGAAAGCACGCTGTCCAGTTCACTGACCGAATCGATGATGGCCAGGCTTTTGACTCGCTTTGGATGATCGATGGCCATCTTCATGGCGACTTCCCCGCCATAGGACGTCCCAATCAGATGGGCTGAAGGAATATCCAGAAGATCCATCAACGCTATCGCATCCAACGCGTGTTGTTTAAAAGAATAAGGTCCTTTCGGTTTATCCGATTTGAGTTGGCCTCTGAAATCATGCAGAACAATCCTGAACCCCAGTTTTTCAAAAACAGGGACCTGAAGGTTCCAGCTTGAGGTTGATGCCATGACTCCGTTAAGAAAAAGAATGACGCTTTTACTTTCAGGATTCCCTTTCTCTTCATAAAACACAGTGATGTTGTTGATGGAAGCGATGGCCATGAGGTCTCCTTTTTATGGTTGGTGACGGTTATCTTAGCAGTCTGCATGAGCACGATAAACACAAATCCATGACTAAAGTATATCATAGGAACTCCAATGAAAAATACGCTGACGTAGTGTCAGCGTATTCTTAATGATGCTTATTTACCGTTGAGTTTGAAGAGTTTCATGAGCTCTACGACAAGGATCGGAGTCAGTGACAAGCCGATCACGACTTCCCAATGTTGAAGATCGATCGGAACGACTTTGAAGAGCGTATTGACGCCTGGGATGAAGATGACGGCCAACATCATGGTGACGTTGATGAGCGTAGCGCCGATCAATGCCTTATTGATGAAGAAGGAACCCAGGATACTGCGCTTTGTCGAATGGATGTTGAAGGAGTGAGCCAGCTGACTGAACGCCAAGACACAAAATGCCATCGAACGGCCCAGTTCCAAAGAACCGCCGTTGTCAGGATTGGATCCGTACAAGAAAGCGATGATGGTCAAAACAGAGATCAGGAGGCCTTGATATGAAATGCGATAGATCATGCCTTTGTTGAGCAGGCTGGTATCGCGGTTGGGCTTGCGTTTCATGATGCCTTTTTCAGCCGGGTCTATTCCCAATGCTAAAGCAGGCAGAGAATCGGTGACCAGATTGACCCACAGAATATGGATCGGCAATAAGGGCGAATCCCAGTTGAGCATCGTTGCGACCAACAGAACACCCAATTCTCCGACATTACAGGAAAGCAGATAACTGATGGCTTTACTGATGTTGTCTCGGATACGGCGGCCTTCTTCGACCGCATGGACAACGGTGGCGAAATTATCATCCGCCAGGACCATATCCGCAGCGCCTTTGGCGACTTCTGTTCCGACGATGCCCATCGCAGCCCCGATGTCGGATTTCTTAAGGGCCGGGGCATCATTGACGCCATCTCCGGTCATCGCGACGATGTCACCATGTTTCTTCCAGGCATCAATGATGCGCATCTTATGTTCAGGAGAAACGCGGGCATAAACGGCGATATGTTCAACCTCATTGAAGAGATCTTGATCGCTCATCAAATCAAGTTCAACGCCTGTGACGATACGGTCTCCGTCATTCATGAGGCCGATTTGACGACCGATGGCTTCAGCGGTGGTCCTATGATCACCGGTGATCATGATCGGACGGATTCCGGCACTGCGGCATTCTTTGATGGCCGCTTTGACTTCTTCACGCGGTGGATCGATCATGCCCATCAGACCAACAAAGGTCAAATGATTTTCAACATTCACATCACCATCCTCGATCATGGTTTCCAATTCTCTTCTTGCGAGCGATAAAACACGCAAGGCTTGTTTTCCCATGTCTTCATTGGCTTTTTGGATATCGAGGCGATCCTGTGGGGTAATGGGACGACTGTCTTCCCCTTCCGCGATACGAGTCACCCCGGCCAAGACTTCATCGACTCCGCCTTTGACATAAGCAACGATTTTGTCGGGAGTCTGATGGACCGTGGTCATTTTCTTACGTCCGGAATCAAATGGTACTTCTGCGACTCGGGGATAGTTTTCTTTGATGATTTCGACTTCAAGATCAGATTTGATGGCCCATTCGGAAAGCGCGGTTTCGGTTGGATCTCCGACCCATGATCCGTCGATCAGACGGGCATCATTGCATAAGAAGGCCCCTTTGCGAAGTTCGCTGAGGTTGGATTCATAAGATACCCAATAGTGGGTCACTGTCATTTTGTTTTGAGTCAAAGTGCCGGTCTTATCGGAACAGATGACCGTGGCTCCGCCTAAGGTTTCGACACTGGAAAGATTGCGGATGATCGCATTGCGTTTGGCCATACGCTGAACACCCATGGCCATGACGATCGTTGCGACCGCAGGCAGACTTTCAGGGATGACCGCAACAGCCAAAGAGACCGCCGTCAAAAACATATCCAGGATGGGATGTTGATACATGACTCCAATAATAAAGATCAAGACCACCGCGACCAAGGCCCCGATGCCTAAGATTTTGCCCAGATCATTGAGTTTTCTTTGTAAAGGCGTTTCTTCTTTTTCAGAGCCTGTCAGCATTGAAGCGATTTTGCCGACTTCTGTCTGCATCCCGATGGAGGTTACTAAACCGATTGCCCTTCCATAGGTTACGTTGGAAGATGAATAAGCCATGTTGATGCGATCGCCCAAAGACGCATTTTCAGGTAAGCTCAGATCTGCGCTCTTATCGACAGGTACAGACTCGCCGGTCAGTGAAGATTCTTGGATCTGACAACTGGACGTCTTGATCAGACGCACATCCGCTGCAACACGGTCTCCGGCATCCAAGATCAGAATGTCTCCGACAACCACATCTTTGGAGGCGATGATGACTTCAGAACCGTTGCGTCGGACTTTCGCCATCGGCGCGGACATTTCTTTCAAAGCTTCTAAGGCTTTCTCAGCCTTACCTTCCTGTACGATGCCCAAGATCGCATTCAGGACCACGATGGCCAAAATGATGAACGCATCCGTCACTTCTCCCAAAAAGGCAGAAATGATGGCTGCTGCGATCAGGATAATGATCATCACATCTTGGAACTGTTCCAGAAACAAGATGAGGAAATTCTTCTTCTTACCGGGATCAAGCGTGTTTTCACCGTATGTCGAACGGGATTTTTCAACGTCCTGACTGCTTAATCCGTTTTGGACATCGATCGTTGAGAGGATGTCCAGCAATGCTTTTTCATGCCATTTTTGTTGTTTGCTCATGTTGCTCCTTTGGGGCTCTAAAATAAAAGACCCTATCACAAAAAATGATAAAGTCTCGAGATTTTGATACGTCCGGACGGTTAGTCGTGCTGACGAAGCGGATCACCTGTTAGGCCTCTACTCCCTTTACGTGCTAACTCTACCACTTAAGCGGCTGACCGTCAACGCGACTGTGAATTTATGAACATGATCTTTACAGGTATTATGCTTGATTTCGAAGATGACTTTGTTCATAGTTTGAACATATCTATAGGAGACCTTATGAACACCAAACAAACCATCATCATCCAATCCAATGTATCCACCACCCTGGATAAGGCATGGGCAAGCTGGACTTTACCTGAGCATATCACCCGTTGGAACTTTGCTTCAGACGATTGGCAATGTCCTACTTCCACCGTCGATCTTAGAACTGGCGGTCGTTTCAGTTCTCGCATGGAGGCCAAAGACGGCAGTTTCGGCTTTGATTTCTGGGGCATCTATGATGAGATCATCCCGCTATCTTTGCTTCGCATCACTTTGGGTGATGGACGCAAGATGGAAGTCCGATTCACCCAAGAGAAAAAAACCGTCCTTGTGACGGAAAGCTTTGAGACAGAAGATGAAAACTCAGCAGAATTGCAGCGTGAAGGCTGGCAAGCCATTCTAAACAACTACAAGGTCTATACAGAGACCCTGTAAGAAAGATCCCCCATGATCCGTAAAATCACCCCTTTCCTTTGGTTTGACAACCAAGCCATTGAAGCTGCCAAGTTTTATGTCTCTGTGTTTAAAAACAGTATGATCACCGATGAGACCCTGACTGATCCTAAACAGGAGGAGGTTTCAGGCACAGTTATCGATGAACCCATGTCGGTTTCGTTTGAACTCGACGGACAAGCTTTCATTGCCTTCAACGGCGGTCCATACTTCAAATTTACCCCAGCTGTTTCTTTTTATGTCGATTGTGCGGATCAAGCCGAGGTGGATGAGGTCTGGGAGAAACTGTTGGAAGGCGGTGAGGCCAGTCAATGCGGCTGGCTGACCGATCGATATGGGGTCTCCTGACAGATCGTACCCAGGATCTTACCGCAGCTGTTGAATCAGCCAGATTCCGACAAAGCTCAAAAGGTCATGAACGCCATGCTTACCATGATAAAGCTGGATGTTGAAACTTTAATCAAAGCATCACAATAAAGAAAACGTCCGATCGGACGTTTTCTTATTTATGGAATCAGATCCATCAAATCATGAACAGACTTGACCGCCTCACTGAATTCAAAGGATTGGATATCGGCGATGAGTTTCTCCGTCAGATCCGCATTC
>CAZLWH010000013.1:0-3138 GCA_964563265.1 uncultured Erysipelotrichaceae bacterium
TTTCGAAACAATTCGGGATCAGTCCTTCCGCATACCGCGGAAAGACACCGCCGATTCGTCATTTCCGCCCTTTCCTGTTGCCCAAAGAACCCTTAGGAGAACAACCCATGAATAAAACTCAAACCGTCTTTGTCCAAATCATTGAAAGACCGACCCGACAAGTCTTGGTGTACCGAGGCAAAAACGCAACTGATTATTATGAATATTGCGAAGAAGTCGGCTGTGATGTCTGGGGAATCCTGTCCTCAGTGAAGGAAGCCCTCAATGAACCCATGGGATTATGGCTGCCAAAGTCCATGATCAAAGCAGGTACATCAGAGTATGTCCAAGGCGTAGAAGTCCCGGATAATTATGATAAGCCTTTACCGGCAGGTTTCGAACTGATGACCCTTCCGGAGTGTCTCTATTTATTTTTCCAGGGTGAACCGTATGATGACAGCGTTTATGAAGAGGCGATCGGCGATGTCTGGGAGGCCATTGATCGTTATCGGCCTGAAACCTTTGGTTATCGCTTCGATCCTTCCAAGGGTCCGCGCATCCAACTTGAGCCCAAAGGCGAACGCGGTTATATTGAAGCCAGACCAGTCGTAAAAGCTTAATCCAGAGACCTTCACCAGAAGGTCTTTTTTATTTATAATAAATTATAGAACTTTTCTATTAGTTAATATTATAATATTTATTTGATATTTTGTTCGAATAAGACTATAATAAGAAGGTATCCGCATCTTGAAGACGATCAATGATCATCTCAAGATGTCATAATGCAGTGGCCTAATCGACATTAAACCAGATTCCGGAGGAATTGTTTTAGACATCCTATTGTCTTGAACTCCTGTCTCTGCTTGCTTCACTGAAAGGAGAACAACATATGCTTTGGAAAATCGCTGTCGTCCTCATTGTTTTATGGTTGTTTGGGATCGTAACCTCTGCGACCATGGGCGGATTGATTCATATCCTGCTCGTTATCGCCATCATCATGATCTTGGTTAATTTCATCACGGGAAGAAGGATCTTATAGATCTTGCCCAAAAGGAGCTTACTTATGAAAATCACAAAAAATACAGGCTTTCTGTTGTTGAGCATCTGGCTGATCGTTTCAGGCGTTGCAAAATTCGTTGCGATCCCCGTCCCGTCACTGGATGTGATCATGGGTGCTTTGGCCATCGCGGCCGGTGCCTTTATCCTGATGGGCAAATAAACCCTCAACTGAGCTGAATTAACCTTGCCTAACGCAAGGTTTTTCTTTTTTCCATCAATTTGAGTCAAGCTGATGGGCAAGATGAGATTGGAGTGCTATGATGCTTTTGGTAAAACAGAAAACGCAGGACCCTATGTTAACATTCACTGAATTGCAGAAAATCGATCTGTCTACAAAAACCGTATTGATCACCGGAGCCAACAATGGCTTAGGGTATGAGACTTCCCGCTATTTCGCCCAACAAGGCGCTACAGTACTGATGGCCTCACGGTCAAAAGAACGCGGCGATAAAGCCGTTGAAACGATCCAGGCTGAAACCCCAACAGCCAAACTTGTCCTGCTTGCTTTGGACCTTGGCGATTCTAAATCCATTGAAGCCTTATCCAAAACCTTGCATGATATGAAAATCAAGATCGATATCCTGATCAACAATGCCGGAATCATGGCTGTTCCTTATTCAGTCACCAAAGATGGTTATGAAAGCCAGATCGGGGTCAATCATTTGGGCCACTTCCGTTTGACCGCACTGATCTTGGATTTGATCAGTGATCAAGGCCGTATCGTCAACATCTCCAGTATGGCCCATAAAGCGGGTACCCTCAATTTCAACAACTTCATGTATGAAAAAGGCGGTTACACTGCCTTTGGTTCTTATTCACGCTCTAAATTATGCAATCTTTTATATACCAATGCCTTGGGCGATAAGCTTACCGAAGCAGGTAAACAGATCATCGTCACCAGTGCTCATCCCGGTGTCGCTAAAACTGGCCTCTTCGATATGGGGAAACGTTCAAAGTTCTATCAGTTCTTCATCAATCTGTATCTGAAATCCGTTCAAAGCGCACAGGACGGTGCCAAACCCTCCATCATGGCTGCTTTGGATCCGCAAGCCAAAAACGGAGACTTCTATGGCCCTTCCAAGGTCAAAGGCGAGGTCCGTCTGGATACCCCCATCAAAGCTGCATTGGATAAACAGAACCAGGACAGATTGTGGACCTACTCCCTGGACACAACCAAGATCTCTTACCCTTTCAAATAAAACCTGAGGAACTTCATCGATGAAGTTCCTTTTTTTCGATTGGTAACGCGTTGAAGGAAAGAACCAACGGTGGAATGCGAGTCAGTTTCGATGATCGAAGCCTTTTATTCCCACCCACAATGCCCTCTTTATCAAAAGAATATGTCAGCATTTGACAAGTGTTGTTATATGTTAATAAGTTATTACATTATGATATTGCACAAATGTAAGCGCTATGATATGATTTGTTCAAGTTAATAAGACTGTAAAGAGAACGAGAAACAGGCAAGAAATTTATTTGCTTTTTTTATGACTTTTTGCAGCAAACTTAGGGAGGAATAATGAATGAAGAAGCTTAACGCATTGATTAAGAATCCGAAACAGCTGTTCAGTTTGGCTTTGGTCGTTGTCATTTTGGCCAGTATCTTTGCCAACATGGTCAACACGTCATTCTATTCAGTCGATGTGAAGAGGGTTTATTTTACGACCGAAAAAGGGGTATTATCCGGTCTTTTGTATTTGCCTAAGGGAGCCGATGCCGATGATCCGAGACCGACCATCGTCACGACCCATGGCTATCTGAATTCTGCTGAAATGCAGGATGCTCCGGCCATCGAGCTGTCCAAACGCGGTTATGTCGTGTTGGCGCTTGATATGTACGAACAAGGTCATTCGCTCAACAAGCTGGATAAGACCAACAGTTCAGTCTTCTTCTCGTTCTGGCCGACCGCTTTGTTTGATGCCGTCCAGTACATCTATGATCAGCCGTACGTGCTCAAAGATGGCGCCGGTAACGGAAAGATTGCAGTCAGCGGACATTCGATGGGAGGCTACTCTTCCGTCATGGCCGTTGTCATGGATGAACAGCAGTTTGGTACCACAGGGATCCGCAAGATTTATGCGAATCTGTCTGTTGGTGCCG
>CAZLWH010000013.1:3148-17654 GCA_964563265.1 uncultured Erysipelotrichaceae bacterium
AGGCTATTTAGGCATCGATGCGGTTACAGCCAATTTCATGTATGGTCCGCGCGTCAATGGGATCATCGCTGCTCATTTTGATGAATTCTTCTTCGATGGTGTTGCTTCGGGAGCCGGCGAAAGCATGATCTATAAAGATTATGTGTTACAGGCCGAAGGTAAGGCTTTCTTAGGAAACCCTTCCAATCCGCAGGCAGGAACCTTCTATACCTTACCTAATGGTGGACAACGCGTCATCTATACGCCGTATGAAACCCATCCTTGGAATCATTTCTCGATCCAAACCACAGGCAATCAAATCGATTTCTATAATAAGGCTTTTGCCTCATCGATCACTGCTTCGATGACAGCCTCCTCAGGATCTTCACAGACCTGGTGGTTAAAAGAAACCTTTGAATTCATTGCCTTATTGGCATTCTTCGTGATGTTCATGCCGTTGGCTTCCTTGCTATTGACCAAAACAAAGGCATTTGCCGGATTAAACAATCCGACCGAAACCTTGGTTGCCGGTCCTAAGACTGCCGCACAGAAAGGCCTCTATTGGGCCATCATCGCCTTTAGCGCCTTCTTCCCGGCTTATTTCTTCCCGACCTTGATGGATAAACAGGCTGACGGACTCATGATCCTGCAGCGTGCTTCCGAAATCGTCATGATCGGTGCCGTGTTGATGCTGGTTTATACTTACGTTAAAGAAAAAGGCGCCAGTTTCTCACGGATCGGCGCTGCCCTCTTAGCGTTCTTCGGTGCCTTAACGATGCGTTATTTCTCGACTGACGCGGGAAAACTGTTCGTTATGAGTGCCTGGTTCAATGAACCGACCACCAATCAGGTCGTTTACTGGGCCATCATGTGTGCCTTGGTTGCGGTCATGATCATCTCGATCGTTCACTTCTTTGATCGCAGCAAGAACCCTGCTTTCGATTTCAAATCCTACGGCGTTTCCGTCACCTGCAAACAGGTCATGTTGGCCTTAGGTTTGGCGTTGACCTTGGTCATCGCCGGTTATGCTTTGCTGTATACCATCGATTATCTGTTGGTCGTTGACTTCAGATTCTGGTCATGGGCCATTAAGACCTTCGAAGTGACGCATGTTCTGTCCGCTTTACAATACATGCCGTTCTTCCTGGTGTATTATTTCTTTGTTTCCATCGCCATCAACCTCAATACCAACAATACCTACATCAACGGTTGGAAAGGCTACGCAGTCGCGATCTTCATGGTCGTCGGTGGTTTGGTCATCTGGATGGCTCTGCAGTATGGCAGTCTGTTCATCAATAAGGTTGCCATGTATCCGGGTCAATCCCTCAACAGTATCCTGTTGTTTGCGACGATTCCGTCCTTGACCGTTGCGACGATTTATGCCAAACGTCTCTATAAGATGACTGGCAACGTGATGACCGCGGCTTTCCTGAACACCATCCTGTTCACAATGATCACCGCAGCCAATACGATCGTTTATTCTTTCTTGAAATAAAGCACAGTGAAGTCAAGCAAGCCTGCTTCCGCAGGCTTGCTTTTATTCTATAACCCAAGGAGAACCTTATGGAAGAATATATCTTAGCTTTAGATCAGGGGACCACCAGTTCAAGAGCCATTGTTTTCGATAAGCATTCCAACATCATCGCCAGTGCCCAAAAAGAATTCACGCAGTTCTTTCCTCAGCCGGGTCATGTTGAACATGATCCCAATGAGATCTGGTTATCGATCCTGTCCGTCATTGCCGGGGTCTTTCAGTCTCATCAGATCCAGCCTTCTCAAATCAAAGCCATCGGGATCACCAATCAGCGCGAAACCACGATCGTTTGGGATAAAGCCACCGGCTTACCGATCCATAACGCCATCGTCTGGCAGTCCCGTCAAAGTGCCTCCATCTGTGATGAACTCAAAGAAAAAGGCTTGGCAGACAAAATCAAAGCCAAGACAGGACTGGTCATCGATGCCTATTTCTCAGCCACCAAACTGAAATGGATCCTGGACAATGTCCCTACCGCCAAGGAACGGGCCTTAAAAGGCGAACTGTTGTTTGGGACGATCGATACCTGGCTGATCTGGAAACTGACCGGCAATAAGGTCCACGCGACGGATTACTCCAATGCGAGCCGGACCATGATGTACAACATCCATACCCTACAGTGGGATAAAGAGCTCCTTGACATCTTGGGCATTCCTGAAACCATGTTGCCTGAAGTCCGTGATTCATCGGGATCGTTTGGTAAAACAGCGCCTTATCATTTCTTCAATTATGAAGTCCCGATCACCGGGGTTGCGGGCGATCAGCAGGCTGCCCTTTTCGGTCAGACCTGTTTCACCCCAGGCATGGCTAAGAATACCTACGGAACCGGCTGTTTCCTGTTGATGAATACCGGTGATAAAGCCACGGTCAGCGCTCATGGTCTGTTGACCACGATCGCATGGGGACTTGATGGTAAAGTAACCTACGCTTTGGAAGGCAGTGTATTTGTGGCAGGCAGCGCGATCCAATGGATCCGTGACGGTTTGGGCTTGATCCAGACCGCTGCCGAAAGCGAAAAATCCGCAAATACCGTCTCCAGCAGTGAGGGGGTCTATATCGTTCCCGCTTTTGTTGGATTGGGAGCCCCGTATTGGGATGATAAAGCACGCGGCGCCATCTTCGGTTTGACCCGAGGAACGACCCGGGATCATCTGATCCGTGCGACCCTAGAGTCCATGTGTTATCAAACCAAAGACATCTTGGATGCGATGGAAAAGGATGCTCACACCAAGCTCAAGACCTTGAAAGTCGACGGCGGAGCCGTCACCAACAACTTCCTGATGCAGTTTCAAAGTGATCTGCTTCAGACCCAAGTCATCCGTAATCAGATCAATGAAACCACCGCTTTGGGTGCTGCTTACCTTGCGGGTTTGGGAATCGGATACTGGAAAAACAAAGAAGACGTTGAACAAAACAATAAGATCGACCGCATCTTCAAACCCGACAAAGACGATTCTGAAGTCAAAGTTTTGTATGAAGGATGGCTGAAAGCCGTACGATCGACCTGTACCTTCCATAACTAAAAACACCTTGCGGTGTTTTTTTACGTAATGTGGGCGTTTTTGATCGCCAATTCAAGATTGCTGAGTGTGATGCGTTTGACCCCGGTCTTAAGGATGGCCCGGATCTGTCTTTCGTTTTGGACAAGACCGCCGGCCCAGACTTCCGCATGGATGTCATTGATGAAGGTTGGGAAGATCTCATAAATCAAGGACGGCAGAAACTCAACGATGTCGGGTTTGGTGCTTTCGATGATCTGAAGACTGCGCTTGACGGATTTGGAATCCATAATGAAGACCCTTAAGATGGCCAGACAATGATTCTTCTGGGTCATCTCGATGATCTTGGGTTTGGAACTGATGACCCCGTCGACATGCATCTGTTGGATCAGGTACTGAGCCCCAAATTCATCATTGGCCAAACCTTGGATCAGTTCGATATGAACGATGACCTCCCGGTTATAATCATGGGCCATTTCGATCATCCCTTTGAGATGATTGATGTGGACATCCTGAAGGATAAACACTTTTAACGGCGTTAAAAGAAAGGATTCCAGGCCCTTCATCGAGGTGATGACGGGAATGATGGTCTGAGCAGAAATCATTGCGTTTCCTCCATGGACCGCGAGATCAGGATATCGACCCCGCTGTTTAAGACATTTTTGAGCACGACAGACTTCATGACGACCGGCGCCGTCACTTCAACGCTTTCCAATAAAGCCAAGACTTTGAAGAGATCGCCTTTGGGCAGCGGAGCACTGGATACGACCGGGCAGCGTGAATGCGCCGCATGGTTGATCTTGATGGTCGATGTCAGCATGCGTTTGGGGGCGATGGCTTCCTGGATCCCATAGACATTGCCTCTTGCGCAGGCATTGCCGGTGGTGGTCATGATTCCGTTTTCTTCAAAGACGGTGACTCTGCACCCTTTCGGGCACACGATACAGATCAGTTCCTTATTCATCAGAAAGCTCCACGACTAAATTATAGTCTATTTTAGAGAGGATGGCGGAAGAGAGTTGAAGGGTCTGCATTTCGCTGGGATGAAGATCGATCTTAGGGAATTTAAATATGACCTGATTGTTGGAGATCAGTTTCAGGATGCCTTTTTTCATGGGTTTATTGACCCTGTATTTCAACAGGACACTCTTGCTTTCTGAGGATAGGGTTTGAGGCAAAACATAAGACAAGGCGCCTTGGGCACGGATTGGGATGACTTTAGCCTCAGTGGTATGGTTAAGATAAGTCAGGATCGAATCGGCCACCAGCATGCCTTCCATCGACACATGATCGACCAGGTCATGGATATGCAGGACATTGCCGCAGGCAAAGATACCTGGGACATTGGTCATCAGCTGACTGTTGACTTTAGGTCCTTTTGTCCGTTGATCGAGCTCCACGCTGGCTCTTTCGCTTAAGACATTATCCGGGATCAGGCCTACCGACAAGAGCACGGTATCGACTTCCACATCAAAACTGGTTTCAAGCATCGGCTGGCGCAACGCATCAACCTTACATAAGGTAATGCCTTCGACCCTGCCGTCACCTTTGATTTTGGTGATCGTGGTCGACAGATACAGCGGGATATCATAATCCAGTAGACACTGAACGATGTTTCGATTGAGACCATTGGAATAAGGCATGATTTCTGCGACACCGACGACTTTCGCCTTGGCCAAGGTCAAACGTCGTGCCATGATGAGTCCGATATCGCCGGAACCCAAAATAAAGATGCGTTTACCAACCAGATACCCATCCATATTGAGGTATTTTTGCGCATTGCCGGCAGTCCAGACCCCGACACAGCGGTTACCGGGGATCCCAATGTTGCCGCGGGTGCGTTCCCGCGCTCCCATCGCCAAAACAACGACATCGGCTTGGATCTCAAAGATCCCCGTCGGATCGCAGACGGTAACGATCTTGGATTCCGTGATGTCCAAGACGGTCGCATTCAACCGATACGGAATACCCAAAGCCATAAAACGATCGATGTTGAGCTGCGCATACATTGGTCCGGTGTACTCCTGTTTATACAGGGTCAATCCAAAACCGTTGTGGATACACTGGTTGAGGATACCGCCCAACTCATTTTCTTTTTCAATCAGAAGGATATCGTCGATGCCTTGTTCTTTCAGTTTGATCGCACAGGCCAAACCGGCGGATCCTCCACCGATGATGACGACTTTATTTTGTTTCATAGAGGGACTCCATCGGGGTCAAAAAGGCACTGTCGTCATTATCATAAAGGACCTGTTCTTTGGGGATTCCCAATTCTTTCGACAGGATATCCACGATCTTGGCTTCACAGAAACCGCCTTGACAGCGTCCGCTGCCTGGACGGCAACGCCGTTTGATGCCTTTGATGCTTCTGGTTTGAGCCGGAGAATGGATCGCATCTGCGACTTCCTGATAGGAAACATCTTCACACAGACAGATGATCTTTCCGTAATCCGGATTGGCTTTGATCAAGGCATTGCGTTGATCGTGATCCAGAGTGTTTAAGGGCTTGTGATGGATATAGACCGGACGATCGACATGCTGAGGATTCAGGTACGGTGTGATGAATTCGTTGAGGACATACTCAGCGATGGCCGGTGAACTGGCCAAGCCCGGAGAATCGATCCCAATCACATTGATCCAATGGTCATGGTTTTCGATGATGAAGTCTTTGGTGGGACTGCCGGGTCTGACCCCGGCGAATTGACGGATCATACGGCTTTGCGGTAAAGGCACAATAACATCTTTGATTTTCTCATTGACCTCAGCCAAGCCGTCAGGAGTCGTATCGTTGTCGTAAGGATCTTTGACCATCGTGCTGTTGGGTCCAAACAACAGATTGCCTTCAACAGTTTTGACGGCCAAAACGCCTTTGCCTTTTTCAGTCGGTAAAGGAAACAGGATGTGGTTGAGATAGGCAGCGTCGGTCTTATCAGTGACCTGATACTCGCCTTTTTTTAGTCTAAGTGTGATGGGATAATCGGGTTCTGCCAGTCTGGCTACTTTATCACCGCTCAAGCCGCTGCAGTTGATGACCATTTTGGCTTGATAGGAGGCTTTGGGAGTCGTCACGGTCATGATCTTTCCCTTTTCGACTTTGATGACAGGCTCACTGGTATGAAGCGTTACCCCGTTTTGACAGGCATTGTCGATCAAGGCATAGCCCATCTGCCAAGGCAGGATCGAGGCTGTGGTCGGAAAAAACAGGGCGGCGATGATGGATCGGGCGATGTTGGGCTCTGTTTTTCGGCAGGCTTCCTGATCGAGAAGGCTGCAGGGGATCTGTCGCTGATGCGCTTTATCCATGATCCCTTTCAAGGTTTCGATCTCCAGATCGTTGTGGGCAACCAAAAGGCTGCCGCACTCCATCAGCGGGACCTGCAGTTTCGAGCAAAGCTCACGATACAAGGCGGCCCCTTTGACGTTCAATAAGGCTTTCAGGGTCCCGTCTTTGGGATCGTAACCGGTATGGATGATCCCACTGTTGGCACTGCTGACTTCATTTAAGACTTCTGTGTTTTTTTCAATGACCAAAACGCTCAGAGTGGTGAGACTGAGGGTATACGCCATTTGACATCCGATGATGCCGGCTCCGATGATGATGATGTCGAACATGGTTCCTCCAAGTAAAAAGCGAAAACAACATTTTGTGTCGGTCTCGCTTTCTCTACCTGTGATTAACTTGTATCTACAGTATACACCATTCACCTTGATTATTAAAGACAAAACAGCGCTTTTGGCGCTGTTTATTCATCCTGGTCGATGGTGAAATGCATGATCTCAGAAATACTGATGACTTCATCGACTTCATAGATCGATCCGTCTTGATCAACGTGTTGAACGAAGGTATGATAGCTGGCTGTTCCTTCAGGAACACCCAACAAAAACGCATCGGCTTTCTTCAGGTTGATCCCGTTCATCTGACGGTCACTTTGTTTCAACGTGATTCCGTGAAGCTCATGAAGCGGTTTAAAGTAAGGTTGATTCTTGGCCAGCTCTTTTTCAAAACCGGGAAACCGAGTGTCTGAGAGATAGGTATTCACCAACACATACGGTACCTCATCGCCAAGATATATGCGTTTGGTGTAGATGGCACTATTCGATCTCAGCCATTTGGCGAGTTCACCTTTGATTTTTCGTTTGGGATCCAGCTCCAAGGTCTTGATGGAGGGTGTGGATTGGGTGTTGCGCTGGATGCTTTCGTAGATCGAGATGAATTCGTCAAAGAAAGTATTCGGTATATTGGCGGTACTGACCAGCCAGGTCCCGTTTTGGATGATGACCCGTCTTTCTTTCTCAAGCAGTTTATACGCTTTTAAAACTAGGGCTGGGGCGATGCTGAGCTCATGGGCCAATTCATCGATGTCATGAAGATTTGCGCCTTTTCTTAAGATCCCGCGGGAAATCATCGATCTTAAAATCAGCTGTAACTGTTTATCGTAAGGTATTTTTGATCGGCGGTCGATATTGAAGTCGTTCATAGGATCACCTTATAGTTGAAACTGAGATAGTCACAGGGATAAATGTTTTTGACATAAAACAATGGATTTTTCTGATCATCGTAAAAGACACTGTCGATGACATGAGCAGCCTGGTCCGTTTCAATCTGAAGTTGTTGGGCATCGCTGTTGAGCAGGTTGACGAGTTTGAAACTATGTGTTGAGGATTTGACGTTGATGCCGTAGAGTGATTTCGCGACCGTCAAGGCTGAAATATTGGGATTGATGAAAACGGACTCAAAATTCGGAAAGAATTTCCTGGGCATGATGAGTTCGGTACTGAAGACCGGAGTCGTTACGATACTGGCGGTCAGTAAAAAACGATAGGCTTCTTCGCCTTCTTCCATCTTGAGCGCGCTGAACGCGAGATCATGATCCTTGACGATATCCATCAGGTTTGTTTTCTTAACAGCACCAATTTGAGCGAAGCGGCTCTCGATCTGTTTGAAGTCGTGGATGTCCAGTTCCAAGGTTGGGATGGCCCTGACGAAAGTGCCTTTGCCTTGTATTCTGGTGATCATGCCTTCTTTTGCCAAGACCTGATATGCTTGCTTGACAACGATATTGCTGATCTCATATTTCTTGCACAGTTCATCTTCTGTCGGAAGCTGATCCTTATGGTTGAGCTGATGATTGTTGATCGCAGTACGAATACTGTCAGCCAATTGGACATAGATGGGCTTATTGCTGATCTTGTTGATAAAGACGTAGTTCATACTCGATATTTTACCACATTAATCAAATATTAAATACTATTTTATATCATATATAGTATAAATAAATAGTATTTCTAGGATAAATAGAAAAAACCGTTCATGAAACGGTTTTTTTGATAAAAATGGAGCAGGTTCCTGAGGATCTTTCAGTCTGATAGTGATATCCGTCAATATCAAACTCAGTCAAGCGTGACAGGTCGGTGATTTGGTGTGTGATCAGATAGTCAGCCATCTTGCCTCGGATCTTCTTGGCATTGGCACTGATGATTCTTTCTTTTCCGTTGATGTCTTCAAGAAAGATCACGTGATGGACCTTGTTTCCCAATGGTGCCAGGTAGACACTGAATTCCTGGGAGGACAGATCGATGATCAGCGTTTCATCTTTCAAAGCCTCTGCTATTTTTCCAGACCACAGCGATCTGAGCTTTAGAGTCGGGATCGTCATGGTCAGATCCAGTCGGTAAGGCCAGATCAGTGCTTGAGGATGAAGCAGACCGTACATGGCAGAAAGAATCCGAAGATGATCATTGAGATAGGCAATCTGATCTTCATTGTAGTTATCAAGCTGAATCTGATCAAAAACAAGACCGGTGTAAAGATGGATCGAAGGCAGTTTCAAACTGGTTTCCGGATCGAAGTCCTGATAACAGCGATACGTCTTTTCCAGCAATTTTCCGTCCAGTTTCATGGTTTCAGCCAGTTTCTTTCGAGACAGTTTCTTAAGTTTCTTAAAGATCATCAGGGTAGACTCAAGATCCAGTACTGTCTCCTGCGCGACCAAAGGTGCTTTCTTTGGATCAGCTTGAGTCTTACTGGGCGACAGGATGATCTTCATGGTTGAGTTTGATGAGGTCTTTGATGACTTCTCCTGCCAGGATCAGCCCGCAGACCGAAGGGACAAAAGCGACACTGCCCGGAACCGGTCTTCTCGGAATGAACACCGGATTTAAAGCATCCTCAGCGGGTTTAAAATCCTCGAGCTCACATTGGTGACCAATGGGCTGTTCCGTGGAGTAAACGACCTTGAGATGCTCAATGCCTCTTTTCTTGAGTTCATGACGCATGACTTTGGCCAAGGGACAGACCGAAGTTTTCTTGATGTCGGTGATGACGAAACGGGTCGGATCGAGCTTATTGCCGGCGCCCATGGCGCTGATCAAAGGGATCTTGAGCTGGTGGGTCACGACCGCCAGTTCGATTTTAGCACTGACCGTATCGATGGCGTCGACCACGTAATCATAGACGGAAAAATCGATCTGAGACGAGGTCTCGGGAAGCAGAAACAGTTTATGGGTATTGACCTGACAAAAAGGATTGATTTCAAGGATCCGGTCTTTCATGACATCGACTTTATACAGACCGATGGTCTTGTGGGTGGCTATGATCTGACGGTTGATGTTGGAAAGGGTGACCGTATCATTGTCAAACAGATCCAACGCACCGACGCCGCTTCTGGCCAAAGCCTCTGCCGCAAAACCGCCGACCCCTCCGATTCCAAACACAGCGACTCTGCTTTTGGAAAGGACCTCAACGCCGTGTTGACCCAACAACAATTCGGTTCTGATAAATTGATTGTGCATACAGACCCCTTTTGTTTACCATTCTATTTTAGCATCTCAAACCAAAAGTCGTAGAAAGACATCTCAAAGAAAAACCTCATGAGAGGTTTTCTAACTGAAGTGAATGAATTTCTAAAAACTTGCTAAGCATAGCACACCGTTGCTTGGTGTCTGATGGTTTCGATAAGGCCATGGATCAAGGCCGGAAGGATCAGGAACACGGTAGATAAGGGCAAGCCGATTTCATGGTTCAATGAACTCTTAGGATCCGGATTTCCTTTCAAACGTCTTTGGAAAGCACTGATGGGTAAGCCTGCGATATTCCCGATCATCATCATCTGGATCGCAGCGAGGATCACTTTGGCGGCTTCATCCCCATAGGCATCCACCATCTCTTCATATGCTTTCTTGTCTACCCTTCCTTTGGTATCGGCATAATGTTGGGCAAACAGAATGGCTATCATCTCTTCCGGTCTGATGTATTCAGGACTTCCGCTAAGAAAGGCTGAGATTTCTTCCTGGGTAAAGCCCTGAGTCAATGCCATTTGAGTATGACCATAGGCGCATATGGCACAGCCATTGACTTCGGTGACTGCCAGCATCAATCGTTCAACGAAATCCTGACTGATATTGGCTTGGTTGCGGTTTCTCATCAGATGTTTTACAGAGCGAGTCCACTTAACCAGTGCGGCATAGTATTCACCGACTGTATAAGTTTTGGGTAGTTTTATGTTGTCTTGCATATGTCCTTATTTCGTTTCATCATTTTTCAAGGATCAACGCCCGCTCATGGATCTGATTCAACTCCTTTTGACCCAAGAATTTTTCACTGATCCAAGCGATGCCCAAGATCCCGAAAATATTGATGACAAAGCGGGTGATCGTAAACGTCAAGCCCATTGAGGCGGCTTCAAACAGCAACAACGGGATCTTCGTGGTCGACCACGCCCCAATCATAATGAGCACATTCTTAAATGAACTGCCCTTCTTCAATAAGATCAACGCAACCGGAAAAGCCGCATACAGTGGACCGGCTGCCGCTGAGCCCAAGAAGAACGCCAACAGGATCCCGATGATCCCGCTGTCTTTTCCCATGGCTTTGACCATGGTTTCGCGCTTGACCCAAACATCCAGTAAACCCATCAGAACAAAGACGGGAGGCAAGACCATGATCATTTCGATCATACTGTTGTAGGCTTTGGTGGTGCTGGCGACAAAAAGGCTTTGTTCAACAAAATACAGGATGCCATAAAGTACCAGCATTACAATAAACAAACGATATCTTTTAAGGAGCTTTTTCATTGAATGACAACCCCCATGATCAAAGCGACCAGAAGAGAAAATACAAACGCCAGCCCGTTTCTTAAGTAGGCTGCTTTTTTACCGAAGAATTTAATTTCCATGGGTATGGTAACGACACCGACCATCATTAGGGTCGATATAAATGCGGCAATCTGCATGGTGCCGGCACCGCTTTTGATTAAGGCAGCAGCCAGCGGAAAGGCAATGAATCCTGGAATCAAGGTGATCGATCCTAAAATCGATGCCAACATGACTCCGCCCCAACCCGAATCTCCACCAATTAACGATGAGATCTGTTGCGGGGTTAACACGCTTAGGACAAATCCAATCAACAACAGGATGACTAAAAACTGAGGCAGGATATTTTCAAAGGACTTCCAGGCTTTCTTCAAAGCCTGAATTGTTTTTTCTTTGGATTTGAACCATGAAATGCCTAAGGCAACAGCTGCGATCAGATAAGCCGCATTATCCACGGTGTTGTCCTTCATGTTTGTGATCATGAGAACCGCAGCCTGAGCATTCATGGGCATCCAACGGTTTAATCAAGGATTGATTGAGATAGGACGACAAAGCGTCCTCAACATTCTTGTTTTCCGCTGAGACACATTTGATGTTTAAAGCGACAAGACGATTAAAGGCCCCTTTTCCCATTCCATTCATAATCAAGACATCAACCCCTTTGTCTTTTAAGAACTGAGGACGTTCTTGATGGACATGGACTTCATCATGGATGTCTTCCTGGCTAACTACGACATTGTTTTCTACTTCGATGATTCTGAAATCATTGCATTGTCCAAAGTGACCTGCAACATTAAGGCCGTCCAGGCCGATTGCGATTTTCATACTGATTTCTCCTCTTTCATTGGTTAGGGATGCCACATCACTGGGTTGTCTTTCCATCAAACTTACCGGTCCGCCTTCGATCTCAAGGATTTTACTGAGAACGAGCGCTTCAGCGATCTTGACTCTCGCACTGGCATAGATCCGTTGTACGGTCGTACGGCTGATCTGCATAACAGTGGCACAGTTTTCTTGACTGAGCCGTTCAAAGTCACACTTACGGATGACTTCAAATTCATCGAGCGTCAAAATGACAGAACCGCTTTGACCGATCTTCATAGGGACAAACGTGCAACACAACGGTTTCTCCATGATGCTTCTTGATTTAAATGGTCGAGGCATGGCACTCCTTTATGAACATATGTTCATTACTAGTATACTCAGTCTCTTCTCGAATACAAGCGAAAGATTTAAAACATTGGCCGAAGCATCAACGGATCTAAGCTTGCGATGTCTCACTTTTATGTAGATTCGATCCCTAATGAGATCTCATCAGAAAAGATCATAAACTTTTTTCGACTAAAGCATTTCAAGGGAGCTCTATACTAATAAGTAATTATGTTGCATAAAAACAAACATAAACTTGAACAACCCTGAATTCGACATGATTGATTTACTCAAGGAGGTTTAGTGATTATACTGAAACCATGAGATATACCGAAGAAGATTTCGAAACCATCTATCGAGCCACCGTAACACAAGTCAGCAAACATGTGTTCTTTAAGGTACAAAATCTGGAAGATGCCCAGGATCTTGTTCAGGATCTTTACTATGCCCTCTATCGCCATATGCAGCAACACCAAGAGAAAATAGAGAATCCTCAAGCGTATCTGATCCAAATGGCCAACAATGAGCTGACCACTTACTATCACGCTAAACTTCGACGGCCGGTCACCCTGATCGATGACGAAATGAATTTGATTGAATCTGTACCGGATGATTTCGAACTTGAAACCGAAGTATTGAATAAAATAACGTCTCAGGCCTTATGGGATGAGATCAACAAATTGCCTGAACTGGATAAATGCTTACTGATTGCCCGTTTCAGGTATGAGATGAGCTATATCGATATTTCAAAACATGTTGATCTTCCTGAATCAACGATCAAGAGCAGAGTTTATAACGCTTTGGAAGTCTTAAAGAAAAAATTTCTAAAATAGTTTCGGCTAATTCCACCAAACACGGCTCTATAGAAGCGAAAGGACTTAATCCACATGAACCAGTTTCAAAAAAACATTAAATCAAACGCTTTAAATGAAGACAGAATGCTGGACAATATCTACGCACGTGCTGAAAAAGATGGTTTAAGATCCGGTTGGGCGAAAGCCCCTAAGGAGTCTGACATGAAAAAGAGAGGTTTGATCTATCTCGGTCTGGCATTTGTCCTGACCTTCGCCATCATCGTTTCTAACCCTTTAAATTGGTTTACCAAAGACAATTCCAATGTGGTTGCTGCCATTGTATCCGTCGATATTAACCCTAGTTTTGAATTATCCGTCAACAATGCCGGATTGGTCATCAAGATCGATGCCCTGAATGTCGATGCACAATCCCTGGATACTGCCGATCTGATTGGGATGCCGATTGAAGAAGCCGTCGATGCAATCGTGGTCTTGGCTGCAGAAGCCGGATTCATCGATATCACCGATCTGGAAGATGATTACATCGTGGTCAGTACCGTGGTCTCTCAAGGTACACCCGCCGAATTAGGTGATACATTGCAAACCAGATTACGCGATCGCATCCAGCTCAGCGACACCTTACAGTGTATCAATGTCGTACAGATCAAGGCAACACTGCAGGAACAAGCACAAGCCCGTGACAAAGACATTCCGGTTGGACTCTATGTCATCAATGGAATGATCCAGACCCAAAACGGTGAAATGCTTACCGTTAGAGAGTTCTTTGCAAACGATGAAAACAAACTCGCCATCCAAACTCGGGCACAGATTACTGAAATCACTCAAGAAAAGATTCGCGAAAGAGTTGAAACCGCATTGAATAAACTGGATCAAGATGGAGTAGATACCACTGAACTCAGAACACGGCTCGAAAATGCCGGTACAGCGGATATGATCCAAATTCAAACTGAAGTTAAAAATCAGATCAACAAACCGGATGATTCCGGAAATGGGAATGGGAATGGTGCCGGTACGCAAGAAGGCAATGGTACTGAAAGCCAAACCGAAACTCAAACCAACACAGAAGCTCAAACCGGTACTCCTACAGAAACCGGGTCAGGATCCGAGACTGGTGAACAATCATCAGACTCTGGCACTGGCGGCAGCGGTTTTGGCGGACATTAACCAGCAACGCTTTCTCCCCTTGAAATGATGTTGTGAAGAAAGAGAACTCGATGAAGAGTTCTCTTTTTTTGTGAATACATTCTTGAAAAGGATTCAACAAAAGCTTTTACGCTTGTTTCACTTAACAAAGGGTCAAGTAACAAGGAGCGATAAAGAAAACACCGGTTCGAGAAATCGGTCAGATCTTATTCTTTGTTATCATCGGGGAAATCGCAATCAATAACAAACATATGAATCAATTCTACCAACGTTTACTATAGAGTTTATCTCCTTCA
>CAZLWH010000014.1:0-6065 GCA_964563265.1 uncultured Erysipelotrichaceae bacterium
GATCAAAGCCATGATCAGTATCATGGCGATCAAAACGACATTGATGATGGAGATGATGTTTTCAAGTAAGGTTACAGGGTTCATAAAATCTCCTTTTTAAGATGAAAAACGGACTTATTATGAATGATCTCATCGTGTTATGGTTTTGAATATTATAGCACAAAAAAAGCCCTGAAAATCAGGGCCTAAAGGATCAAGAATAGGTACGAACCGGAAGGATCAACTGTAAGATGGTATCATCTTCCGCATTGCGGATAATGAACGGTTTCATTTCGCCACTGAATTCGATCTTGACGACGGTACCGTTGAGAACTCTTACCGCATCAAAAACATAACGGCCGCTGAATGAAATCTCCAGCGGATTGCCCTTATAGTGGATGGCAGTCAGTTTTTCAAGCGAAGAACCGACTTCCTGAGATTTGGAACTGATGAGAATTTCTTTGCCTGAACAGCTCAGTTTGATGATGGAGACGCCTTCAGATTTGATGAAGGAGGCTCTGTCGATCGCATTGAGGATATCCCTGGAATCCAAGGTCAGTTCATACAGGAATTCCTGCGGGATCAGTCTTGAGGTCTCAGGATATAAGCCGTCGATCAGACGGGTCTGGATGACGGTATTGTCGATCCAGAACTGGGCTTTCTTATCAGAAATGCAGATGAGGACTTTGACATCGCGCTCGATGGTCTTGGCCACTTCGCCCAACGTCTTGGCTGGGATGGTGACGTTGAAGCGGTTTTCGCTGTCCAACTTGATGGTTTTCTTGGCTAAACGGAAACTGTCGGTTGCGACGCATTCCAAGGTATTGCCTTCGCACTTGAAGTTGACACCAGTCAAGACCGGGCGGGTTTCTTTATCGCTGGTCGCAAAACTGGTTTGAGTAATGATTTTGAGGAGCTGATCGGCATTGATTTCAAACTGCTTCGTCGGCATTGTGAAATCAATAGAGGGATATTCAGAGGCTTTCATCCCGTTGATGTTGAATTCCGCGGAGTGTCCGCTGATCTTCGTCAGATTTCCGTCAAGGACCTGAAACATGATTTCGTCCGCGTCGATCTTGCGTACGATGTCCAAGATGTATTTGGCTTCGATAACAATGGATCCTTCGGACTTGATATCGAAAACATAATCTTCATCGTTTTTCTGGATGACTTTCTGGATTGAGATATCAGAGTCGCTGCCGGTCAAGGTCAGTTCCCCATCTTTGATTTCAATTTTGATGCCCGTTAGCCAAGGCAATGGTGAGTTGGCTGAGATCGCACGGGACACCACCGACAAAGCATTAAAGAAAATACGTTTGGAAATCTTGAAGTTCAATTGCGTTTCCTCCTTCATAATTATCTTTCTAGGATAATTATTATTAAGCGTGTTGACAATGTGGATAAGTCTCTAAAAGCCTTTATTCTAATGATATTTTAACACTTTTTGATGTGAATTCATAGTGAATTGATGCGCATAATCTCAAGTCTGAACGATCTGTTTTTCGAGCTCAGAAATCATGTTTTTATAATGAATATCTTTCTTCAAATTGGTTTCTACTTTTTCACAGGCACTCATGACGGTGGAATGATCTCTCTTACCAAATTCTTCACCGATCTTGATGAACGGAAGGTCCAACAGTTTGCGGCACAGATACATAGAGATGTGTCGGGCGCTGGCGATGTTTTTCGTCCGAGAGTTTGAAATCAGCTGCTGGCGGGTCAATCCAAAATAGTCTGAGACGATGCGTTTGATCTTATTGACGGTGACTTCGTTTTTCTCGGTGACGTTACCGGCGCCTTTGAAGGCTCCCATCGCCAATTTGAAGTCGATCGTACCACCATTACCAAACTGAACGGCATAAAACAACAATCTGTTCAGTGCCCCTTCTAGTTTTCTGACGTCTTTCGCAAAATTGGTTGCGATGTAGCTCAAAACATCTTCTTCTACGGTACCGACGCCGTCGATCGATTGGGTATTCAGGCGTGCCTTAAGGATCGCCAACGCGGTTTCAAATTCCGGCGAATCCAATCCGACGGTCAAACCGGAAGAGAAACGGCTGATCAGACGTTCTTCCAAGCCTTTGATCTCTGAAGGATCTCGATCTGAACTCAAGACGATCTGCTTCTTATTGTTGACGAGCTCGTTGAAGATGTGAAAGAAAACTTCGTGTGATTTTTCTTTACCGGCGATGAATTGGATATCGTCGATCAATAAAACATCCAAAGAAAACATTCTCTTCTTGAAATTATCGATGGTTTCTGTCCGATTGGTGATGGAATCCACAACGGCCGCTACGAAATCCGATCCTGAAGTGTATAAGACTTTCAGTTCAGGGTGATGTTTCTTAATGTAGTTACCAACGGCGTTCAACAAATGCGTCTTGCCTAAACCGGAATTGCCGTGGATAAACAACGGAGAATAGAACTTGCCTGGGGTAAAAGCACAAGCCAAACAGGCAGAATGAGCCTCTTTATTGCTTGGTCCGACAATAAAATTATCGAAGGTATATTCAGCGCGAACCTGGTCGTTGTGGATGGCTTCCGCTGCAGCCGGGCTCGCAAATTCGCTGTCTAAAAGGATTTCAACCGAAACCAAATAGCCCAGATCTTGAAGGATCTCTTTGATCAGGCCGCTTTTTTGGGAAAGAACGGTCTTCTGGACAAAGCTGGGGACCGTAATCACCGCTTTTTCTTCGTTGAGGAAAACCAAACTCGACTCGTCGAAATAGGCATCATAGACAATCTTATCGATGGACCCGTCTTCGCGAATGATCGTTTTGGCTTTACTCCAAATATCTTGATAGTAATGCTCCACGCCTGTCATATGATATTCCCCTTATGTACTCATTATTTTAGCAACTTTGACCTGAGTCGGCTCATGTAAAAATTTACAAAATGGGTTATCCACAATAAATACCCCTGAAACCCCTTTATAGACCACGGTTTGGCTTAGTTTCCCACAATAATCCCCAACTTATTGTCATCGTGAATTGTGGATAACTTTATCCTCATGGGGAGAACCTTGATTTTTGTGGAGACTTTAAAGACGAAGACGGGGTTATCCATAGTGTAAATCCTGCATAATCGCCTTTATTTATAAGGGATAATGGGGTTTTCCACGTTTCATCATTTCTGTGAATATTCTGTGAAAATCGTTGTGGCTAAATCTGTAGGTTTTCCACTGCCTACTATTGTGGACAACTTAAATAAAAAGGCTAAAGACGCTTTCCAGCAGGATTAAAGCAAGCACCGTGTTGATCAAACGGTAGCGGCGCCGCATCAGATCGGTCAAAAGGACCCCCAAAAGAGCCCAAGCCCACAAGGAAACAACACTGATGCCGGTCAACAGTAAGGCGTACAGGACGATTTGGACAAGATCAGAGGTATACGGCAAGACAAAGCTGTTCAGTGAGGTGATCGCATATAAGATGATCTTGACGTTGAGAAACTGCAATAACATCCCGGTCATGAATTTCGGCTCCAAAACCTGCTGATCGACATCGATCGGCTTACTGGTAAAGATCTTATAAGAAAGATAAAGAATATAGAGGGCACCCAAATACTTCGCAATCACCGTCAGTTGTGGGATATAACGATTCAGTACGAAACTCAGTAAAGCGGTCAGGCTCAAGATGATCATGATCCCGCTGATGATGCCTGCAAGCATTCTGGTGCTTTTCTTCAGACCAAAACGGCTGACCGTATTGAGGGTCAATAGATTGTTGGGACCCGGTGTAATGGCGGTCGAGAAGGCATAAAGCATAAAGGATATGAAGACGGTGTTTGGCATTGTGAGCATTGTACCTTAAGCCTAGGCGCTAATCAAGACAGAGTGATTTATAGGACTAAAAAAAGCCCAAGAAACTTTATTTGACATTACAATATTTATTGTTTATAATCTATGAGCATTGCTCAATCGTATCAAATAAGAAGTGGAGGTGGCTCACAATGAAGAGAACTTATCAACCGAGCAAAAGAAAACATCAGAAAATGGCCGGTTTCAGAGCAAGAATGAAGACTGCGGGTGGCCGCAAAGTGCTGGCTCGGCGCCGTGCCAAAGGCAGAGAAGTTTTGTCGGCTTAAAAGTCACCTAGGGTGACTTTTTTATTCTCACTATGAAAAAACTGTACCGCGTCAAAAAGAACCAGGAATTCCAGCGTATCATGGGAATCAAGCGATTTGTCAGCTGTCCTGTTTTAACGGTGTATTATGCACCCAAACGAGAAGAAGTCAGCCGGGTCGGCTTATCCGTCGGAAAGAAACTGGGAGGCGCCGTATCGCGCAATCTCGTCAAGCGCCAGGTGCGCATGATGATTCAGGATCTGACTGATTTTCATGAGAATTTCGATTGTATTATTTTAGTCAGAAGTGCATACTTAAAACAAACTTTTGACCAGAATAAAAAAGAATTGGAAAAAGTAATGAATACCGTTAAAATGAAGATGCAATCTTTATAAAAGGAGATTCTATGAAAAGAATATTCAAAAACAAAAAAATCCTTCTCTCCCTCATTGTCCTGTTCAGTCTTAGCGGCTGTATGGCAACGGATCTGATCATTTCTTTAGATACTCCGTTCAGTGACATGTGGGTCGGATCCAACAGCTGGTTTGAAGCCCTGTTTGTTTACCCCTTGGCTCAGGCCTTGAATTTCCTGTCTCCGTATACCGGCGTTTTGATGGCCATCATCCTGGTCACGCTGTTTGTTAAGATCCTGACTTTCGGACTAACGGTCAAATCGACCGTTGCGACCCAGAAGATGCAATCTCTACAACCGCAACTCAACAAGATCCAAGCCAAGTATGCCGGTCTTACCGACAACGAAAACAAAATGAAGATGTCTCAGGAAATGAATGCGTTGTATAAAGAACACAACATCAACCCGTTTGGTTCCATTGGTACCATGTTCATCCAGTTCCCGGTCATCATTGCGATGTATCAGGCAGTCCAGCATGCGGTCGCCGTCAAAGAAGGCACCATGTTTGGTTATGCCTTATCCAATTCTCCTCAGACTGCCATCACTGACGGCCAATGGTTCGTCGTTGTCATCTTCGTCCTGATGGGCGTATCCCAATTCGTATCCATGAAACTGCCGACCTGGCTCTCAAAAGCCAGAGCGAAGAAACAACCGATCCGTTTGGGTGAAAAACCGGCCAAAGGCCCCAATACCGACATGATGATGTATACGTCGATGGCCATGATCCTGTTCTTCGCCTTTACTTGGCCGACGGCCATGAGCCTTTACTGGTTCGTCAGCTCCGTTGGACAAATCATCCAAACCTACTACATCCAGAAAGCCTATATCGAAAAAGAGGACGCCTGATGAAACGCTACAGCGGAAAAACCTTAGATGACTGCCTGGCGCAAGCCACTAAAGATTTAGGGCTTGAAGCCGAAGCTCTGCGCTATACCAAAACTGAAGAAAAGACCGGCTTCTTAGGCATGGGCACCTTGGTGACCATCGAAGTGACCGGCGCTGAAGACATCATGGCTTTCATCCAGGATTATCTGGAAACCTACTTCAAAAACATCGACTTGGAAGTCAACGTCATGGTCAAGCAGGAAGAAGACGGATTCAGCGTCATGCTGGATGCCGAAAACAATGCGATCTTGATCGGTAAAGCAGGCCAAACCCTGCAGTCGATCAATACCGTGGTTAAAGGCGCTGTCAATTCCCACTTCAAAGGCCGTTACAATGTCCTCGTCGACATCAACAACTACAAGCAGGACCGTTATGAAAAGGTCAGAGCCTTGGCGGACAGAATTGCCCGTTCCGTGCTCAGATCGAAAACAGCGGCCACCTTGGATCCGCTGCCCAATGATGAACGCAAAGTCATTCATCAATACCTCAGCGAAATGCCTCATATCCGTACCGAATCCATCGGTGAAGGCAATCAAAGACGTCTCAAGATCGTTTACGACAAAAACAAAAACTAAGCACCTTCCGGTGCTTTTTAATGCTTAACCGTTTCTTAACCTAATCTTGATGAAGTTTATGACGCTTTTATTAAGATAAAGGTATGAACACCAACACTTCCCCCTCTTCTGGCATTTCCTCCAACAAACGCTTTGACTTGGGAGTCACGATT
>CAZLWH010000014.1:6075-17361 GCA_964563265.1 uncultured Erysipelotrichaceae bacterium
GGGTGATCACAACGACCTGCCTGTGATTCACAACCAAGAATCTGCGCAGGAATCCAAACACGATTCAACCATGGCCATGATTTTTGATGAGGTCATGTTTGAAAATCAATACAGGATCCAAGATCCCAAACGCGAAGAAACCATCAAATCCTTACTGATCAGCATAGAGAACTTCAGATCTGATTCCACAGATGAAGTTGAGTGAATCAGAGTCGTCTCTTTCAACTATAATGGAGGTATGAAACAATCCAGGATCTTACGGGGTTTCTGGGATTCCCTCAATACCATCGAAGACAGGATCTCGCTTTTGGATGTCTATCAAAGCGATGTCCATGTCATCCGCAATCTTGTGTACACGAACTATCCCAAAGACAATCAAGCTTTGGATCTTTTATATCCGCCAGAAACCAAAGTGCTTTATCCCTTGATCCTGCTGGTTCACGGCGGTGGTTTTGTCAGCGGTAACCATACCCAATACTACATCGATTATGCGTCAAGACTGGCCAAACGCGGATTCACCGTCGCGAATATCAGTTACCGTTTGTCCGGCAACTTTGCGTTTCCGGCGTCGATTGAAGATCTGTTTCAAGCCATGCGTTTTCTGATCGACAATGCCAAAACCTATCATATCGATCTCAACAACGTTTTTATCGTGGGAGAATCGGCTGGGGCAACCTTGACCTCTTTGATGGGAACCATCCTAAGCAACCCTGATTTAAAAGCCAAATATCCTTTCGCCTTTGACTTTAAAATCAAAGGTTTGGGACTGAGCTGCGGAATCTACGACTCAGAAAGTTTCCTCAGTGAGCTCTATTGGGTGCCGATGAAGAAAGCGACGATGGCAGAGATCTTCATGAGACAGGATTTCAGGAATGCCCCATTGTATCGACAGGCTTCAGCGCTCAATTATGTGACCCAAGATTTCCCGCCGTCTTATCTGATGACCTCGGCCTTGGATTTCCTGATGCCTCAGACCCAGCACTTACGTAAGAAGTTCATCGAGAAGAAAGTCTTGTATGTTTATGACTTCTATCCATTGAGACAGATGCTGCCTCACAGCTTCCATACCAAGTTCTTTTATCCTCAATCCAAGATCGCTATGGATCGGATGATCCTGTTTTTCGAGTCCTTGATGATGCCGATAAAGAAGATTAAATTTTAAGGTATAATAAGGAAGTATGAAACTGATCGTAGGACTGGGCAACCCAGGAAAAGAATACGCACTGACCCGGCATAATGTCGGGTTTATGGTCGTGAATGCGCTGATCAATGAGCTCAACCTCAAGGTGACCTCAAAATACAAAGGCGAGTTGGCCTTAACGAGCTCCAATGGAGAACAGATCATCCTGTTTAAACCGCAGACCTATATGAATGCTTCAGGAGAAGCCGTAAGACTCATCAGCGATTTCTATAAGATCCAACCCAAAGACATCCTGGTCATCTATGATGATCTGGATCTGCCGGTCGGTAAAGTACGATTGCGTGAAAAAGGCAGTGCCGGCGGACACAACGGAATGAAATCGATCATCCAGCACCTCAATACTCAAGAGTTTCCACGCTGTCGCATCGGGATCGATAAGAATCCCATGTATCAGACCGCGGATTACGTCTTAGGACGCTTTTTGAAACAAGAAGAAGAGAGTGTCATCCAAGCCATCCTGAAAGCCAAACAAGCGGCCATCGACTTTCCCAAGATGAGCTTTGCTGAACTGATGAACCGATACAACAAAGAATGAAACCACTCTTAGAACGACTCAAAAATGAACCCTTGATCCGTGACTTTTCGCTTAGGAAAGTCACTTTTTCACATCTCAGTCTGGTTCAGGAAGCCTTACTGATCGCAGGATCCTTTAAGAATACCCCTCAAAACCTGATCATCCTAAAAACCAATCTCTATCAGGCTCAGCATCTCTATGAGAAACTGCAGCTGTGGTTGGGAGACGATGTCTTACTGTATGCGGCTGAGGAATCCTTGCGGGTCGAAGCCATTGCGGCTTCTCCTGAACTCAATGTGGGAAGGATCGATGTCTTATCAAAAGCCCAACAGGATAAACCCAAAGTCATCATTACCCATCTGGGGGCCTTTTTAAGATATCTGCCTCCGGCAGCCTCGTTTAAGTCTTTGACCATTGAAGTCAAAGTCAATCAGCTCATTCATCCTAAAGTGCTGTTTGAGCAGTTCAGACAGATGGGCTACACCGAAACCAACCGGGTAGATCAGCCCTGTACCAGCGCGCATCGCGGAGGCATCATCGACATCTTCCCAGTCAACAGCGATTCCCCGATCCGCATCGAATTCTTCGACAATGAGATCGAAAGTATCCGTTCTTTTGATTTGTCGTCCCAGCGCTCAATCGAAGCCGTCACTTCCGTGACGATCCAGCCGGCCAGCGATCTTTTGTTTATTGAAAAAGACGTCAAGATCCTTGAGGAAAAGCTCAATAAGGCTTTGGAAGAGCGTAAAGACAAAGACGGTTATTCCGTCTTAGAAGAAACGATCGATCGGGATCTGGAATTGATGCGTCTGAAACTGAAAGAGAACCATCTTTACCGTTACCGTGCTTTCTTAGAGGATTCCGAAACCATTTTGGATTATGTGTCGGATCCTTTGGTGATCGCCTCCAGTGCCGAAGACATCAAAGAGCACAATGCGATCCTGCATGAGGAGACCTTGGATTATCTCTTAGAACTGGTCAGTGATCATAAAGCCTTGCCGGTCTTTGAGGTCTTTGCGGATTATGCGCGCATCGTCTCCAAAGTCAGGACCAATGACTTGCGCCGCTTTGAAACGACTCATAATCTGCATCTGCCCTTTAGAGAACTCGATGTGCCGTCACAATCGATGGCACAGCATGTCAAAATGATCACGGAGGATCTCAAAACCAAGACGGTCATTTGTTGTCTGAAAGAAGCGGAAATCAAACAACTGATTCCTTTACTGCAGGAAAACGGGATCACCTATTCCTTAAAACTCAAAGATTTGGATGAACCGCATCTGATCGTCATCTTACAGGATCTGGATGAAGGCTTTGAGTTGATTTCCCAGGATATTATCGTCTACAGCTCCAAGGAACTCTTCAACCATAAGGTCTTCATCGGAAAATACAACACCAAATTCAAAGAAGCCGAGACCCTGCATTCCTATCAGGATCTGCAGCCTGGGGATTATGTGGTCCATCATCAGCATGGGGTCGGTAAATACATCGGGATCATCACCAAAGAAACTGAAGGCCAGCACCGTGATTACCTCCACATCGTTTACCGTCATGACGCAACCTTGTATGTGCCCTTGGAACAATTCCAACTGGTCCGTAAATTCGTCTCTAAAGAAGGCGTGGTCCCCAAGCTTCATACCTTGGGTTCGCAGGAATGGAAGAAAACCAAAGCGCGAATCAAAGAAAACGTCCTGGATCTGGCTGAACGGCTGATCGCCTTATACGGTCAGCGTGAACACGACATTGCCCATGCGTTTGGGGAAGATACCCAGCTTCAGAAAGACTTCGAAGCTGAATTCGAATACCCGTTGACCCACGATCAAACCACTGCGGTCGCCGACATCAAGCGCGATATGATGAACACGGTGCCGATGGATCGCTTACTGTGCGGGGATGTCGGATTCGGGAAGACCGAAGTTGCGATCAGAGCTGCCTTTAAAGCGGTCGTCGAACACAAACAGGTCGCGATCCTGTGTCCCACCACCATCCTGTCCTCGCAACATTTCCATGTCTTTTCACACCGCTTTGCCAACTATCCGATCTCGGTGGCGATGTTAAACCGCTATGTGCCGGACAATCAGGTCAGAACCATCCTTCATGCCTTGAAAGAAGGCAAGATCGATGTCTTGATCGGGACCCATAAACTTTTAGGCAAAGGTGTCCAATTCAAAGATCTGGGCTTATTGGTCGTCGATGAAGAACAACGTTTCGGGGTCGAACACAAAGAAAAAATCAAAGAAATCAAAACAGGAGTCCATGTCTTATCTTTAAGCGCCACACCGATCCCCAGAACTTTACAGATGTCTCTGGTTGGGGTCAGATCCTTATCACAGCTGGATTCTCCGCCACTCAACCGTTTACCGATCCTGACGTACGTCATCGAAAAGAACCGGGCCGTCATCAAAGACATCATCCAAAGAGAACTTGCGCGTAAAGGCCAGGTCTTTTACCTCTACAATAAAGTTGAAGACATCCTGCAAGTCGCGTTCAAACTCAAACAGGATCTGCCGGATGCGGAAATCGCTGTGGCGCACGGTCAGATGCATCGCGATGAGATCGAAGATGTCATGATGCGCTTTACCAACAATGAGATCCAGGTCTTGGTATGTACGACCATCGTTGAGACTGGGATCGATATCCCCAACGCCAATACGATGATCATTGATCAGGCCGATACCTTTGGTTTGTCTCAGCTTTATCAGATCAAAGGCCGTGTCGGACGCTCCGATCGTTTGGCCTATGCCTATCTGATGTATAACCCTAAAAAACAGCTTTCCGAAATCGCGGCCAAACGCTTACAATCGATCAAGGAATTCACCGAATTGGGATCCGGGTATAAAATCGCCATGCGGGATCTTACCATACGAGGCGCAGGGGAAATGTTGGGCGATATGCAAAGCGGCTTCATCGATACTGTCGGTATCGACATGTACATTGAGATGCTCCAACAGGCCATCAAAGACAAGAAATCCGGAGTTGTATCGGTTGAACAGGAACCCACAATCAAGACCCCGATGGGGATTGATGGTTATATCCCGACGACCTTTGAACACAAGGATTTCGAGAAACTGAGCTTGTATCAATCCATTGATAAAGCAGAGACGGAATATGGCTTGCGTAAACTTCAGGAAGAAACCACCGATCTGTATGGGAAACTGCCCAAATCGGTTCAGCTCTTATTCGAAAAGAAACGCTGGGAACTCTTATTGAACTCCACCATCATCGACTCCGCCAAAGAATTGAAACAACAGATGACCCTGACCTTTACAAAACACTGGTCTTCTTCGATCGACGGCGTCAAGCTTTTTGAAAAGATCAACAACCTGTCTCCTTCAATCACCCTAAAATATGTCCATGAACAAATCATTCTCGTCATCCCCAAACAAGACGACTGGCTCTTCTTAGCCACTTCCGTTTTGGTGGCGGCCTCTAAAGTGCCCCAAAGGAGCTAATATGCGCATCGATCTTTACCTTAAAATCGCCAGACTGGTCAAACGGCGCCCTGTCTCCAAAGAATTGGCCAATCAGGATCGCATCCTGATCAATGACCGCCACGCGAAACCCTCGACCGATGTCAAGATCGGGGATGTGATCGATCTTTTCTTCGGTCATCGTCACCTCAAAGTCAAAGTCTTAGAACTGGCCGATTCCATCAAAAAAGCCCAGTCGATGACCCTCTATGAGATCCTTGTCGATGAACGTATTTTCTTGCCTGTGGATGAAAACGCGGCTAAACCGCTTGATTAAACAAACCTGAAAGGTATAATAAAAGTACCATGACCAAAACAAGACGCCGTTTCAAATTCAAATCCCTCTCGATCTTTCTGATCTTCATGGCCTTATCCGCATTACTGCTGATTCCGATCATCGAAGAGATCTCAACGACCTTAGCTTTAAAAGCCTCCTTGGATGAGGTCAATACGAAGCTGGAAGCTTTACAGAGTGAAAACGAGGCCCTTACGGTTCAGCGCGATAAACTGCTGGATACGGATTACGTGATCAGTTATGCCCGAGGGGTATACATGCTGTCCAAGGATACCGAAAAAGTCTATTATTTCAAAGATATATCGACCAAGTGAGTGAACAAACGTTCACTCTTTTTTATGCTTTGGCATAAGCCTGTAAAATGACGCTGTTTAGTGATAAAATAGGGGAGCAACAAGGAGAAAACTATGAAAAAACCCGTTGTATTGATTGTCATGGATGGCGTAGGTTATACCGATAACAACTACGGCAATGCCGTCAACAATGCCTATACACCCAATCTGGAATATTTAGAGAAGAATGCTTCCTTTACCACCATCAAGGCCCACGGAACCGCTGTAGGCTTGCCCTCTGATGAAGACATGGGCAATTCCGAAGTCGGACACAATGCGATCGGCTGCGGTCAGATCTACGCCCAAGGCGCCAAATTGGTCAATGCCTCGATCTTATCCAAAGAAATCTATCATTCCGACACCTGGAACGGCTTAAAAGCCCAGGCTCAGGATCATACTTTGCATTTCATCGGTTTATTGTCGGATGGGAATGTCCATTCCCACATCGATCAGCTCTTGGATCTGATCCGTCAGGCCAAAGAAGATGCCATCAAACAAGTCAGAGTCCACATCTTATTGGATGGACGTGATGTCCCTGAAACCAGTGCTTTGATTTATGTCCAGCAATTGGAAGACGCACTATCCAAACTCAACGATGTCAACTTCAACGCGCTCATCGCTTCAGGCGGCGGCCGAATGAAAGTCACCATGGATCGTTATGAAGCCGATTGGTCGATGGTTGAATTGGGTTGGAAGACCCATGTCTTGGGCGAAGGCAGAAGCTTTACTTCCGCAAAAGAAGCCATAGAAACCTATCGTATCGAAGGTCAGTATACCGATCAGTTCTTACCGGCATTCGTCATTCAAAACAAAGGCAAACCGGTGGGTACGATCCAAGACGGTGATGCGGTCATCTTCTTCAACTTCAGAGGCGACAGAGCCATTGAAATCTCCAAGGCCTTTGAACAAGGCGCCGAATTCAAATACTTCGATCGCAAACGCATCCCCACTGTCTTCTTCGCCGGGATGCTTCAATATGACGGAGACCTGCAGATCCCTAAGAAATTCCTGGTATCTCCGCCCCACATCACCAATACCCTGTCTGAACTCTTAGTCAAACACAAGGTCACTCAATATGCCTTATCTGAAACCCAAAAGTATGGTCATGTGACCTATTTCTGGAATGGTAACCGTACTGAAAAGTTCGATGACAAACTGGAAACTTATGTCGAAATCAAATCCGATCTGGTTCCTTTTGAACAGCGTCCTTGGATGAAAGCGGCCGACATCACTGATGCGCTCATCGAAGCCATCGAATCCGGTAAATACGGCTTCTTAAGGGTCAATTATCCCAATGGCGATATGGTTGGTCATACCGGTTCTTATCCGGCCACCATCGTCGGTGTCGAAACGGTGGACTTACAGCTGGGCAGACTCTTGCCTATCATCCGCAAGCACGATGCGATCCTGATCGTCACAGCCGACCACGGTAATGCGGATGAAATGTATGAAAAATCAAAAGATCCGAATGCGGCGCCCAAAGCCAAGACAGCACACACCTTGAGTCCTGTTCCATTCTTCGTCTATAACGCCAACGTCAAATTCAAATACGGCAACTTCGGTCTCGCCAACATCGCTTCGACCGTTACCGACCTCTTGGACATCCAAAAAGATCCGATCTGGTTGGAAAGCATCATCGATAAACACGACTAAACAAAAGAAGGTCATCTTAGAAAAGATGACCTTCTTTTTTGATCGATATCGTTCATCTTCATAATGTCCTAAACAGGAGAGAATCACGAGATCTGTATTGGTTACTTGATAATCCAATCGATTCTTCTCATCGATCCTTCTTGAATACGCTTGAATGAACTTCAGGGGTTCGGGTTTACCGACCCCTTTCATCGGTCTGTCCCGACATATCGACTGGATCAAGGCATTGATTCTGGGCTTCAGTGGCTGATTTCATGAGTTTGAGGGTGTATTGCAGGTTATTGATGTTACGGATCATCGATTCATACTCGGCTTCAGATAAAACAACAACATTCTTATCATCGCCGCGGGTAACGATCAAGGCGATATTGTCCGCAGAGACCAGATCAAGTTGTTTCTTTAAGGTGTTTCTGAAGGTTGTGACGTTGGTGGCTTTTACGATGGGGAAAGTCATCCGGTTCTCCTGTTATGTACACATATATGTGCGTAATAATGTACATATTCTATGATTATTACAATCCAGGGTTCTTTGGGTTTCAACCCTCATAGATACGAAAAGAAATCATCCTTTCCTAAAGCGATGGCTTGTTGGATCAGTTGATTTTACCGGACATTAAGATAATTTATGAAAACATAAAAATATGAACAGGACTGTTTATGAGTGTTTTGAATATCTCCCAAGTAACAATGATTTAAAACGCTCCCCTGGATAAATGTATTCAGTTTTTCCATTGATGGTCTGTGTGACTGGCCATTGGAAATTGACATCGTGATTTATTGCTCGTGTTTGTAGAATGCCATTTTCGATGTAATCATAAAACGAGTATCCATCATCGGCAAAATCAATTTGATTCCGATTTAACGATGAAATTATACTTCTGTCGGTGAGTTTGGCATAAGCACAGAGAGAATGTTCAGAAAAAAGTCTTTTTAGTGCATTTTCCATGATCTTATCTGAACGGTAAAGATCGAGCAGATAGAGAGCAATGTTGTTTGCTGTATTCTCAAAATCACCTATCTTTACATCAAACAAAAAGAGTGTCAGTTTACTGGCGAAATTCATGACTTGAATACATTTCCTGTGATCAAAATAGAAGAGTTTAAAGCCCCATTCCAGAAGAGGATCTCGCTGTTCGCGTTGGATCAATTGTTTTGATGCCGCTTCAGGAATAGGGTCCATTTCTTCAGGCATCATGATTTTAAATCGTTCAATGGTTTGTTTGGTAGCATAGAAAATCATAATTTTCCTCCGATAACCCCTTTTGGGCTTTGAACTCATGATAAATGTTTTATCGATTTCAACTGTGAAGTACAATCGTATGAATCATTGTTAAGGCTTCAGACATCCAAGCGGAATCACATAGACACCATCGGGTCTCTTATAAGCATATTGGCCACCATAGACAACCATAAGGAAACTTGGCTTTAACATCTGATCAGTGTCTACTCTATCTGTGAGTTTGATCAGGTTAGCCGCTGCTTCATCGATTTTATTACTGCCAAGTTTGATTTCAACTGCGGCCCACCTTCCATCATTGAGTCTAATGATATTGTCGACTTCAAGTCCTGTATTGTCTCTATAGTGAAAGATGGATCCGTCAAGTGATTCGGTGTAGATCCTGAGATCACGAGTCACCAAGGACTCAAAGAAAAAACCGAATGTTTCCAGATCTTCAAGTAATTCTTGTCGGGAGGCGCCTAAGGCAACAACAGCGATCGATGGATCAACGAATTGCTTTTTGGGTTTAGTTCGTATTTTACTGGCACTCCTTAATTTTGGTGTCCATGCTTCTATGGGTTCAATAATGAATAGTTTCTCTAGCGCTGAAAGGTATGAGGCCAGTGTTCTTTGATCAATCAAACCATCGGAGATAGCGATGTCCGCCAACATGGTTTGATAATCCGTAAGCGTAGAAATTGCTCGTGCGTAAGACTTGAGGATCCTGCGTGCCAGTGCTGGATTCCTCTTAACTCCATCAATGTCAGAGATATCGGTGGTCAGTAGACTTTCAAAGTAATCTTTGATGATTTTTAGTGATTGGTTGACAGGCACATTGAGTATTCCGGGCCACCCGCCTTTGCACACCAAATCCACCTGATCCGAAATCGTAAGTTTTGATTCACCTCGAGGATAATAGTCAGAGTCATTAAATAACTGCTCCAGCGAAACGCCTCCTGAAGACTCGCCGGATTCATAGAGCGACATTGTACGCATCTTAAGTCGGGTAATCCGGCCTGTTCCCGTGTGCCTCTGATCGTTTTGTAAAGGTTTAGCCGATCCGGTCAGGATGAATCTACCAAATTCACCGGGATGATCATCCACATCAAGTCGAACAAAATCCCAGATATCCGGAATCTTTTGCCACTCATCGAAAAGGATGGGATGTTTCCCTGTTAATAGTTCATTTTTACTGGTGGATGCATAGACTTCGTATCGATGAAAGACAATCGGATCTTGCAGTTTTACAATCGTCTGCGCGAATAGGCTTGCGGTTGTTGATTTTCCACACCATTTTGGTCCTTCGATCTGTATTGCACCAGTATATGAGAGCTTATCTCTGATGATGCCTTCAATCACTCTTGTTTTATACATTGTTTTCACCTGATAGGAATATTATACGACAGAATTAATATAATGCATAGAATATAAGCATTTTAATGTATAAAATGTAATGAATATAATGCGTATAATGCAATTCAACTTTAAGGGAGAACCAAGCGTTCACCAACAGTTACGAAAAGAAATCATCCTTTCCTAAAGCGATGGCTTGTTGGATCAGATGATTTCTTTACTTGGGGGAAAAGATTTATGTCAAACGATAGAAGCGGGAGCTATGCTTCTACGTCAAACAACAAGGTAGACAGATAACGTTCACCGTTATCCGGGAAGATGACCACGATCGTTTTACCGGCGTTTTCAGGACGCAATGCGACATCCAAAGCGGATTGTAAAGCAGCACCGGAAGAGATCCCCACCAGGATGCCTTCATTCTTGGCCAGTTCACGGGCACGATCGAAGGCTTGTTGAGTCTGTACGGTCAAGACTTCATCATAGACTTTGGTATCCAAAGTCTTAGGGACAAAACCTGGTCCCCAGCCCTGGATCTTATGAGGTCCGGTTCTGCCTTCTGACAGCATCGGAGAATCAAAGGGTTCAGAAGCGACCACCTTGATCTTGGGATTTTGTGACTTAAGATAAGTTCCAACACCGGAAATGGTTCCTCCGGTACCGACACCCGCAACCAGGATATCGATGCGGCCATCAAGGGCGGAATAGATTTCAGGACCGGTCGAGGTGGCGTGGACGGCCGGATTGGCCGGATTTTCAAATTGAGACGGCATGAAAGCGTTAGGAATACTCGCTAAGAGCTCTTCAGCTTTGGCGATGGCACCCTTCATGCCTTTAGGACCTTCCGTCAAGACCAGTTCGGCCCCATAGGCCTTCAATAGTTTACGGCGTTCAATGGACATCGTTTCAGGCATGACGAGGATTGCGCGATAGCCTTTCGCGGCAGCGACCGCAGCCAAACCGATCCCTGTATTACCGCTAGTGGGTTCTACGATGACCGAGCCTTCTTTCAATAAGCCTGCTTTTTCAGCAGTTTCAATCATGGCCAAGGCAATTCGGTCTTTCACGGATCCGGCCGGATTGGCGGATTCGATCTTTCCGTACAGTTGGACATTCAGCTTGTGTAGTTTTTCAAAGCGGTTCAGACGGACCAGTGGGGTATTTCCGATCAGTTCAGTGATGTTTTGGACGACTCTAGGCATGTTTTTCTCCTAAACATAGTAATATACTATGTTATATATGTTATAATTGG
>CAZLWH010000015.1:0-15483 GCA_964563265.1 uncultured Erysipelotrichaceae bacterium
TCTCCTCTACAAATTTACTGTTTATACCCCTCAAGAAGAAATGAAGCAGATAATCCTTGAACCAGGTCGATAAAGAAATGTGCCATCTGGCCCAGAATTCCCTGATCGATTGGGCAAAATAAGGAGAATCGAAGTTCTTCATCAGATGATAGCCGAATAATTTGGCAGATCCGATGGCGATGTCGGTATAGCCTGAGAAATCACAATAGATCTGGATCGCAAAGAGGAAGGTGGCGATCACCAAGGCAAACCCGTTGTAAGAACCCACATGATTATAGACTTCATTGACGCTGAGGGCGAGATAATCGGCGATGATCATTTTCTTAAAGAAGCCCCAAGCCATGATTTTGATCCCATATGAAGCCTCTTCGTATTTGAAGACGGTTTCTTTGCGTAACTGAGGGATCAGATTCTGAGGACGCTCGATCGGCCCTGCGACCAATTGCGGAAAGAAGGACACAAACAAGGCATAATAGCCCAAATGCCGCTCTGCTTTGATGTCTCCGCGATACACATCGATGACGTAACTGAGGGTCTGGAAGGTATAGAAAGAGATGCCTACCGGTAAAAGCAGTTTCACCGGAAAACCAAGATCCTGATTGACCAACAAGCGTGAGAGATCAGAGAGGATCGAAAGGAAGAAACCGAAGTATTTGAAATAAAACAAAACGATCAGACTGGAGATGACCCCAATGGCCATATACAGTTTTTTCTTGCGTTTGTCCGGGGTGGATTCGATCCACAATGAGGTCGCATATGAAATCAGGGTCGTCCCCGAAATCAAGACCACCAGCTGAGGATTCCAAGACATATAAAAATAGTAACTGGCGATCAATAAGATGATCCAGCGATATTTGAATTGAATGAGCCAAAATAGAGCAAAGACGGTCGGTAAGAAGAACAGATAGGCCGTTGAATTGAATAGCATGGCAACTCCTGTGGATAACGACAAAATTATAACAAGTTCAACCCTCAAATACAATAAAAGACCTCTTTTGGAGGTCTTTAGTCACGGCTGTACAGATCGCGCGTATACACTTTCGGTAAAACATCCTTGATGTCGTCGGTGATCCGATTGGCGACGATGACATCGGATTTTGTCTTGAATACGGAAAGATCGGTAATGACTTCAGAATTATAGAAGCGATCCTCATGAAGGGCCGGTTCATAGATGATGACTTCGACCCCCTTGGCCTTCAAACGTTTCATGATGCCTTGGATGGCAGATTGTCTGAAGTTGTCGGAATCGGTCTTCATCGTCAATCGATAGATGCCCACGACCTGTGGTTTGCGTCTGAGGATCATCTCGGCGATGTGATCTTTTCGGGTCCTGTTGGCGTCAACGATGGCGCTCATCAGGTTCTGCGGGACATCCTGGTAATTGGCCAAGAGCTGCTTGGTGTCCTTAGGCAGGCAATAACCGCCATAACCGAAAGAAGGATTGTTGTAGTGAGAGCCGATACGGGGATCTAAACCGACCCCTTCGATGATCTGCTTGGTATTGAGGCCTCGGATTTCCGCATAGGAATCCAGTTCATTGAAGTAGGCGACCCTTAAGGCCAGATAGGTATTGGAGAAGAGCTTGATGGCTTCGGCTTCTGTCGATCCGGTAAACAGGACCGGGATGTCTTTTTTAATGGCGCCTTCAACCAGAAGATCCGCAAACACCTTACCGTAAGGACCCATGTCTCCCACTACGATGCGTGAAGGATACAGATTGTCATAAAGGGCTTTGCCTTCTCTTAAGAATTCCGGTGAGAAGATGATCTTGTCGGTTTTGTATCGTTCTCTGAGGTTTACGGTGTAACCGACAGGGACTGTGGATTTGATGATCATGATCGCGTTGGGATTGATCGCCAAGACATGCTCAATGACGTTTTCAACACTGCCGGTCTCAAAGAAGTTCTTGTCGGGATCGTAATTGGTCGGGGTACAGATCAAGACGACATCCGCTTTTGCGTAAGCCAGCTGCGGATCCAAAGTCGCTCTGATGTTGAGATTCTTCTTGGTCATAAGGTACAATTCGATTTCATGATCACTGATGGGCGAAAGACGTTTATTGAGCAGTTCCGCTTTTTGGGGAATGATATCGGTGATACAGACCTCGTGATGCTGAGCAAGGAGGATCCCGTTGGCTAAGCCGACATAACCCATTCCTGCGATGGCGATTTTCATGGTTGTTTTCCTTTCGAATCTTGTTCTGACAGATTAATTATACACATTTTAAAAGGTCAGGGCTGAGTTAATAAAACGAAGCCATTATTTCACAACATTCCCCATAATTATGCACACGATACGAGATTATAATGTGGGTACATATGAGAAACGTCCTGATTACCGGCGCTGCCGGTTCGCTTGGGCATACCATCGCCAACCTCATGGTTTCTGATACGACCCGTGTCCTAGGTTTTCTTTTGCCTTTTGAATCCGATGAGCTCTTGGATCCGCGTATCAACCGAATCAAAGGAGACGTTTTAAATTGTGATTCGCTTGAAGACGCGTTTGATCAGCTTGGGGATGAAGGCATCGTCATCCACTGCGCAGGGATGATTTCAATCGATCCCAAAGTCAGTGAACGCATCTATAAAGTCAACGTCGAAGGTACCAAAAACATCATCGCTGCCTGTGAGAAACACAAGGTCAAGCAACTGATCTATGTATCCTCTGTCCATGCGATCCCTGAACTCAAAAAGGGATTGTTGATTGCGGAAACCTCAGACATCTCACCGGACAAAGTCTTTGGCCATTACTCCAAAAGTAAAGCCATCGCGACCCGAACTTTGATGGATCGTATGGAAGAAGGCTTTCCTGCCACCATCGTCTATCCTTCAGGCATCATTTCTGATGAAGACGTCAAGAATGCCTTCATGACTCAGATGGTTAAGGATTATCTGAATAAGTCTATGAAGATCGGGGTCAAAGGCGGGTATGATTTCGTCGATGTGAGGGATGTGGCCCAAGCCATCATCACGATCGTAGACAAAGGCATCCTCAATGAACACTATATCCTGTCCAATCAGTACTATACGGTCAAGAAACTGATGGGGATGCTGTATGAATTGACCAAGCTTCATAAAGTCAAATTGCACTTGCCGGTTGGCTTGATCAGAATGGTCTTGCCATTTAAACTGATCGATGATAAGCGTCGTCATAAAGTATCGCTGTATACGGCTGATTCTTTGAAGATCCTAAGTTCCAATTCTAATTTCTCCCATCAAAAAGCCGAGAATGCTTTGGGTTATCATCCCCGAGACATCATGGAGACCTTTGAACTGCTGGTCAAGCGTCTCAGCACCTCACGAAAACCGCTGACCTGATCTTGTGGTATGATGAAAGTAAGGAGACACGCATGAAAAACAAAGAAATACTGATCGTGGTGGATATGCTGAAAGGCTTTATCGATGAAGGACCCTTGGCAGATCCCAGTATCCGTCAGATCGTCCCTGAAAACGTCAGACTCGTTGAAACTTTCCTGAATGAAAAGAAACCGGTTCTCTATTTCCAGGATGCCCATACCAAAGATGCCCTGGAGTTTGAGAACTATCCTCCCCATTGCCTTAAAGGCACCAAAGAATCCGAATTGATCGATGAACTCAAGGTCTTTGAAGATAAGATGATCCAAGTCGAGAAGAACACCACCAACGGTTTCTTCGCCCCCGCTTTCCAATCCTATCTGAAAGAAAACCCGGATCTGGATAAGATCACCGTCATCGGATGCTGCACCGACATCTGTGTCTTGAATTTCTCAGTTACGATGAAGACCTACAGCCAAACCATCGGACATCCGATCACCATCGTTGTCCCTGAAAATGCAGTCGATACCTTCGGTTTACCTCATCATGACAAGAAGCAATATCATGACAGCGCCTTAGGGATGATGAGAGGCGCAGGCATCCAAGTTATCTAGAAGCCGTGATTTTCACAAGCACTTATTTCAACCAAAAGTCCTTTATTTAAGGGCTTTTTTATGATACGCTTGAAATAACTAGAAGACAGTCGTCTTACATATTTAAGGGTGGAAACAATGAAAAAAGGATTAAGAATCGGATTGGTACTCACTTTATTACTCAGTTTATTGGCCTGTTCAACCAAGCCGTCAGAGATCAAACTCAACCTTGGTGCGACCGTGTTTAAGACCATTTATAATGGGCCAGCTACCAACATCGCTGACTCCAAGATCGGAACATTGAATTCTGAGGAATCAGGATCTTTAAAAGCGGTCTTACTGGTCAATCCATGGACAGTGGCGGATTTAGGATCCAAGACAAAAACAGAACCGGAGTTTATTCTGGAAGATAATCTTGGACATCTCTTTGCTTTCTATCAGGAGACCGATTACGTGCTGATCGAAGTCTCCAAGGAAAAGATGAAGTCCGTATATTATAAATCAGAGTTGGATTTGACAACCCTCAAGACAGACACCCTGATTCCATTGGTCAACGGATATCAGCTAAAAGTAGCCATCAAGAAGTTTTTTTATTCAACGGTGATTCCTGACTCCTCCAAATACGGCTGTTACAGTGATTTAGTCTTAGACAAGGCCTCATCAGACGTTGTGAAGGAAGTGCTGGAAGTCGATTCATGGATCCTCATCAATACAAAACTGACTGAACTCGGTGCTTATGAGATGGTCTTGGGTTTTAATTCAGCGGTTGAACTCTACTTTCATCAAAGCGGATCAGAAGCCACGGTCGCGGTATCTCGAAATGGAGACCGTTCCAGGTTTGATGTCTTTCGGATTTCAAGCTCAGTGTATGACGCGACAAAATCATCCTTAACTGAATTAAGAACTGCGCTTCAGCCCAGTCCTGGGAGTTTGATGACCGAAGCGAGTTTTACCAAAGCGACGTTCTTTGTTTATCCGGATTATTCCGAGAACTATCAGCTTGTCGATCTTGCCTTGAAAGAATCGGACAGTGCCTGGGCACTGCCTTACCTGAATTCCGAGTCATGGATCAAATTGGATTCTACCTTGGCTCTTGAAGAAGGAAGACAAGGCTTGATCGTGACGAATTCAGTGGGTACCCAAGCAACCTTCGGTTGGGCATCGGGTTGTCCTGTCGCCGTGATCACAAAAGAAAATGATGGGCAGTTTAGAGAAGTTTATGGCCTGACTCTAGGTTTCAACGGCATCATCTGGGCATTCAGTCATTCATGGACAGAAGCCAAACCGACAAGCGATATCCTTGGGATCAGTCCCAATACTGTGGAAATCCTAAAGGGCTATTCGGAGCTGGGGGATACACAATACAAAACTGTGATGTTGACTGCCGAACAAAGCACCACATTAATGGATGTTTTAAACAGGGATCTATGGCGAAAAGAGCCGAATCCGACTCAGTATGCGTATGGATGGGATCCGCTCTTTATGTTTGAAGATACCCACGGTAACGTTTTTCGGGTCTTTGATGATTTTATGAGAAACAATACCTTGATTTATGTCAAGGGACCTGTAGCCGGTTCGAATGATACCCTGTTTTATCTGACTTCCAGACAGACAGTTTTGGATCTCAAAACAACAGTTGATCTTCTCTTTCCGAATTGATGTTCTTCGAAAAGTCCTTTATTTAAGGGCTTTTTTATGATACGCTAAGTTTACTATGAAGACTCAGATCTTCATCGCAACCGGGTGGAAATAATGAAAAAAGCAATGGTGTTCTTACTCAGTCTTGTCATGTCGTTATCGATGGTGGCTTGTGCAAAAGAAGCCGTGTTGACCAAACCGGTTTTTACCGGGATTTTCATCGGAGAAAGTGATCCGGAATGGTCACTGATCAACAGCACAGAAGCGCAGAATCTGTTGGACATCCTCGCCTTTTCAAAATGGGAGAAGGCAGATGCAGATAAAACAGTCAGTATCGACTTTATGGCGATCGATGAGAATGAGATGACTTATTCCTTTGGTCAAAAGAATGATACGGTTTTCATTACGATCATCAAAAAGAACAACAGTAAATCAACCTATTCCGTGAAAGGCACCTCTCGTACAGCACAGATCATCAGTGGCATTCTGGTTGATATGATAATCAGTGCCACCATCAGAGAAAGACTTCAGTTTGTCACCTTCAATGCGGGAAATACCGGCAGTGACTTTGAAGGGGAAAACACCACCTTCGCCTTGACTGAGGCAGAATCAGAAAGCCTCAAAACCGTCATGGACATCAACAGTTGGACCTACGTCAAACATCCGGAGACCTTGCCTGAAACACCCAATGCGGTCATCACGATCTCCGAATGGACGCGTTTGATCATTGATCTCGACAGCGGGATTCCGTATATTTACTATGATGGTCCAAACGAAGAGGTCAAAACCTTGACGATGAGCAAGGATACTTATGACTCGTTTATGGCGTTTATGTTGAATCTCAGGACTTCCAAGTTTACCGGTCCGGATCAGACCCTTTTGGACGCAAAGATCAGTGAAGCCTATGTCTCATTTTTCGACCTTCAGACCTGGGATATCCCAAACTGGGGAATTACATTGACTTCAGCTGAGAAAGATCAATTCAAAACGGATCTGCATGTCGAACAATGGATCAAACTGACCACACCGATCACCTTGGTCGGGACAACCATGGTGCTTAAGACGGATAATAATTTGACCCTTACCTTTGGTTACTACGCCAATGCTCATGAAACTGCAAACTATTCTGTTGTTTTCGTGACCAAGACCTCTGACGGATCAGCACTGGGTACGTATTATCCCAGCGGAATGACCTTGGGCAATACGGATGCGCTGCTAGAACGGTGGGATCCGCCGTTTCCCCAGGAAATCAAAAATTTCACCTACACCGTCATCTCAGTGGGCTATAACGATCCCTCAGAAGGGGATGTCGGGATCAGTTATCATACGCATTCAGTAAGTGCCAGCCAATTGGCTGACTTAAGGATCCTGATGTCTTTCGCGACGTGGGAACTTGACAAGGATCCTTGGAAGTATCAATTCGGTTGGTTGCCTTGGTTGGTCCCCAATGGGATCGGCAGTGACAAAGAAATCTACATTACTAAGATCTTGGACAGAACTGTATTTGGGATCAGAGGCATTGTGAAGGGAACAGTCACTGAAGGCCCCGCCATCTACTACACCTGTGACCCTTCGGTGTATGATGCCTTGATGGAGTATGCTAAAAACAACTTCAAATAAGCAGTGACTATGATGGAGACAAGCTGATGATTAATCGATGTGATCATCAGGTCAATAACCTCCTTAGAAACATCAACAAAAAAGACCTTCCTCATGGGTTGGTCTTTTGTTTAGGACAGGATATAGAAAGCAGACTGCGAATTCGTTTTGAGGATACTGACCCGGTCAAACACCAGCGGAAGCTCCTCTTTGAAGTGATCCATAAATCGGAAATAATCACCGTGCTCGACCCACTCTACCAAAGAGATCAAGGGGTGTCTTCCTTCGTGATAATCGATCAGGATGACCGTTTGACGGCTGACCCGTTTCATTTCTTTTAGGAGCTCCATTCTTTGAAGCTCAGATAAGCCATGAAGGACGAATGAACTGATGACCAGATCGAAACTGCGATCTTCAAAAGGCAACCCATGGCTGACATCATTGTGGATGAAGGTCAAAGACGGAGACAAGCGTTGTGCCTGTTTGATCATGTTTTTAGCGCCATCCAAACCGGTCGTTGGGAATCGTTTCGACAGTTCAACCGTTAAGGCACCGGTCCCGCAACCCACATCCAAAGCAGACTCAATCTTAAAATCATGGGTCTCAAACAAAAAATCCAACGACTTTTTATAGCCCTTGCGCTGATAAGAATAAAACATCGCATAGAAGGGGGCGATGAGATCAAACAACGCGATGTGTTTCATGAGTCCATTATACTCCAACACTTCAAGAATGACCTGTTTGACGCATGGGTTATAATGGAGGTAGACCGTGAAGGTCATGCCTTCACCCAACAGAGGATCCCATGAGAAAAATCATCAGTATACTGTTGCTTACGACAGTGATGTTGAGTGCTTGTGTAACCAACGACAATGACCCGGATGTGCATAGTTCCGCAACGATTGCCCGTTTCAGAATCGATGAGGTCCAAAACTACCAAGGCAAACTCTTGGATCCGGCCATTGGCCCCAGAGATAATTCGATTTCAGGCGTCCAACACATCGACATCCAAAACTACACTTTAACCATCAAAGGCCTGAGTGAAGCACCTGTCGAGTTGAGTTACGATGATGTCTTGGCCTATGCGCCGAATCAAAGACTCATTACCTTGCATTGTGTTGAAGGGTGGGAAGCCACGATTTTATGGGAAGGGGTCTTACTGAGCGATCTGATCGCCTTGGCCAATCCCGGACCAGAAGTCACCACGATCATCTTCCATTCTTCTGATGGGTACACGACCTCCTTGCCTTATCAAACGATCAAAGACAAAGCATTGATCCTGGCCTATAAATCCAACGGGCTTTATTTACCGGATGAGATGGGTTATCCGTTCATCGTCGTGGCTCAGGATAAACTGGGTTACAAATGGGCCCGTTGGGTGACCAAGATCGAACTTTCAACGGATGAAAACTACAAAGGCTACTGGGAATCCAGAGGCTACACCAATGAGGCCAATGTGGAATAATCAGCAAACCGGATCAAGATGATCCGGTTTTTATTAAACAAAGCCCTAAACGCACCCATTGGGGTTGGAGTATAATGGGAGTAAGAAGAATTGATCCCTGATTCATACATCACAATCATCATTCAATGACGCAAGCCATTAGGAGGAAAAGCGATGATCACACTCAAAGCGGTCTCTAAAACCTACATCAACGGTTCCATAAAAACTGAAGCCCTGAAGGAGGTCTCTTTGACCATCCTTGAAGGCGAGTTCGTGGTTATCTTAGGACCCAGCGGAAGCGGGAAAAGTACCTTACTGAATGTCATCAGTGGCTTGGATAAGGTCTCCTCAGGGACCATATACTTCAGAGATCAAATCTTGTCTGATTATAATGATGAAGCGATGATTGCCTTTAGAAGAAAGTATCTGGGGTTCATCTTTCAGCAATACAATCTCCTACAGAACTTGACTGTTTATGAAAACATCCAGATTGGGTCTGACATCGGTCATCAACCCAAAAGCATCAAAGAACTATTGTCTTTGATCGGATTAGAGAAAGAACGTCACAAGTACCCTTATCAACTTTCCGGCGGTGAACAACAACGCGTGTCGGTAGCCAGAAGTCTGGCTAAGAATCCGGACATCATCTTTTGCGATGAACCCACCGGTTCACTGGATGAAGACAATGCCAGAACGGTCTTGACGTTATTGGAAGACCTCAACCAGAACCATCATAAGACGATTGTTTTGATCACCCACAATACCGCGATCGCAGCCATGGCCGATCAGGTCATCAAAATGAATTCCGGTCGTATCGTTGAAACCATTCATAATAAGAAGAAAATCAAAGCCAGTCAGGTCCATTGGGGCTAAACCATGACCTTGTTCAAAAATGTATTTCGAACGTTGATGCGCTCATGGGGCCAATGGGTCGCCATCGGTGTCAGTATCGCGCTGAGTTCAGCGGTCTATTCGATGATGGTGTATGCGATGGCCGGAATCGAAGTCCCAACCAAGAATTTCCTGAATGTTACGGTGCAGGAGGATTTTACGATCGATATGCTGAGCCGGATCACACTGGAAGAAGCTCAGGATCCAAAACTATTACCGTATGTGCTCAATAATCTGGTGACCCTTGAAGAAATCAAACGCTCTGATCCGGCTTTGTTTTATCAGCTGATTGAGGACCGCAAAAAAGCATTCATTGACAGTTATGGGATGACAACAATCGAATTGCGTGAAGTAAAACTGATCTATTATGATTTCAAGGGAGCTCAACATAAGGCCCTCCTCATCAAACAAAATCATGAGATCAATTTGACCTATCTTGAGGCTGGTGAGTTACCGACCCGATTCGATCAAATCGCGATCAACCGTGAGTATGCGAAGAAAAACGGCATCAAGATCGGGGATACCTTGATTTTGAATAATCAAAGCTTTACGATCACCGGATTTGTCCTGTTTCCGGATTACACATTTCCGATGTTTGATGAAACCTTCAATGTCAACATTGCTTTACAGACCTATGTGCTGACCACGGATGCTCAATATGAAGCCTTGATTGGTAAAGAAACTTACCGCTTTTCCGGTTTATTTGGTCAGGATCAAGACGATGCCTTGTTTAAAAGTGAGGTTCTGGATACGTTCAGATCTCACTCTGATCTTAACTACATCACCAAGATCACGACCACAGCTTTATCCTTAAGAAGCGGAGCCATCTATGATGAGTTGGTTCAAGGACGGGTCATGTCGATCGGATTTGGGGTCTTTATCAGTATGGTTTCAGTACTGATTGTCGGGATCATCATCTTCAACATGCTTCATCAACAGCGCAGTCAGATCGGGGTCTTGAAAGCCTTGGGCTATAAACGGACCCGCATTGCCTTACCTTATGTGATGGCCGTTTTGGTCATAGCCTTGGTGATGTTATTGATCGGATATTATGCCGGAGTCGTTTTGTCTTTTCCAATGAAACAGTTGTATCTGGATTTTTATCTTTTGCCTTATGAAGCAATCCATCAACAGTGGGAAGTCTTTGTGACTTCGATCTTTGTCCCACTGAGTGTGTTTGCTTTGTTTACGTTTCTGATCATCAGAAGGATGCTGAAGACACCGGTCTTGGATCTTCTTCATCCTCAAGAGAACCAATCCATCAACGGCATAAGCCGTTTTGTCAGTAAACTGATGACCAAAGCCAGTGCGAAGACGAAGTTTACCTGGCTTTATGCCTTACACAATGCCCGCAGTTTCTTCATCTTCTTTTTGGGGATCCTGTTTACGACCTTGTTGATCAATTTCTCATTCGCAATGGACGGAATGGTCAAAGAATTGACCTTGGCCAACCTGGATAAGATGCCTTATCAGTATGAGGCCTATGTCGATTTCACCAAAGGGATCCCGACGATAACAGACGATCAGGAGAAGTTCCTGGTTTATCCTTATGGAAGGTATGAAGAACTTAACCTTATCGTCATCGGACTTGAACCGGATTCTCAGTATTATCCCTTGATTGATCCTCATGGTAAGATCATCACCTCAGAATTGACACAAGGGGCCATCATCAGTGAAAAACTCAGTCTGCGTAAAAATCTCAAGATCCATGATACGGTGAGTGTTGAGATCGGTTCTCAGATCCATATCCTCACAATCATCGGGATCTCCCAGGAATACATCGATGATAAGGTCTATGTCGAACGACGTTTACTGAGTGCTTGGATCAGCGCATCCAATCAGGAGACGCTGTTTACGGGAATTTATTCACTGGATAAACCGGATCCAGAAGCCTATAGCTTGATCCTGGCGAAAGAGGATGTGATCAAACAGACTGAAGCCATGAGCGGTTTCATCGATTTGGTTTCGATGATGATGATTGGGGGATCTGCGCTGATCGCGTTTTGTATTCTGTATGTTTTGACCTCACAGACGGTGCTTCAAAACACCTATGCGATCTCCTTACTGAAAGTGTTGGGTTACCGCAAGAAGGAAGTCAATGCGATGATCCTCAATGGATATCTGATCTATGCCTTGCTTTCTTACTCAATCAGTCTGCCGCTTTCAATCCTTGCCTTGAAAGGCTTATTGAGTATTTTTGTGGTCCAGTACGGGATCCTGTTGCCTTTGGATTTCGGGTTTGATCAGGCGCTCAAAGGATTTGTGTTTGTGCTCGGGTTATTCTATCTGGGATCTTTGCACAGCCGTATGAAAATCCAAAAAATCTCGCTTCAGGAAGCGATGAAGGTCTATCGTGAATAGACGAAGGAGAGAACGATGATGATACCAGAAACTTTGATGAATGCCAAAGAACCTTGGGTACGGATGAGGTCACTTTTGGATCTGCAAGGCATCGATCCCAATGATCCAATCGTTTTGTCTCTAAGAAAAGAAACCCTCAAGGATCCATTGATCAGATCTTTGATGAATGAATTGAACTCTTGGCCGGGAACCGTTCTTAATAGCCACAAAAGTGCCTCTCAGCAGTATCATAAGCTTTCCTTTCTGGCTGAAATCGGCTTAAACAACAATGATGAAGGTGTTTCTTTTATCCTTGGTCAGCTCATGGCCAACATCAGCGAAGAGGGCTTATTCACTTTACCAACCAACATCCCCATCCATTTCGGCGGATCTGGGGAAACGGAATGGGCTTGGGCTTTGTGCGATGCCCCAATCTTGGTGTATTGTCTTGCGAAAATGGGATTCAGAGATCATCCTGACGTCATCAAAGCCAAAGACGTTTTGTTAGGAATGATCGAACAACAAGGCTGGCCTTGTAGAGTATCTAAGGTCCTTGGAAAGTTTCGAGGGCCCGGTAAGAAAGAAGATCCCTGTCCTTATGTGAATCTGATCATGCTTAAACTACTGTCAGTGTATCGGGACGATCTGGATCAAACTGAAACCCGTAAAGGGTGCGAAACATTGCTTCATCTGTGGGAAGATAGTTTGAAGCAACACCCCTATATGTTTTATATGGGAACAGATTTCAGGAAACTGAAAGTTCCGTTTATTTGGTATGATCTTGTACATGTGATCGATGTCTTGTCGAATTATCCGTTTATCCATAATGATCCCCGTTTTCTTGAGATGGTTGATCTGATCCATTCCAAAGCCGATGATCATCAAAGTTATACCCCTGAATCTGAGTGGATGGCCTGGAAATCCAACGACTTCGCTTCTAAGAAACAGGTCTCATCCTGGCTTACTTTCCTGATTGCCCGAATCGATGCACGAATCAGCGAGCATGCCCATGAATGACCAGCGTGAAGACAGAATGGAGCTGATGCCGGATACCTTAACGGCGTGGACCGCATGGCTTTCGACTCACCATCTTCAGGAATCTTGTATCTGGCTGCGCATCAAAAAATCCAAGTCCGATAAACCTGGGATCCTTTTAGCTCAAGCCGTCACAGAAGCTTTGCGTTTTGATTGGATCGACGGAAGGGCCAACACCATCGATGCGGACTATTTCTGGCTTCGTTTTACCCCAAGAAGTCCCAAAAGCGTCTGGTCACTGATCAATCGAAAACGCGTTGAAGCCATGATCGAAAACGGAACACTGACCCAACAGGGCTACAAAACCGTGGATTGGGGGAAAGCGGCCGGAACATGGCAGGCGGCCTATACGTCTTATGAGAAAACGGAGTTGCCGGAAGCCTTGAAACTGGCGTTTGATCAGGATGAACTGGCGAGAAAAAATTTCGAACGCTGGTCCAACAGTGACAAACTTCAAGTCATCTATTGGATCGCAACTGCGAAAAGACAGGACACACAAACCCAACGGATCCAGACTTTGATTGAGCTTGTGAGAAACAACGGAAAACTCTCGGATTTGTCTAAAAAGTCTCGATAGAAACATCAAAATGTTGCCTAACCAATGGGTTTTCTATAGGCATTTCCTGTTTTATGTGACCCCAATAAAGTTCGTGATATACTGAAATAAACAAGCCTTTGGGGCGAGAAAACTATGGGGAAACATCACGTTCATCACAAGTCATTCCATGATAAAAATAAAGCTTCCCAATCGGAAAGCTTATGTTGATTTGATATTTCTGAAGTTCTCTTTGGTCACGATCGTGTTATAGATCAAGACCGTTCCCAATACGATCCCACCGCCAACCAAAGCCAAGGGAGTCGGTACTTCACCGACCACCAGGAAGACCCATAAGGGATTGAGGATCGGCTCCAAGGTCGCGATGATACTGGATGTGGTTGCAGAAGTATGTTTGATGCCTTTTGAAAAGAAGATATAGCCTCCGGCCTGTTGGATGACCCCCATGGCCAAGATCGTCAGCCAAGGCAACCAGCCTGAGTTGGCCGCGTATTGTTTGTCCACAAACAAGAACGGTATAAACAAGATCCCTAAGAGATTGCCCATAAAGGTCGCATCAAAGGGTGACGCTCCAGGCAGTTTGTTGGAAAAGAAGACACCTGCAAAGGTCAATCCGGAAGCCAAAGCCAAGAGATCACCCATATAACTGCCGCTGCGAAATTGTTCGAAGAAGAAGAGTCCGATGCCTAAACCGACACCAACCAAGGCAAACAGATCCCGTTTCTTGGGTTTCTGTCTGAAGATCAACAAGGTCAGGATGATGATGAAGAGCGGAGACGTGTATTGAAGGACAATCGCATTGGCAGCCGTCGTCATTTTGTTGGCCACCATGAAGAGGACCGTGGTCAACAAGATGCAGATCGAAGCCAATACCGTGGATTTGGTGACCTTGAAATGGAAAGATTTTCGATAAAGACCGATGGTTAGCGCGGCAATGACACTGCGGACCGCAGCGATCGAAAGCCCTGACCAGGGAATCAGTTTGCTGAAAAGACCGCCGAAGCTCCAAAAGAGCGCAGCCATCAAAATATAGAAAGGTCCTGATTTAGTGATTTTCACCTCAACATTATAACAGAAGTCATTTCTGAAACTCATATCAACAATCACAGCAAATTTTCTGTAAAAGAGATGAAAACGAATCGTAGGAAAGGGAATAATAACATGAGCAGATTCAAGAAGTTGATCATCATCATTGGGATAAGTTGCCTGGTGCTTACTGCATGCACAACAACCAAAAAAACTGAGGAAGAAAAACCGGCAACCACCGATCTCAGTGATGTTTATATCGTGAAATATTTCAATGATCAGGGTGAGAATTATGCCGGTAATCTGCTGCATAATTTGACCAATGATCAAATTTCTACGGTCAATGATGTTCTTCAGCCTGATACATGGACGGCTGTTTTTAAACCGGCTGAAGCCGTTACGACACTGATCACGTTGGTGGATCGTAATGCGAGTATTTACGAATTCGGAACCCATGACGATAAGCTGCTTGTCGTCATAAACATTAAAAACAAGCTCTTCTATTATGAAGGGGATAAACAGATCTACCTCGATCTGAAAGCGATGGTGACAGAGTTCGATCAACAATTCCTCCCTAATGAAGCCATTCTTAAGGCAGTATTCACCACAACGATTGCCATGGATAAATCGGTGTATATGGCGTATGTTGTCTTTAAACTGACCCCAACGATCGATCTTGACGATCTCAACGCAGTTTTAAAACGCAACGCATGGATGAAACTTAAAGAAGCAAAGACTGAGTATGATCCTTCAATGAGCCTCGTCGATACCCAAGGTGTGTGTTATCGATTTCACTATAAAACCGAGAATGAACCTACGGATCATGTGAACGTTTATCAGACCTGCAATTCCGATACGGCGACCGTGACCTATGCGATCCCGGATCAGGTCATCGATGACCTTCAAGCTTTGGTGATTCCCTTGTTTACGACGGAGGCACCAACAAAAGCGTTCATCAATACGACATTCGTTCGGGCTTATGTCGGGATGATGCATTATTTTGAAACACGGGACATGCTGAAAGAGTATGGGTATACGTTTACGCCTGATCAAAAAGAAACTTTCAAT
>CAZLWH010000016.1:0-1005 GCA_964563265.1 uncultured Erysipelotrichaceae bacterium
TCGATCAGATTGGATTCTCCGATGAAATCCGCTACGAAGCGGTTTTCCGGTTCATTGTAGATGTCGGTCGGGGTTCCGATCTGTTGGATCTCACCTTGGTTCATGACGACAATCGTATCCGACATCGTCAAGGCTTCTTCCTGATCATGGGTCACATAAATAAAGGTAATGCCGACTTCCTGTTGGATCTTTTTGAGTTCATGCTGCATTTCTTTACGCAGCTTGAGATCCAAAGCCCCCAAGGGTTCATTGACCAAGGCACGGGCGATCGCAACACGCTGTTGCTGACCGCCGGACATCAAGGTGACCGGACGGTTTTCATAGCCTTCCAGTCCGACCAGTTTCAGCATTCTTGTGACTTTCTGCTGGATCGTATTTTTATCTTGTTTTTTGATGTTCAAACCGAATGCGATGTTATCGAAGACGTTCATGTGGGGAAACAAGGCGTACCGCTGAAAAACGGTATTGATTTCCCGTTTATAAGGAGGAACGTTGCTGATTTCGATGCCATCGAAATAGACCTCGCCTTGAGTCTGAGACAAAAAGCCGCCTAAGATCCTCAGCAAGGTGGTCTTACCGCAACCGGAAGGTCCCAGTAAGGTGACGAACTCATTTTCGTGGATGACAAGGTTGATGCCTTTCAGCACTAAGGTTCCGTTAAATTCTTTGACTACATTCTTAAATTCGATCAATTGTCTCATGGTTTCTCCTAGAAGATCGGTGGGGTACTGACCCATACTACACTGGCTTTACTGTCACTGTCGTTTCTTAAATGATGGCTGTTGGCGCCTTTGAGGTAGAAGGTCTGCCCTTTCTTCAAGGGGGTCTCTTTACCGTCAACGACCAGGCGCAGCTTGCCGCTGAGCACATAGCCGAATTCTTCTCCGCCATGAGGCGGTACTTCGAAGGAGCTCTGATGAGGCAACACTTCGATCAGTAAGGGCTCCATCGCGTTCTTCTTGGCGTTGGGTACGATCCAATGCAGGATCGAACCTTGTTTTTCAT
>CAZLWH010000016.1:1015-14803 GCA_964563265.1 uncultured Erysipelotrichaceae bacterium
TCCGCAAGAATAAGATCATTAATAACAATGAGGTTTTCATCAATGAAGAAATCGTTTTGGGAAAAGACGATCTTCTCGTCGATGTCTTCCTGAAAGAATTGCGCCAATGAGATGCCCAAAGCGACTGCGATATCCCCTAAGGTCGCGATCGACGGTGAAGTCAGATCCCTCTCCAATTGGGATATGAAGCCTTTGGTCAGTTCGGTACGGCTGGCCAGTTCATCCAGGGTCATGTTGTTTTTGATGCGCAAGCGGTTTATGCGTCGACCAATGTTCATGAGGACCCTCCTTTTGTTTAGTAGAGGTAAACAAATAATATGTTTTTACTAAACAGGAATATTATACAAAGAAATCTCGCAGATGCAAGACTTTTGTTTATTTTTTTCATAAAAAAAGAGACCGAAGTCTCTTGATCTTTCTGGGCCTACAGCGCTCTGTTGATCAGGGCAGCCAATTGGGCTTTTTGCTGGAAACCGACGGCTTTGCCGACAGGCTCCCCGTCTTTGAAGACGATCAGGGTCGGGATCGACATGACACCGAAGCTCTGAGCGATTTCAGGAGAGGCATCCACGTCGAGTTTGATGATGTGGGCCTTGCCTTCAAATTCTGTAGACAACTGTTCGAGGACCGGCGCGATCATCTTACAGGGACCGCACCAATCGGCATAGAAATCAACGAGGGTGACCCCGGATTTGATGGCGCTTTTAAAATCTGCTGTGTTAACGACTTTCATAGTTTTTTTGTAACCTCCAAGTAATTTCAGTATACCATATCACGACTATTATGCATTCGTTATGACTGAGCCAAAATGTATTTGTTGATGATGTGGGCCACCCCGTTTTGGGTATTGGTCAAGGTGATCTCTGAAGCGATGCCTTTGATTTCTTCTTCCGCATTGCCCATGGCAATGCCTTTGGGAAAGGCTTGGATCATGGTCAGATCGTTTTGGGAATCGCCGACCGTCATGACTTCATCCAGGTTGATCTGATGAAGGGCCATGACCTGTTGGATCCCAAACAGCTTGGTGATGCCTTTGGGGCTGCCGTCGATCCACGCTCCGCCGACCCGCATGAGTTCAAGATGTCCTGACAGTTTCTCACGCAGTAAAGGTTCTGCTTTGGTCATCTTGGGTCCGATATGGGCAAAGCCGGCTTTCTGGTATTCACCGACCACGTCATCGACATGTCTCAAGACGCGTAAGTGGCTGGATTTCAGGAAGTTGAACAACTGAGCCATACTGAACTTCTGAAAGATGAAACCGAAATACGGCAGCATCTTGTTGATGACCTGATACAGAGCCAGAACCGGTATCAGTTCTTTAGGCGTATAAAACGAGAGTCCGTGGGCACTCGACAAGATCAGTTGTAAACGCAGTTCCTTGGCCGCCAGAAAGGCGCTCTGGGCATCTTTCTGAGCAATGACCCCATTGGTTTGAAGATGATGGGCAGCCATGTCATAAAGTTGCTGGCCGTTGTTGACGACAAGGTAGCCGCCATAGAGATCCATTTGGAGTTCTTTGGCGTACGTCATCGCAGAATCCAGCGGTCTTCCTGTGGCCAGGATGATCTTACAGCCTTGGATCTGAGCCTTCATAATCGCTTCTTTGTTTTCTAGTGAAATCGTTTTGGTATTGGAAAGTAAGGTGCCGTCCAGATCAGTGACAAATAACCTAATCATCGAGCAAACTGGCAGCTTCCTTGTCCAGTACTAAGATGACGTCAGGATGTTTCTGTAAGATCGTACAGGGCGAATCCGTGGAGATCGGATCTTTGACCAAGGATCGGATGGCCACGGCTTTTTTCTTTCCGGTGGCAATCAACAAGATCTTTTTGGCCGACATGATTTCGGTAATGCCCATCGATACGGCATATTCCGGGACTTCAGCCAAGTCAGTGAAAAAACGCGCATTGTCCAAGCGGGTCTCTTCTTTCAATCCAACGACATGCGTGGTGGATTCAAACGGCGTCCCGGGTTCATTGAAGCCGATGTGGCCGTTGGATCCGACACCCAAGACCTGCAGATCGACTCCGGCATCCAGCACGGCTTTACTGTAGGCTGCGGCTTCTTCTTTGAGTTTATCCGTGTGCGTCAAAGGCATATGGACTTTTTTAGGATCGATATCGATGAAATCAAACAGGTTTTCATTCATGAAGGTCAGATAGCTTTGAGAGTGGCCTTTGGGTAATCCGACATATTCATCAAGATTATAGGTCGTGACGAACTGATATGAGGTCCCATTGGTTTCATGGTCTTTGACCATGCGCTGATACATGCCTACCGGTGAAGACCCCGTCGCCAAACCCAAAGTGACTGGTTTGCCGGATTTTACAAACTCCAAGATGACTTCAAAGGCTTTCTGGGATACTTGATCATAATTGTCATAAACACAGATTTGAAACATAATTTCTCCTTACTGAATGTCGCAGCTTTGCGGTACTCTTGTGGTTAACCATTTTGGAAGCATGGTAAATTTATAGTCCTGGATAAAGAAAACTTCTCCGTCGATCTGAGTGGCCAGCGGTTCCAACAGTTTGATCTCGATCTTGTCGGCTTTATAGAAGTGGGCCTGTTTTTCATGCGTATGGGTCCCCATCATGTATTTCGGCAAGAGCCTCAGGATCGTAAACAGGTTACAGTAATCGACCAGGCAGATGTCGAAAAGGCCATCCTGGACCGAGGCATCCGGAGTCGGCTGGAATCCTCCGCCATAGAACTTACCATTCATGACGGCACACAGGATCATCTGATGGACAGTGGTCTTACCGTCTAAGGTCAGATGAAGTTCGATCGGTGCTCTTTCTTTTAAGGTCAAAAACAATGAAACGATATAGACCAGTTTACTGGGCAAGAGCAATTTCTTACCGACTTTTTCGGCTTTGATGGTGACTTTGGAATCCAAGCCCATCGAGGTACAGTTATGAAACAGCAAGCCATTACAATCTCCAATGTCGATTTGGACATTGCGTCCTTCAATGGTCTGAATCAGGATGTCTTTCAGATCGGATAAGTGCTTAGGATAACGTAAACTGCGCGTGAAATCATTGCCGGTCCCTGAAGGGATGACCGCCATCGGGACGCCTTTTTGGATCCCGTTGAGTACTTCATAGGCTGTGCCGTCTCCCCCGCAGGCATAGACTGTGACGTCATCATTCACGCTGTATTGAGAGGCCAATTCGCTCGCATGACCTTTCCCCGTGGTCATGTGGATAAGATAGTCGTCTTCTCTGTTTTTGAAATACTCTTGGATCCAGGGCACGAGTTTGGATGAACGGCCGTGGCCTGAAACCGGGTTGATGATAAAGATGTGTTTCATGTGGGGTCCCTTTTTTTTATTTATTATACGGTATAAACGGCCTTCCCTTTAACGTAGGTCGCCACAACCGAATAATCAGTGTCAAGCACGGTCAGATCGGCTTCATAATGAGCCTTGATCAATCCGAAGCGGTCATCGATCTTCAAGACTTTCGCCGGATTGATGGTGGCTGCGTTGATGGCGCTGACTTCATCGACTCCGGCATTTTCGATCAGGTTTCTCAAACCCTGATTGTAGGATAAGGTAGAACCGGCCAAGGTATTTGAATCGGCCAGATAAGCGCCTCCGTTAGGACGGATATCGATGGATTGTCCTCCGAAGACATAACGGCCTGCAGCCAAGCCTTTGGCACACAAGGCGTCCGTGATCATGACACAGTGATCCTTGCCTTTGGCTTTGAACAGGATGTTGATGGCGGGCCAGCTGACATGATTGCCGTCGCTGATGATTTCCGCATAAACATTGCCCAATCTTAAGGCTGCGCCGACCAGTCCCGGTTCACGGTGATTGAACGGGGTCATTGCGTTATAGGTATGGGTCAACCCGCTGGCGCCGTTGGCGAAAGCGAAGATCGCCTCGTTGTAGGTGGCCGCCGAATGGCCCAGATTGACGCTGACACCGGTCTTGGCCAAATAACGGGTCAATTCCCAAGAGTCATCCTTTTCAGGAGCCAGGGTAATGACTTTGATCAGATCCTTGGCGGCTTTCTGATAGTCCTTGAATTGGGCAACATCAGGCTTGACGATGAATGGCTCAGGCTGAGCACCTTTATAGGCGGTATTGAGATAAGGGCCTTCGAAATGGATGCCTGCGATGCGGGCTCCTTGTGGATCTGAAGCTGCCAACAGGGCGACATTTTGTAAGGCTTTGGTCAAAATACTGACACTTTGGGTGATGGTGGTCGGACAGACTTGGGTCAAGCCTTCTTGAGGGGCCGCTTTCAGCCACATGGCCAAACCGTCTGGTGTAGCATCGTTGGTGTCAAACCCAAAGGCACCATGACAATGGGTATCGATGAAACCCGGTAAGATGCGCTTGGTGTCATAATCGACATCAACAGCTTTGTTTCCGTAAGGCCAGATCCCTGTGATCACATGGCCTTCGATTTCGATTTGAGCCGGGATCCATTGTTCAGCGATCCAAATGCGTTTACTTTGAATGATCATGAGTTCTCCTTTGGGGCAATGGCCTAATGAGGCAATGCTTTCCTAAACCGACCAGATCGAGCCGGTTGGCTTGTTTCAGGGCTTCAAAAACGAGATGGGCATTCTTAGGATTGGCATACTGCATCAGGACTCTTTGCAGGGTCTTGTCTTTGACTGTCTTGGCGACATAGATCTTTTCTTTGGTAAAGGGATCCATCTCCGTGTAATACATACAGGTCGACGCCGTAAACGGGGTCGGATAGAAATCCTGGACCTGTTGGGGCTGATGACCGATCTTTTTCAGATACAAGGCCAATTCGACCGCATCTTTCAGTTCAGATCCCGGATGGGATGAGATCAGATAAGGCACCAGATACTGATCCTTATTGAACTCCTTATTTTTGGCTTCGTATTTCTTGACGAACTTGTCGTAAAGTTCAAAACTGGGTTTGCCCATCTTATCCAAGACTCTAGGGGAGACGTGCTCAGGGGCTACCTTAAGCTGACCTGAAATGTGATGTTGGACCAATTCATCGAAGAAGGTCTCATCCTGATCAAAGACCAGATAATCGTAACGGATCCCGGAACGGATGAAGACTTTTTTGATTTTAGGAATGGCTCTGATTTGTCTTAAGGCATCCAGATACTTCTCATGGCTGACTTCCAGCTGTGAACAAGGTTTGGGATGCAGACAGTCTTTGAACTTGCAGGTCCCTAAGGTCAACTGTTTTTGGCAACTGGGCTGATGGAAATTGGCGGTGGGTCCTCCAACATCATGGATATAGCCCTTGAAGTTGGACATCTGGGTGATCTTGGTGGCTTCTTCCACCAAAGACGGGGTGCTTCTTGAGGTGATCATACGGCCCTGATGTTGGGTGATCGCACAAAAATTGCACGATCCGAAACAGCCGCGGTTAGAAATCAGTGAAAATTGAACCTCTTCAATGGCGGGGATATTCGTATAAGACGGATGGAACTTGCGTTCAAACGGTAAGGCATAGACCCAATCCATTTCTGATTGAGTCAAGGCAAAGGCCGGTCTGTTTTGGATGATGCGGACATTTCCATAGGTCTCAACCAAAGGCAAGCCGGTAAAGGCATCCGTATTGCGGTATTGTAAGAGGAAGCTTTCGGTATATTTCTTTTTGTCTTCTTTGACTTCTGCGAAAGAAGGCAAGATGATGGCTTTATCAGGATTCTCTTTGGTTTTGGTTTTCCATACGGTTCCGCGGATATAGGTCAGCTCATCGATCGGAATATCGGCTTTGAGGGCTTCCGCGATTTCAACAACGATGTTTTCAGCCATGCCGTAGACCAAAAGATCAGCCGTAGAATCCATCAGGATCGAGGACCTGACTTTATCATCCCAATAATCATAATGGCTCATGCGTCGTAGTGACGCTTCGATCCCGCCGATGATGATGGGCGCTTTGGGATGGATCTTTCTGATCCATTGACTATAGACGATGGTAGCACGGTCAGGACGTTTGCCCATGATGCCGTTATCGGTGTAATAATCTTTGTCTCTGCGCTTACGGTTGACGGTATAATGATTGACCATCGAATCGATGTTGCCGGCAGTGACCATATAGGCCAGATTGGGCATCCCGTATTGTTTCAGGATCTCATCATTATGCCAATCGGGCTGAGCACAGATCGCCACGGTAAAACCGTGAGCTTGCAGGACCCTTCCGATGATGGCTGTGCCAAACGAAGGATGATCGACATAGGCATCTCCGCTGATCAAGACAAAATCGACTGTTTCCAGTCCTAGTTCAATCATGTCATTTTTTGATATTGGGAGAAAGGACATCGTCATGGAAAAAGTCGCAAGAGCGGCTTATTCAACCACAACGTCGCCCCAGGTTTCACCTGAGAGACCTGCCGCATTGGCTTCATCGGTATCGATGTGCATCGCGGGGGCAAACTTTTCACTGATACGGATCACAACATCTCCAAAAGTCGTCGTTCTTTCATTCGCACCGACTTTGACGCTGACAGTCTGGGAATTCTTGACTCCAAACTGGGCTGCGATTTCCGGTGTCAAATGGATATGACGTTTCGCGGCGATGAGGCCTTTGGCTAATACGACAGAACCGGCAGGACCAACCAAGGTCACACCGTTGGTGCCTTCAATACTGCCCGATTCACGAACCAAAGCGGTCACGCCTAAGGTCCTCGCATCGGTCAAAGAAACTTCAGCCTGAGAGGCATTGCGGCATGGGCCTAAAATAGACACATTCTTGATTATGGATTTAGGTCCGACCAGATCCACTTTTTCTTCGGATGCATATTGTCCCGGTTGAGACAGATTTTTCTTGGGATGAAGGACTGCGCCTGTTCCAAACAGGGTTTCAAGATCCGTTTGGGTGACATGGACATGTCTTGCAGAGATCTCAACTAATACTTTTTTTTCACTCATTTTAGGCTCCTTATTGAACATGTCTATTATACTTATTTTGTCACAACTTTACAATCAGGGCCCTCAGTTTGTTTTTTGGTTTACTTTGTGTACAAGCGCACTGAAAACATTTATAATATGTTTCAGGAGGAATTTGTCCAATGCCTTTAGTTTCAACCAAAGAAATGTTTAAAAAAGCCTACGAGGGAGGCTATGCCAATATGGAAATTGTCCAAGCGATCGTTGAGGCAGCCAATGAGCTGAAATCACCCGTTATCCTGCAAGTGTCCAAAGGCGCCAGAGATTATGCCAAACCGGTCTATTTGACCAAATTGGTGGAAGCTGCGCTGCTTGACAGCAATATTCCAATTGCTTTACACCTTGACCACGGTGACAGTTTCGAAACCTGCAAAGCGTGCATCGATTCCGGATTCACTTCCGTTATGATCGATGGCTCACACCTGCCTTTTGCGGAAAACATCGCCCTGACAAAGAGAGTTGTTGAATATGCCCATGCTCACGATCCGTACATCACGGTCGAAGGCGAATTGGGACAATTGGCCGGCGTCGAAGATGATATCGATGTCGAACACCACAGTTATACCAACCCGGATGACGTCGTAGAATTCGTCACCAAGACCGGATGTGATTCCTTGGCCATCGCCATCGGAACCAGCCATGGTGCGTTCAAATTCAAACCGGGAACCAACCCGCAGCTTCGTTTTGATATCCTAGAAGAAGTCTCCCGCAGATTGCCTAATTTCCCGATCGTTTTGCATGGTGCTTCCAGTGTTCCTCAGGAATACGTCAACATCATCAAAGCCAACGGCGGCAAACTGGAAGACGCCATCGGCGTTCCGGAAGAAATGCTGAGACAAGCGGCCCGCTCTGCGGTCTGCAAGATCAACATTGACTCTGACCTTCGTTTGGCCATGACCGCCGGTATCCGTGAAATCTTCACGAATAAGCCGGATGTCTTCGATCCGAGAACCTATCTCAAAGTCGGCCGCAAAAACGTCAAAGACGTTGTTGCCCATAAGATCAGAGAAGTCTTGGGATCTGAAGGAAAAGGCGTATAACAACTAAAAAGATGATTCAATTGAATCATCTTTTTTTATTACTTCTTGACGTTATTGTCCAGATCATTATTGAGCAATCCGTAATCCGCGTGGGGCTCTTGAATGTATCCTTCCGCTAACGGTTCTGTCACAACTTTCTTCACAGGTGTTTTCTTTTTAGGGGTCGGTGTTGGATGCTTCCTCTGAGGGGCTGCTTTTTTCATGCGATTCCTCCTTGTTGACGGTGTCATCTTTCTAATCTCATTATAGTCTTATTTTGGTTTTAGTGACCAATGCTGATTGGAAATAAAAAACGTCTCTGTTTCCTGAGACGTTTTGCGTACAAATGGGGCGACCGACGGGGCTCGAACCCGCGAATGTCGGAATCACAATCCGATGCGTTAACCAGCTTCGCCACGACCGCCATAAACTATGTGCGCCGTTTAATTTTAACCTAAAAAAGAACGCTTGTAAAGACTAAACTTGATGAGACCGACGATCGATCTCATAAAGCCCGTCATTCAGAAGAAAAGGTTCAAAAACAAAATCAGTCATGTACGGATAGACCACATTGGAGAAGCCCCCGGTCAAGATCTTGATGGTCGGATGGCCCAATTCTTTGGCCATCCTTTCCGCGATTCCGATGACCGCATCGATGTGGCCGTACATCAGTCCGGATTCCATCGCATGGATCGTATCTTTACCGATCACCGTCTTTGGGACCTCGATGGCGATGGTCGGAAGATGCGGAATGAAGGTCGATAAGGCATCACGGCTGATTTTGATCCCCGGGATGATCACACCGCCTTCAAAAACGAATTCTTTGCTTAAGGCGCTCAGTTTCGTCGCAGACCCAAGATCCGCGATAACACAAGGCATCTGAAATTTAGCGAAGGCCCCGTAACTGGTGGCGATGAAATCGGCACCGATGTCTGTGGGTTGTCCCAATTTTACGACAAAATCGTTGACCAGATCCAAGCTGAGGTTGACCCCGTCGATCTCCAACAGGTTCGGCAATAACCGTAAAAAGTCAGGGGTCACTTTTGGAACGACTGAACTGATGATAAAACGGTCTATCCCTAAACTTTGCTTCAAGGGCCAAAGTTCCTGAACGATCCATTGGGTATAAAAAGCCTCAACGTTATCTTTGATGGTCTCATAACGTTTATCAAAACGTCTGTTTTGATTTTCATCGTAAACGACGATGACGATGTTGGAATTTCCGATGTCGATGGTAAGTAGCATAGTCCAATTATAACATAAGAAAAACCGGTCTAGGATGACCGGTTTATTGGCCGTGAGATCAATCTGATCTGCGCGGTATTTTCATAATTAAGCAGAGGAATGCTTAACGGATAACTGACTGTGATGAGGAAACGGTTTGTTAACTCATCCTGCGTTACCAAAGAGGTACAGACACTGCATTGGATCGGATTGGTTTCAATCAGTTGGACGACATCGGCATCATAGCGGTTCTGGTGTTCGATCAGTGCCAGAATGGTTTCTGCATAGACCCTGGCTTGATTCTGAGTCAGAATCACGACACTGAAACTCATGCCCAAGATGACAAACATCATCCCAAAAAGAATTAAGAATCCGAATTCGAAGGCGCCTTTCATCAGCTGATGGAGGTCATATCAGTCCACTGTGCTTCTAAGGTATTCTGCATCGTGGTCTTAAATCCTTCAGAGAAAACGATCATGCCGGTCGCAATGACCGTAACAACCAATACCAAACCGTATTCTTCAAAAAATGCTTTCATGGGTTCACCTCCTTTCAAACATCGTCATCAAGACGCTCATCATGGCACTTAAGAAAACCAAGGTCACCCCGATCAAGGGGACCATGCCCAACCACTGGCTCAGCATTAATCTTTTTTGTTTCGCATACTGTCTTTCCTGCCTCAGCCATTTTGAGGTCGACGCGATCATGCGGTTGAATTGTCGTCCGGCATCTTTTTGACCGGTATTCTCGAAACGATACAGCCACTTCATCGCCCGTTCGATCTCATTTTGATCAACATGCTTCATAAAAGCCGTATACGATGACAGTTTCTGCGGGTCCGACAACAACCTGTGATGAAGGGCTGTCAATTCTGTCCTCAAATATGGCGGAGCTTGCGGGATCGAGAGTTCGATGGCTTTCACCACGGTGTTGTTTTGAATCAGGATCTGAAGCTGCCTCAGATAGATTGGAAACTGATATCGGATCAAATCGGTTTGCTGCTTGACCGCAGCACGGATCTTGAACCAAGGCAACCAATACGCCGTGATGATCAATGCTATAAACAACACATCCATTAACGCTGTATTCTTCCAAACCAGAAGGACAAGCCAGACCAGACGCAACCGGTGACTTTGGTTGTACCTTCTCTTTTGCCACAAATTCGGATTCTCCTTTTCCAAAATCAAGAAATATCGTTTGATCGATGGAAGGGAGCGTATACTTACATAAGGTTCGATGATCGGATCCAAAGTGATCCAAACAAAGAGTATGATCCAGTGGATGATCAGGCTTTCCATATTTCCTCACTACTTTCGATCCATGGTTTGGATAAGAGGTTTTGAACCAAAGCCAAAGTGATTTGGATCATCAGAATAAAGATCAACAAGGCCATATCAGTCAGGTTCATCTGAGCAACCAAGCCTGTCTTTGTCAACATCCCCTGGCTGAAATACGCGATGATCAAAGCGAACACACTCAACAGGACGATGCGGTTTCTCTGTTGTTTCTCCATCTGCTTATACATCACGGTGTCTTCAGCCCATTCTTCAATATCATCCTGGATGATATCCAGGCTTAGTCCGTAATCACTGGTCCCAAACAGTTCAACAGCCACCATCAAATGGATCAGGTTACCGATAACGAAATGCGGATAAGACTGAAGAAAAACAGAGGCAGATTCATTCAGAGATTTTCCTTGCTCAAGATCGTCGACCCATTGTTGTACCGACTTACTCAATTGACCTGAGATCAGATTCTGACTTTCCGTAAAACTGAAATAGATCTTGGGATGATGTTTAAACAGAGCCAGAACCTGCTGGAAGAAATCGATCATCATATAGAATTCAGTTTCTCGGGTTTGCATCTTCTGTTGAGTAATCGAGGTCCATAAGCCCAATGCGATCCCCCCCATAAGGACAATCAAAAGATTCATCGGGCTCAATCTCAACAACTTGCCTAATCCTAAAAACAAAAGCCCGCTGATCACGCCAATCAGACTGTGTTTGCCCAACCAAAGAACCATGTTATTTCTCATGATGGGTCCCTTTTCTGGGTAGATCACTGAAGGTGATTTCAGGATTGTTTTCTTGATCACTGTAAATAAGCCTCGTTTTCGGTTTAAACTGATCGTCGAGATAGAAATAGACAATCTCTTTGATTTTTCTGCGGATCCCTTTGGGTGAACTCTGGATTTCGAGATGGATACCCAGATCCAAAGCCGAATGCACCAAAGCCAACAGACTGGTATTGGTCACATCGATGTCAGGCATCATATGCAAGAGTCGCTGTGGGATTGAGTGGGCGTTTTCCGCATGGACCGTGCTGAGGACACTGGCTCCCGTAGAACAGCTTTGGATCAGCGCCATGACTTCCCTGCCGCGGACTTCTGACACACAGATCCAGTCCGGTCTCTGCCGTAGCGATGCTTTGATGGCAGCCTCATAGTCAAACAGAGGTCCGATTTTGATCATGACGTGATCTTTTTGCGGATGGATCTCTCCATAACGAAGTTCAAGACTGTCTTCAATGGTGATAACCCGCTGATACGCCGGGATATTTTTCATCAGATATTTGACTAATTCAGTTTTTCCGCTTCCCGGCAGACCACTGATCAGGATGTTGGATCTTCCTTTGATTGCCTCTTTTAATAATGTATTGACCCAAGCCGGTGCATACGACTTCATCATCCCGTCATTGATCCTCAGTAATGCTGGGGTCTTTCTGATCGAAATGCTTAGGCCGCTTCGGCAGACACTTTGATGAAGCATACTGATCCTGAGTTCTTTCGTTTCAGCTTCTAAAATGGGGGCGCTGATGTTGAAAGGGAGATTGACATGGTTGGCGATCTTAAAAGCCAGTGACTGCATGAAGTCATGGGCCGTAAAGGGTTCGATCGGGTAGCGGCCTTTCTCAAGATGATCGAGCCAGACCTGTTTACCGTTGTAGTTGATGTCCGTGATCTGATCATCATTGATCCAAGGATTCAAAAGTCCGAAATCAAAATCATCGTTCATAAAGGATCTTCAGCAAGGTCGTCTTTTCGATCAGCACACTTTCCTTATCGCTGGTATTTTTTGCGCTGGGGGTAATGATGAGATCACCCAATTGGATGGCTTTGGTCAAGACGCTGACCAATTCCTGATCCAGTGCAATCAGCATCAGTTTCGGCAGTTCGGTCGCTTTCTCGATGTCTTTGCCGTTTTTGTCTTTCAGACTCAGAATACGGACTTGACCGATCAGCTGATCGACAATGGTGACTCTGTTACTGACCAGGCTCACATACAGATCGACGGACTGAAACGGCTGAAGCGTATTGCCGGAAGTATTTTTAAGATCGACTTCTAAGGCATAGACCACCTGACCTTCCTTCAGAAGTAAACTGGGATAGTCTTTGGCATCCTGAAGGGTCTCAACCATGGTGTCATAGATAAAACTGCCTTTGGGGATGGACGTGCTCATCAGGGTGTATTGTCCGATCAGTGTCTCTTTATCCAGGATCAATCCCTGCGGAAGATACGCTGCGGGCATCTTCACGATTCCGATATCCTCACTGACGATCTCGCTGCGAGGACCCAGGTCTGAAAGCACCACAGGGACATCGACCAGTTTGAGACGATTGTCGATGTAAATCGTACTGCCCAAATAAAATAATCCTGTCATTCCCGCCCCTGATAAACCCAATACGATTTTGTTTTTATTCATTGCTTACCTCGATCATGGTTTCTTCCGCCATGACATTGATTTCAAACACTGAGCCCTGATCCATCGCACTGATTCTAATACGCACTGCCAAAGGATCCGCGTTAAAACCCATTAGATCAACGGTATACTGAACTGAATTGAGTTTTCGGATACTGAAGTAATCGACAAATATGGTCAGAGCCTGTTCTTCTCGAACCGACGGATCCAAGCGATCCAATTCAATCATGGTCTCACTTAAAGCCTGTTTCAAACTGAAAACAGTATTCTGCCTGAGCTGTTCATGACTGATGTAAAACATGAGCCCTAAACTGACCCCCATGCTTAAACTGATCAAACCGGAAGCCATGACGATACCCTTCATAAAAGCACCTCACTTACCACTATGGGGAATAAGAGGACTTTCCTAAAAAAAAGAGCCCTGAGGGCTCTTAAGTGTTAGACAGAATGAGAATGGGCTTCTTTTTGAGGATCGGTCCCTGTTTCCATGAAGGCTTTGATTCTGGAACGGTGGGCTTCTGTAGAGGGCTTGCACAGGGCAGGATCTTTGGCTTCTCCGGAAACCAGAGCATTGGCTAAGCCGTTGCATCCCGGAAAACCGCAAGCACCGCAATTGAGTCCCGGCAACATAGCCGTGATCTGTTCAACGCGGGTATCTTCTTCAACCGTGAAGAAGACGCCGGCGACTCCAAGAAGCAAGCCTAAGGCAGCTCCCAAGACGATCATCATAACAATAGCATTCAGCATATTAGTTCTCCTTTACTTTCTGGGCAGGATTATGTCCGCAGGAAGCTGTGGAGCAGGTGGTGCATCCGACAAGCAGATCCTTACAATTATCAGGCACAGGGGTATTTTGATTCAAGATATAAGTCAGGGCATAGAAACCACCCAAAGCGGCAATAAACAGCCCGCCTGTGATATACGGCATCATGGTTTAAACCAGACCCG
>CAZLWH010000017.1:0-2436 GCA_964563265.1 uncultured Erysipelotrichaceae bacterium
TGGGGGATGGTTGATTGCTACGATCGGAGGGTTTGCATATGCTTATTTTATAGTCAAGGATCTTGATTTACTGACCTTAGGTCTTTTATCGGCTGTCTTGCCGATTATCAGTCAGATCGGTGATTTGGCTTTCAGCGATATTAAACGTCATTTCAAAATCAAGGATTTCGGAAGTGTTTTTCCAGCTCACGGAGGAGTACTTGATCGTATCGACAGTTTAATCTTCAACCTGATGTTCTTCTATATTTTCATTACGCTACTTTTTTAAGAAACTTGTTTATTTTATGAGTCAGAATTCAAATCAGCATCTTAATGTCATCTTACTGTGACATGAGTTATAATACGAGAAGTATGGAATCTAAAAAGGAGTTTTCAAATGTCACTTATTTATACACTGATTATCTTAAGTATTATTATCATTGTTCATGAACTGGGTCATTTATTAAGCGCCAAGGCTTTTGGTGTTTATTGTAAAGAATTTTCGATGGGTATGGGGCCAAAACTATGGGGCTTTAAAGGTAAAGAAACGGCCTATAACTTACGTTTGTTTCCTTTTGGCGGTTTTGTTGCCATGGCCGGCGAAGAATCTGTTGATGTTGATGTCCCAAGAGAAAGATCCTTGCTTGGAATCGCAAAATACAAGAGAATCATAATCATGCTTGCCGGGATCATGATGAATGTCGTTTTGGCATTTGTTTTGTTTGTCGGGATCAATTGGTATTTAGGATATGTTGTACAATCACCAAAAGCAATCATTGACGGGATCGTCGCTGATTCTCCAGCTGAGGCTGCCGGTTTACAAGCGCAAGATAAGATTCTGAAGATGACCTTCGAAGATGGAACCACCATCATTCCAAATGACTTCAATGATGTTATTACATACACGCAACTGTATCATAACGCCATCACCTTCACGCTAGAAAGAGGAACTGAAGAGGTTACGATTACTGTAACACCAGTCTATGATGCTGCCAATGATCGTTATTTTTTAGGGGTCATGCTTCCTCCGGCTGAGAAGATCGATATTAATCCGCTACAGGGCATTGGATACGCCTTTACAACCATCGTTAGCACAGTCTACAGTATGTTCCTGCTGATTGGTAAATTGCTGACAGGGGTTGGCTTACAGTCGCTCAGCGGGCCTGTCGGGATCATCGAGATCACGAATACTCAGGCCAGTAACGGTTTGTTAAGTATGATCTATCTGACCGCTATTTTATCCCTTAATGTTGGTGTATTCAATATTTTGCCATTGCCGATTCTGGATGGTGGCAGGGTGTTTATCATCGCCATAGAAATGCTCATAAGAAAACCAATCGACAAGCGATTGGAGTTGGCGTTGATGTATACCAGTGCAGCATTACTGGTGCTCCTGATGGTCTTTGCGACCTGGCAGGATCTGGGTAAATTACTCTAAACCAGCCAAAATCCTTCTGATCTTGACTAAATCGGTCGTACTGACTTTGCCATCACCATTGATGTCGGCAGCCAGTGCGGCTTTTTCATTGACATTATCCAAACCTGCAATGTAGCGTCTCATCAAAACGATGTCTGTTGTGGATACTTTTCCGTCATTGTTGAGATCACCCTCAACATAAAATTCGACATTGACATAGGTATCCAGGTATGGATAATCCAAGTTGATGGTTGATGCTCTGGTCTTTAAGAATTGGTCATTGAAAAGCCATTGATAGATATGATATTTCGGTAACAGGTCGACAGTGAGAACAACCTGATCGATGGAGGTGATCGTCGTTCCGGAATTGATTACAGTATCATTGATCTTTGCGCTGAGTGATCCTCCGACCAATTGAGTTGTATAGGTAAGCACTACGGATTTGACGATGTTGGATACAGTCACCGTTTGAGTCGTGACATTGCCGGCAACATCGGTCGCAATAAATTCGAAGGATCCGTTTCTGGTGAATGTATGTTGATTTTCATTCAGGGTTCCTTCATTGGTGGTCGCGGAAACGATGATGTCGAAGGAAGTGATGGTTACGTTATCGAAATCAACAACAGTGATGACTGGAGAGATCTTGTCGATGTTGGTGATTTCTAAAGTTTTCTCAGTAATGTTTCCAGCCTCATCGACAGCTCTGAAGATATAACTGCCATTTTGAGTAAAAGTGTAAGTATTGACATCCAAGTGACCTTCATTGACGCTTGCACTGACCGTGATATCCTGATTGGTCGGTGAGGTTGTGTAACTGCCTAACGTAATGATCGGTGCTGTTTTATCGATGGTAAACTTCAAGGTTTGAACAATCCCACTAGCACTGGTCGCTACGATCGTATATGCTCCTTCTTCAGTGACAGTATGACCGCTTTCAATGGTTACTCCATCAAGTGTGGCTGAACCAGACATGAAATAAATCTGACGGTCGTCATTATAAGTGGCGCCATCGGATACCCCTGTTACAATTTTCGAAACGT
>CAZLWH010000017.1:2446-6408 GCA_964563265.1 uncultured Erysipelotrichaceae bacterium
TCTACATAACCCACGGACAACGCAAAGTCGTAGGGTACAAGGTTATAGTTGCTTGATTCATTCGCATTGATCAAACCATTAACATCAACTGGATTGGTGGTTTGGACTTTGTAAACCAGATTACCATTAACCATAATCCCCTCAAGAATAACCAAAGGGTAGTTCGAAGCCCTGTTCTTAATGGTATAGAAAACAGTCTGAAGTGTTGAATCCTTATAAATTGGCGTAGAAGAAACTGGGTTACTCGGATTGGCCTGTTTTAAGATGCCCAACTGAATATTATTCAGATCCTTAAACCCATGATATAAATCAAAAGAATAGGCCACTGAGGAAATGCCAAGGCTCCACCATGGATCGGCAGCATATCTTGTGTTGAAGCCGGCTCCCTTATTTCCTAGGTTGCTGGCGTAAAAGTTTGCCCCATTATAGTTCATGTAATCACGTCTTAAATTAATTCCCATGTGTTGTGCTATACACATTTCGATTGAAGAGAAGGCATAAGCACTCAATGGACTGCTGTCATAAGCTTCCCAACCAAATAGATTGTATCGACCTGCACATAATTGGATGACATGATTTTCATCTGCGAAGGTTCCGCTGGTGCCGCTTGGATATTGAGTACAAAATTCAATTGGTTTTGCTATTTTCACCAGAGCGCCTGTATTATCATAAATAGTCAAAATTGTCTTATCTAAGGTTGGATCGGTGCAGGATTTAAGAACTCCTGTCGAATCATAAAAGGATTGATCAGGATAAACAGAACAGAAGGTCCTCACGGAAATATTCCTGATGATTGGTTGGAATGTTACTGAATCATTGATTTCAAGGGCGTCCATGTCAGCTGGTTTCTGGGCGAAATCGCTTTTTCCCCATCCGCTTTCTAAGGCAGCCATGCTGTAAATCACCAATGCATTCATGCCATAGGTATTTTGACTATTGACAAAGAAGTTTCCTGCATCGAACATTGTACTACGATATGGTTTGATAACATTCTTTACATAATTATCAAAATCTTGAGCAAGATAAAGTGATTTTGATCTAAGATTCAAATACTGATAGTAATTGTAGTATTTTCCGATTGATGAACCATTATAAACCGGGTTCTTCAAATCTACATCATGATAGAATGTAATCCCATCAGGACTATAGTATTTCCCTACAGGTAACCAATCCGGCGCAACGCCAAGTCTCATGGTCGAATCCGAATTCGATATGTAGTTAACCGTAATTTTGATTTGTTTATATGACTTACCACCATAAGTGACATTCTCGACGGTGTAGTAAGCCTGTCTCATTTTGATGGAAGAGGTGACGTATTTGCTAAGCGTTGCACTCCCGGTATCGATATCATATGTCCATCCATTATCGACATAGATCATGGGGATGAGTTGTATCAATCTCATCGTAACAAAACCGCGAGCTCCGTTGACAGAGATTTCTGCGGACAGATTTGACGGAGTCATGGTTGTTGAAACTAAACGTATGTGTGTTCCATAATAGTAAAGTTGATTTTTCGCGTCCATATAAGGCAATGAACTTCCGGTATTAAGTGTGGCAGTTGGATAGATCGTCATGACCGTCCCTGCATCATAATGAGGGACATTTGCATCATAATGATAATTCACGTAGAGACTGTTCTGAGAGTAAGCTATGGCGCGATCCGCAGCAACGATTTTCTTGTAATCTGTTTCAACATCAGCCGTGGTCATGGGGTTGTCGCCGTAATAGGTCAGTATCACATTCGGGCGGGTTGCAGCAATTTCATTCATTTTATCAAAAGCTGCCTGATATTCAGTCAACGCATAGCAGGCAACAGTGTTAAAGACATCTTCACCATCAATGGTATCTACACTAAAACGATTCCCGGTACAATCTATCGCGTGAATTGTTTTTGGACTTAGTGCCGATGCCAATGAAATGGTGATCAAAAATACTAAAAATAACTTCTTCATTGAGCCGTCTCCATGAATGTGACTTCAATGTAACTGTCTTTGGTGGATAATTTGACCATAAGATGGATGGTTTCATTCTGTAAGCCGTAAAGATCGATGGTGTCATCCGTGATGTTGAAAAACAGATACCCTGAGTTCATCGTGGTTATCTCTGTGTTGAGCAGATTTGTCTGATCATCGATGAGATAAGTAGGATCTACAAGTTGGAAGGTGTCTTTCCCATCAATCATGAGGTAGGCAGAATCAACCTTGAACACCTTTTTAGAACTGTTTTCAATGGTGACTTGAAATCCGAAGACCTGTGCGTTGGAACTGAATGCCGCCTCGATGTGGTCTCCATCATTGTTGATGGTATAAAACGCTTTGGTACTGATCAGGGAACGATCAAGGATGGTTGCGGTAAATTCCTTGGTTGGTTCGGGAATGCCAAGCATGGTCCGTGTTCCAGCATGAGCACCGTCATTCATATTAAAGGACAGATTATATGTCCGGTTAATAGCTACTTTCAAAATAACTTCATTGAGTGAACGGTTGATGACTGGAATAAAAATGCAATAGGTCTTGGACAAGGCCGTTTCTGAAGCTGCATTTGGACATTGAAGTTGGTATCCTGCGGTAATCAGAGGATCGGTGTATTCCGGCGTGTTGGTCAAAGTGATGTTCTCTGAAGTTGTAAATGCATCTTGACCCAAGGTAAACTCTACATTGCTGGTTACGGTAATGTTGGCCAAAATAAAATCAAAGATCAGATCATTGAACTGATAGACTTTGTAGTCACCCAGGCTAACGGTATATGCCGGAATGACATCTGGCTCGTCATCATCATCGATGGGCAGATGTTCCATAAGTCCGCGTATATAAAAGCCCAATGTTAAAAGAGAAATCACCAAGACGGCGATAATACTAATTTTTAAAACGTTGGGATTTTGAGCGGTTTTACGTTTCATCACAGATATTTTACCATAAACCAGTAAAGTGGGCATAGTTTCACTCAAACAGGGAAATCTGGGTCTCCTGATTTTTCCAAGTCAGCTCCATTTGTTTGAGATTTCTGAAATCTTCCAGCAAGGAATCTCCGTTATCAATATAGCGCTGAAGATAAGCTTCCGGAATGAAGAGGGGAACCCTGTTGTGAAGTTTCCTAAACTCGCCCTCAGCCTCATCGGTGAGGATTGCGAAGGTGGGGGTTTCGGTACTGTCATCATAGAGTCCAGCCATATAGAATGGTTTTTGCTGAGAACCTGAAACGATGTTTTTCTGTTTGTCCTTGTTCCATTCAAAGAAAGCGTCGGCTTTGATGAGACAGCGCCGTAATGAAAGATGTTCTTTGAAGAAGGGTGATTCTTTGGCGCTTTCGCTGCGGGCGTTGATGATTAAACCTTTATCGTCCCATTTTTTTAAGCCCCAACGCATAATGGCAGGGGTGTTTGGGGCAATGAGTACGATCGTCTTTTGAGACGGGAAAACTTCTTTTAAAGACAACTCCAAAGGGTTCTCAAGATTGAGTTTTTGGATCCAGTCATTGAGTTCTTCATCCTCGTTTTGTTTAAACAGATATCTTCCGCACATATCAGGCTCCTTGTCCCTTGTTTTCGATAAACCATCGGTCTTCTTCCAGAAACAGGTAGCGGGACTGGCCCTGGATCCAGCAGGTATAACGGATTCCGGTCCCGCCGGCGATGGTGGAGGCGGCCCGCGTGATCTGAGTGACTTTATCTATGGTATATTTTACACCATTTGCCCAAACGATGGCCAATGGTCTGATCCGACCTTCTTTGCTGTGATGTAAAATGACATCGACATATATTTTTCTTGCCATAGTGATTATCCTTTGAAGTAAGATTCAGGAAAGATGACATGATCCTGTTTTGGATTGAATGAAGAGAGCAGGGGGTCTTCTTTCATCATGAGGCGCTGAACGCTGTCAAAGCCGTAGCGTTCACGGATGACGCCCAAGGTATTTTCGAGATCAAGGCTCTTCTGATGGGCAAACTGATCGGTAAACAGGTC
>CAZLWH010000017.1:6418-8746 GCA_964563265.1 uncultured Erysipelotrichaceae bacterium
AAACAGGTCGAGTTGGGTCGGTAATTCCATAATACTGAGGTCGCTGGCTTTGACGCCGATGCTTCTTAACGGTGTTGAAAAATCAACGTTATTTTTGAAAAGTTCCATGGCAGCATTCGCAATATCATCGCTGAGATGGGTCGGGGTACTGAGTTTGACCTGGCGGGTATAGCCGTTCAAATGGACATCGCGGACGCTGATGCTGATGACCTGAGCCACCAGTTTCGCCTCTTTCAATCGTGCCGCCACGCTTTCGCAAAGGATGAAGGTCACGATCTTGACGTCCTGAAGATCGCGCAGATCACGAGGACAGGTTGTGCTGTTGCCGATGGATTTGACCTGAGGCTCATAGTATTGGACATTGACAGGACTGTTGTCCATCCCATTGGCGAAACGCCACAGGTATTCGCCCCATTTACCAAGCCGTCGCTTGAGCGTGTTGACATCGATGCCGGCGCAATCACCGATGGTATAGATGCCTAAAAGATGCAGTTTCTGAGCCGTGGCACGTCCCACATACAGCAGGTCTTCAATGGGCAAGGGCCAGACAATCTGAGCCATATTTTCACGGGTAATGACCGTCGTCGCATCAGGCTTCTTATAATCGGATCCAAGTTTCGCAAAGACCTTGTTGAAACTGACCCCGACCGAGACCGTCACTCCCAATTCGTTTTTGACTCGTTCACGTATGGCATCTGCAAGTTCCAAAGGGGTGCCGAAAAGATGCAGACTTTCAGTAACGTCGATCCAGACTTCATCGATCCCGAAGGATTCGATCTTATCGCTGTAATCAGCATAAATCGCTCTGACCATGCGCGAAAAGCGCAGGTATTGGGTAAAGTTTGGTTTAACCAAAATCAGGTTCGGGCACTTCTGTCGGGCTTGCCACAAGGCTTCACCGGTGGTAACGCCGGCTTTCTTGGCCAATTGGTTTTTAGCCAGGATGATGCCGTGACGTTTTTCTACATCGCCGCCGACCGCCATGGGAACGTTGCGGTATTCAGGATGATGCAGACATTCTACCGAGGCATAAAAACTATTCAGATCGCAATGTAATATAACTCTGTCCATGATGGTCCTCCTTATACCTCTATTTTACTTGAAAATAATTCAAGTATCAAGGTTTACTTGAAAAATATTCAAGTGTGCCTTATACTGTAATCAGTTATGATCAGCCTGCACGAGAAACTGAAACAACTTCGAAAAGAAAGGGGACTGTCCCAACAGGACCTTGCCCATCATTTTGACTATAAATCATTCACGACCATTCAGAAATGGGAAGACGGCTCATCGTTGCCTCCAACCAAAATTCTGACCGAACTGGCCGATTTTTATCATATCTCCGTCGAAGAACTCATGAGTACCCAGCGCCATATTGCGATTCCGATTTTGGGAACGGTAAGAGGCGGTGCGTTGCGTTATGCTTCTCAGGAATTCAAGGGCATGGAATATGTTGAAGAACGGGAAGGATCTCCGGAAGAGAACTTCTATCTGGAAGTCGTCGGCGACTCCATGATCGAAGCTCGTATCCACCCCGGTGATCTGGTCTATGTCCATCGTCAAAATTCGCTTGAAAACGGGGATATCGGTGTTGTCCTGGTCGGTGAAGAAGCCACCATCAAACGTGTCTATTTTGATGAAAACCAACTGACCCTGAAACCGGAAAATCCAAAATATCAAAACATGGTCTATACCCAAGAAGATGTCGAAACCAAACCCATCCGTATCCTTGGGAAAGTCCTTCATTGTAAAATAAAACTCTAAGTGTCCATTGGCTCTTCTTTTTTGCCCTGTGATAAGATATAATTATCTAATGTTAATGGAGGACCGCCGTGTTTTTAAAGCGCATTGAAATCCAAGGATTCAAATCATTTGCGGACAAGGTTCAGATCTCGTTCGACAGCAATATCTGTGGAATCGTCGGCCCCAACGGCTGCGGTAAAAGCAACATCACCGACGCGATCCGCTGGGTTTTAGGCGAACAGAGTGTCAAATCACTGCGCGGAACCAACATGACCGACGTCATCTTCAACGGCAGCGAATCCAGACGCAAGGTCAATTTTGCCGAAGTGACGCTGATTTTCGACAATACCGAACGTATTTTCGCCATACCTTATGATGAAGTAGAAATTACACGCCGCCTTCATCGGGAAAATGCTGAAGGGGAATACCTCATCAACAAAGCACCTTGTCGCTTAAAAGATATCTTGGATCTGACCATGGACAGCGGCATAGGCCGGGATTCTTTAAGCATCATCTCGCAAGGCTCGATCACCGAATTCGCTGAAGCAAAACCGGAAGAGCTCCGAAGCACCTTTGAAGAAGCGG
>CAZLWH010000017.1:8756-10059 GCA_964563265.1 uncultured Erysipelotrichaceae bacterium
TATTGTTCTGGAGCTCCAGAAACAAGTCTTACCGTTAAAAAGAGCAGCCCAAAAAGCCGCCATTTACGCTGAAAAGAAACAGAGACTTCAAGAAATTGAAATCGCGGTCCTGACCACGATGATCTCGCGCTTCAAGAAATCAGATGAGTCTGCGGAGAAGGCCCTCTTTGACCTGCAATCCAAAGAAGCCGTCTTGGAAGCCTCGATCCAGATCAATGAAAACAGCACGATGCTGGCCAAAACAGAGCTTCATCAGCTGGATCATCAGATCCATACCTCTCAGGAAGAACTGTTGAAACTGATCAATGAGATCCAGACCTTAGAGACCCGCAAGATCGAAATCGATGAAAAACGTAAATATACCGTAGAAGTCGGCAACTCCGAACAGAAAACAATCGAACTGAAACAACTGCTTCAAGAAGCAAAACAGGAATACGAAGACCGTCAGCAGCGTTATGATGCGTTGGTCATGGATATGGAAGCCCTCAACAAGCACAACATTGAATTGAACCGTCAGCTCATTGAACAGAATGGTTTGGTGGATGAAAGCACAGTGGTGACCCAACGACTGAGAAATCGTCTGGAAGTCGTCAAAAATCTTCAAGCCAGACCGTTTATGACCCAACAAGGCGTTTCTGCCGTGCTCAATGCCCAACAGAGCCTGCCTGGTGTTTTCGGTGTTGTATCGCAGTTACTGACCCCACACAGCGGGTATGAGGAAGCCATCAGTGTTGCTTTGGGCGGTTCGATGTTCAACATCATCACCAAAGATGAAAGCTCGGCCCGTCACGCCATCGGATTTCTGAAGAAAAACGAATCCGGCAGGGCGACCTTCTTACCGATGACCGTTCTGCAATCCCGTGGCTTGCGACGAGAAGACGATGTCATTTGTACCAACACCAAAGGCTATCTCGGGGTCGCCAGCAGTTTCATCGACACTCAGGATAAATTCAAGCCGGTCAGTATGGCCCTTTTAAACAATGTTTTGGTCGTCGATAATCTTGAAGTCGGTAATCATTTGGCCTCTTTGCTCAACTATGCCTATAAACTGGTCACCTTAGACGGTGACGTCATCCATAAAGGCGGTTCCATGACCGGCGGCAAACAGCGCGATACCGGATCTCCGCTGACTTTACAGAAAGAATTCAACGAACTCACCACTCAGGTTACTTCCAGTGCGCAGCTTTTGTCATCCCGAATGGCCCTTCAACAGGAAATGATCCTGAAAAAGACCGACAATGAGATCCAACTGGTTGATAAACGCATCGCCATGGCCTCCCTTGAACCGGTTTTGGATGCGAAA
>CAZLWH010000017.1:10069-11982 GCA_964563265.1 uncultured Erysipelotrichaceae bacterium
TATTATTGAGGCAAACCACAAAAAACTCTCAGTAAAAAGTGATCTCAATACTTTGTCTCCCGGCGGATCCACCCAAGACAGTCCTCAGGATGATCTGATCACCTTATTGAACAAAGCCTATTCTGCACGTGATTCCATCAACCTTCAATTGCGGACCCATCGTGAATCCAGACTCAAAGTCGGAACCGAAAGTGAACGCAAGGATCAACAGATGCGTCAACAGCGCCGTGAACTTAATGCCTTGCAGATCCAAAAACGTGACATCGAGCTTGAACTGGCCCGCAATTCCACCAACATTGAAAACCTGATGGTGCGTTTGAGCCAGGAATATCAGATGACCTATGAATTCGCCATGCAGACCCATAAGGAAAGTGACATAGAACTGGCCAAAGAAGAAGTCAGGACCTTGCGTCAAGACATCGAAAACCTCGGCAACGTCAATATGGATGCCCCAGCCGAATACGAAGAAGTCAATACCCGTTATGAATTCATCAAGAAACAATATGACGAGCTCTCCGAGAGCCGTGATAAGGTCCTCAAACTCATCGCCGAACTCGATGAGGTCATGGTGACCCAATTCAGTGCCATGATGGATAAGATCAACAAAGAACTTCCCGGTGTCTTTTCAACCATGTTTGGGGGAGGGACCGCGTCCTTGTCCCTGGAAGATCCCGATGATCTGCTCAATTCAGGCATCGATATCCATGTTCAGCCTCCAGGCAAAGCCGTTAAAAACATCCGTCTGTTCTCAGGGGGCGAAAAGAGCCTGATCGCCATCTCTGTTTTGTTTGCAATCTTAAAAGCCAGACATGTCCCGATGTGCATCTTTGATGAAATCGAAGCCGCCTTGGATCAGTCCAACGTCGATCGGTTTGCTCGATATCTTAAGACGTTCAGCCGCGAGACCCAGTTTCTGGTCGTCACGCACCGACCGGGCACCATGGCTCAATGCGATCTTCTCTACGGTGTAACCATGGGCAATTCCGGCGTATCACAGATGCTGAAAGTCAAATTGACTGAAGCGGTGAAGATGGTCGAAGAGGAAAAAACTTCATGAGTTTCTTCAGTGCCCTAAAGGAAAGACTGAAACCCAAGACATCCCAACAGTATGTCAGCGGGTTTGAAAAGACTCAGACCGGTTTCGGCGCCAAGCTGAAAGCCCTGATCAAGGCCAATCCAGTCATCGATGAAAGTTTCTATGCCCAAATCAATGATGTTCTTTTAAAAAGCGACGTCGGGGTAGAAACCTCGTCCCAACTGATCTTAGCGCTTAAAAAGCGTGCAAAAAGCGATAACCTCAGCCATCCGCAAGCCTTGATCGAAGTCTTGACCCAACTGATGCGTGAATCGTTTACTGACTATGAGCTCACCTTGAAAGAAGGTCTCAACGTGTTTCTGATCGTCGGCGTCAATGGCGCCGGTAAGACCACCAGCATCGCGAAATTGGCCCATTCTTTCAAAGCCCTTGATAAATCGGTCGTGACCGTGGCAGCGGATACTTTTAGAGCCGCCGCCGTCCAACAGCTTCAAACCTGGAGCGACCGTTTGGATATACCCTGCATTGCCGGAAAAGACAATGCGGATCCCGCCAGTGTCGTCGTCGAAGGTCTACGTTTTGCCCATGAACACCAGGCCGATGTCGTCTTGATTGATACCGCCGGTCGACTTCAGAACAAAGTCAATCTCATGGAAGAATTGGCCAAGATCAACCGTGTCATCACCAAGATCCACGGTTCGCCTCCATAATTTACCTGGATGGTCTTGGACGGTTCTACCGGTCAGCATGCGCTAAAACAGGCCGAAAGCTTCAAAGCATTGGTCAACATCAATGGAATCCTGTGCACCAAGCTCGACGGAACGGCCAAAGGCGGGATCCTGATCGCGCTCAGCCGGATCATCAATGTCCCCATCCC
>CAZLWH010000017.1:11992-14781 GCA_964563265.1 uncultured Erysipelotrichaceae bacterium
ATCGGTTTGGGTGAAAAAGCGGAAGATCTGGTTCCGTTTGATCCTGATGCCTTCATCTACAGCATCACCAAGGAGCTTTATGATCAAAACTGACCGCATGAATTACCTTTTGGATTTCTATAAAGATCTTCTGACGGACCATCAGAAATCGATTGCTGAACTTCATTACTATGAAGATCTGTCCTTATCCGAAATCACGGATCATACCCAAAACAGCCGAGCAGCGGTCCATGAGACCCTCAAGCGTGTAGAAACCCTGTTGGAAGAGTATGAATCCAAATTGCATCTGGTCGAAAAGTATATCCAGCGTAAAGCGCATCTTGATGCGTTGCGCGCCCTCAACATCACACAAGTCACGCAGATCGCCGATCAACTGGACGATCTCGATCAAAAGGAGCCCCAATGACTAAAATCATCTCAGTAAACGCAGGCAGCAGTTCACTTAAATTTCAACTCTTCGTCATGCCTTTGGAAACAGTATTATGCAGTGGCATCGTAGAACGCATCGGTTTGACCGATGGGGTCTTCACCATCAAATTCAACGGTGAAAAAGTCACCTTGACTCAACCGATCCCAGACCATAAGATCGCGGTCGAACTCGTTTTGGAATCGCTGATCAAACACAACATCGTCGATTCTTTGGAAGAAATCAAAGGGGTAGGGCACCGTGTCGTTCACGGCGGCGAAGCTTATGCTGCCTCAATCGAACTGAATGATGATGTCGAAAAGACCGTCGAGGCCTTATCCGAACTCGCGCCCTTGCACAATCCGGCCAACCTGGTTGGTTTCAGGGCCTTCAAAAAAGAACTTCCCAACGCACGCCACGTTGCGGTCTTCGATACGGCTTTTCATCAGACGATGAAGGACGACGTGTATCTCTATCCGATCCCTTATGAATACTACGAAAATTATAAGATCCGCCGTTACGGATTCCATGGGACTTCCCACTATTATGTTTCTCACCGTGTTGCGACCTTGATGCACAAAAAGATCGAAGACATCAATGTTATTACCTGTCATCTTGGCAACGGTGCCTCCATCGCTGCTGTCAAAGGCGGCAGTTCTGTCAATACCTCCATGGGCTTTACCCCGTTGGCTGGGATCATGATGGGAACCCGTTCCGGGGACATCGATCCGGCCATCATCACCTTCTTGATGGGCAAACTCAACAAGAGCGCTGAAGCCATCATCGACATCCTCAATAAGAAATCCGGCATGTTGGGAGTCAGCGGACTTTCCAGTGATGCGCGCGACATCGATACCGGCATTCAAGCTGGCAATCCACGTGCTGTTTTGACCCGTAATTTGTATGCGAACCGAGTGGCTCAGACCATCGGCAGTTATTTTGTCCAATTGGGCCATGTCGATGCCGTTGTCTTTACCGGCGGTTTGGGCGAAAATGACGTCAAAGTCAGAGAAGCCATCATCGACCGTATCGCTGAAGCCATGGGCGTCAACTTCAACCGTGAGCTCAATCTGACCATCCGAGGCAAAGAAACCTGCCTCAGTGATGCCAAGAGTAAAACAGCAGTCTGGGTCGTACCGACGAATGAAGAACTGGTCATCGCCCAAGATACCCAAAGGATCTTAGGGTTATAAAATGTCCCTGTTTTATGAGCTGATCCAGCGCTATGACCTGATCACCGTCTTCAGACATCAGAATCCCGATCCTGATGCTTTGGGATCGCAGTGGGGTCTGGTCAGCTGGTTGAAAGAAACCTTTCCCGATAAGAAAGTCTATGCCTTAGGTCAACACATCGGGGTCAAACCCCATCTTTTTGAAACATATGACCAGCTGGATGATGATGCGGTAGCGGCTTCTTTCGCCATCATTTTGGACACTTCCAATGCGGCCAGGATTGATGATCAGCGCTATAAAACAGCCAAGATGAGCCTAAAGATCGACCATCATCCCTTAGGGGAAAGCTATGCGACCCATCAGATCGTGTTTGAGGAAGCCTCAAGTACCTCTGAGATCGTCGCTGGACTCATCCGTGAGGTGATGCTGGAAGAACCGATCAGCACCAAAGCGGCCAAGTATCTGTATATGGGGATCCTGACCGACAGCCTGAATTTCTCAACGGCCAATGTCACCCACAAGACCTTAGAAAATGCCGCTTATCTGGCTCAAAGCCATCTCAATTTGCCGCAGATCAATCAGGATCTGTATCTGATCGACGAAAATGAATTCAAATTCGTCAATGCTTTGAGAAATACGGCTGTGGTTGACGGGAGCCTGATTTATGCCATCGTCACCAAAACCATGACGCAAGAATGCGGAATCACCCCAAACATGGCCAAAGAGCACATCAATGACCTCGGATCTGTCATCAGTTACGAGATTTGGGTCATGTTTGTTCAGCAAGATGCGCCCAATGATCAACTGTATAACGGGTCGATCCGTTCTCGCAGCGTGACCGTCAATGACATTGCATTCAAATACAGCGGGGGAGGTCATCGTTTGGCTGCCGCCGTCAAGAATCTGACCTTAGAAGACATACAGAGCGTCATATCAGACCTCAAAGGAAGACTCCATGACACGAAGAACGTATAGTACCAACATCAATATGAAGAAGAAACGCACATCCATGCCGACGGGCTTGCTTGGTGCCTTGATCATGACGATCCTGATCGCTTTTGTTATCGATTATCTGGCCTTGCCGGCGTATAACATCCACTCGATCGAAACCCTGTTCCTGTTTGCAGGTTACTTCGGTTTGTTTGCTTTCCTGAGCGTATTTTGGACAGGCAAACTGACCAAGGCCGCTTTTGCTGCGGTTTCAGTCGCC
>CAZLWH010000018.1:0-413 GCA_964563265.1 uncultured Erysipelotrichaceae bacterium
TCAATGCTGATGGCACAGTAACTGGTAATGGCGTGTCAGCCGCCTATACTGGAAGCTACGTCAGTGAAAACACTGTTTCAACTTTTGTTTGTACAGGCACTAACAAGATCTTCTCACTTGATGATTCCCCATCATTTGCTGGCGAAGCAAAACCTTAAGTTTTAAAGTATTATAAAAAACGGTTCCTCAGGGCCGTTTTTTTTATGCACAAAAAAGGCATCACCTCTTTTAGGTGATGCCTTTTCATTATATTTATCCTAGGAAGAATTCTGTTTCGGTTTTGGAGGTATACGCTGCTTTGAGGATGTAGAGGGCGGTTGCGAGTGATCCTGTCGTCATCAGTAGAATAAACCATAAGATCTTGCTGACTACGCTCTTCTCTCTTCTCAAGATCCACAAATAGAACAACAAGA
>CAZLWH010000018.1:423-6366 GCA_964563265.1 uncultured Erysipelotrichaceae bacterium
CAGATCCACCATACTCATCTGACCCCAGACATTGCTCAGAAGTGCTCCGCCATCGACGACGAAGTCGCCGGTCACTATGGAGAAGACGATCATGCCTGCCATGACGATGGTGCCGATCCAGGCTGCGATTTTGATTTTTAGCATTATTGTTTTCCTTTCAACCAGGGAATAAAGACACTGGTTTTGGCCGCATAAGCTTTGAAGTCTTCACGATCCTTGTATTTCTTCTCCAGTAGCGGAACCCCGGAAACATAACGTAGGAATAGTGTAATCAACAGGGCACTTAACAGGACCAAAGGTGTAGCGCCGACACTGACTGTGTACGTTGCCATACTCCACCACATCAAGGCTTCGCCGAAATAGTTGGGATGACGGGTGATCGACCATAATCCAGTGGTAATGATCTTGCCTTTGTTGGCGGGATCTTTTCTGAAATCCGCGAGCTGTTTATCGCCCGCGACTTCAAAATAGAAACCCACGGCCCAAACGATCACCGCAACGATACTGAACACATTGAGTTTTGGATCCTTCAGAAAAGCCAGTTGGAAGTAAGGCTGATTGATCAGAAACAATAAGACGCCTTGTAAGGCATAGACATTGAGGAAACTGTAGAGATAAGGGTGTTTGACCCAGCGTTGTCTCATGTCGGTATAGCGTTTGTCTTCAGGCTTGCCCCAGTTACGGAAAAACAGGTAAATACTTAAACGCAAACCCCAGATCAGCAACATCGCAAAGCCCAAGAGTTTGACCGGGGTGATGGCTGAGGTGAATAAGGCGGCCAGTCCACTGACCACGAAACCCATTCCCCAGGCAATATCCACCAAGCCGTGGTTCTTTTTTAAGGTCCCAACCGTAAACGCAAACAAGAAATAAATTAAAAGTGTGATCAATACTGTGGTCATGAGTTCTCCTTGACTTGAATGGCGATCGCGAATGTTTTAGGTCCTGCGCTCATCGCCACGATGGAGGACACTTCTTCGATGTATAAAGGCGCCTGATTCAGTTTCTCAGTCAACAGTGCTGAAAAGCGCTGGGCTCTTTCTGAATCATTGCCGTGAACGATACAATAATTGACCAAGGTCTTGTCTTGGGCGATTTTAAGCACTTCTTTCAGGATCTTCTTTTCGGTCTGCTTCTTACTGAAGGCAGAGCCCATGGTTTTCCCATGACCTTCTTCATCGATCGTGACGATCGGTTTCATGTTGGTCCATTGTCCGATCTTGCCTAAGACCGGTGGGATGCGTCCCATCTTGACCATGTACTTCAGCGTATCGACAGAGACAAAGATCTTGGTATTCTTGGATGCTTCTTGAATCTTTTGTTTGATGAGATCGGCAGTGAGACCCTGTTGGATCAACGTATTGGCCAAGATGACCAGTAAGCCTTGCGCCCCTGAATTCTGTTTACTGTCGATGACCGTCACTTGCCCATTGAACTTCTGGGCTGCTTTCTCAAAGACCTGATGCGTTCCGCTCATTTGAGAGGAGACGGAAACGACCAACACCTGTTCATAATGATGAAGCAGGTTTTTATAGAGATCCTCGACGCTTTTTAATGTGGGTTGAGAGGAAGACGGATATTTCTTGAATTCAGGCAGCTGATCATAGAATTGAGAGGAAGGCATCGTGATGCGATCCAGATACGGGGCTTCATCGATCATGATCGTTAAGGGATAGACATGGATGAGGGCTTCATCGATGAAAGATCTGGGAAGATCCGCAATCGAATCGGTCACCAAAGCGATCTTGGCTTTGGGCGTAAAATCCTCGTGTTGTAGGATCATGTCATCGGCTTTCTACTGAATGATGGGTCCCAACGCTTTTAAAGTATTCATGACCTTTTCAGGCGTATTGGTGTGGATATGGATCTTAAGGGTGTGTTTACTCTTGACGACCAGTAACGAGTCTCCAAAGGGTTCTAATAGGCTCTTGATGTGTTGTGTGTCCTCCAGAGTGGTATTGACCAAAGCTTCGGTACAGTATCTGAAGGTGATGGTTTCCTTGGCGTCGATCACATGCGTATCATCTTCTTCGAATTCCAAAGCGTCAGGGACAATCATTTTCTCTGTGGTCCATAAACCTTTGATGAATCCTTCCAGAAAGTGGACAAAACCTTTGGCTCCACTGTCGACCACATGGTGTTCTTTCAGGACCGCCAACAAGTTGGGGGTATCCTTCAACACATCATAGGCCTTGGTCAGGGAGGTATTGAGGGTGATCTTGAAGTCATTGGTTTTCTTGTATAAGACCTCGATCTCATCGACCCACAAACGCATGACGGTGATCATGGTGCCTTCGACCGGTTGACTGAGGGCCTCATAGACTTTCGTCACCGCGACCTTCAATCCTTCGATGAAGTCACGGTCACTGAGTTCACGATCCGGCAGCTGTTCAGAAAAGCCGATGATGAATTGGGCCATGATGGCGCCGGAATTGCCACGCGCATTCATACTGACCGCATCCACGATCGAGTTCATCGTTTCAGACATCGAATCGGAAACCTTGCTTTGTCTGAGTATCCCTTCCATCGTGGCGGCCATGTTGCTTCCGGTATCGCCATCTGCCACTGGAAAAACATTCAGGTCATTGAGGACTTGGCGCTGAACGATCAACGATTGGGCCCCGCTGATAAAGGCATTGTAGATTTGGGTTGATTTTAGGGTCATTGACTATCTCCAGTGATAAAAAAGACAGGAAGCCTTATCACTGTTTTCCTGTCTTTATTATAGCGAATAAAAGTTAAGCTGCTTTAATAATGCCCGAATTTTATCCGAAATCGTAATGCTGGCCTTTGATTTCGTAAATGATGTTTTCACAGATGTTTTTGGTATGATCGCCCGCTCTTTCGATGTTTCTCAGCATCCCGATGGTGGGAACCAACGCGGTGATGTCTTTTTTCTCAGCGGTCAGTTTTTCAATATGACTGATCATCTTTTTGAATTCAGCATCGATCTCATCATCGCGTGAAGGCAGATCCAAGGCGAGTTTCACGTCACGGGTGGAATAAGCCAGCATCGTATGATCAAAGAAAGCAATGAACTGATTGCCGATGGGATCGACATAAGGCAATAACTGAGGGTCCAGATCATCATTTTTGATGACGAAACGGGCAATGGCTTTGGCGTAATCCCCGATGCGTTCGAGATCGGTCGAGATCTTGATCCCGGCGATGACGATGCGCAAATCGGAGGCCACCGGAGCCAACAGCGATAAGACTTCGACAGCCTTATCATTGATTTCCTCATTGGCATTGTTGACATACTCATCCAGCTCAACGATCGTCAGGGCTTTTTCTTTGTTGCCGGTATGCAAGACTTCCAGCGCCAAAACAAACATCTTCCTGACTCTTTGAGCCATGGATACAATCTCTTCTTTGAATTCCTGGATTTCTACATCGATTTTGACCATGGTGGGCTCCTATCCAAACCTTCCGGTGATATAATCTTCGGTACGTTTGTCTGTGGGGTTAGAAAATACGGTTTTCGTTAAACCAAACTCGATCAGTTCTACGTTGAGGAAGAACCCGGTATAGTCTGAGATTCGTGCAGCTTGCTGCATCGAATGGGTAACGATGATGACGGTGTATTCCTTTTTAAGTTCTTCCAGCAGTTCCTCGATTTTCGCTGTTGCGATCGGATCCAAGGCTGAGGTCGGTTCATCCATCAGGAGGACTTCCGGTTTGGTGGCCAACGCTCTGGCAATACACAGACGCTGCTGCTGACCGCCGGAGAGTGAGAAGGCCGATTGATTCAGTTTATGTTCGACTTCGCTCCATAAAGAGGCTTTTCGCAGTGACGTTTCCATCAAGGCCTGCCATTCGTTTTTGGGGACTTCACCGTGGCGTTTGACCCCATAAAGCACGTTCTCTTTGATTGATTTTGGAAACGGATTGGGTTTTTGGAAAACCATCCCGATTTGCTTCCTTAATTGTACCACATCGAGATCTTTATCCAAGAGTTCCATCTCGTCAAAGATGATGCTTCCGGTGGCTTTGGTTTTATCGATCAGGTCATACATCCGATTCATCGTTTTGATGAAGGTGGATTTCCCGCAGCCCGAAGGACCGATCAGGGCCGTGATCTTATTTTCATGGATTTCCATGTTGATGTCTTTAAGGGCATGGAAGTTTCCGTAATAGAAATTCAGGTGTTCAACTTTAATTTTATTGGGCATGGTTTTTCCTAATCCACTCGGTTTTGAGTTTTATGTCTAAGCAGGATGGCACTCAGGTTGGTCATCAGCAACAGGATCAGCATGACGATGATCCCGGCGGCTGCGATCTGTGCGAAAGCGTCTTGGGGACGGGAGGTCCAGTTGTAGATCAACATCGGTAATAAGGTATAGCGATCCAGGATACTGTTGGGCAAGAAGGTGACGAATCCGACCGCACCGACCATGATCAGCGGGGCTGCTTCACCCATGGCTCTGGAGAGGGCCAGAATCGATCCAGTCATCATACCGGGCGTCGCCATCGGTAAGATGACACCGGTAATCGTTCTCCATCGGCTGACGCCTAAGGCATAGGACCCTTCTTTGACCGAAGACGGAACTGCTTTGATGGCTTCGACAGAAGCCACGATGATGACGGGCAAGATCAACAAGCTCAAGGTCAAGGTCCCAGCCAAGATCGTAGGTCCGATCTTGAGCAGCTGAACGAAGACGGTCAAGCCCAAGATCCCGTAGACGATGGAAGGAACACCGGCCAGATTCCCGATGTTGATGTTCATCAGTTTAAAGAACCAGGATCGTTTGTTGGCGTATTCTTCAAGATAGATGGCGGTGCCGATGCCTACCGGAATCGAGATGAGCGCTGTCAGCACTATGACCCATAAGGTTCCAAGTAAGGCAGGCAGGATGCCTGCTTTGGCAGGACGGGAGGATGGCATACTGATGATGAAGTTCCAATCCAAGGAACCCAATCCTTTTTGTAAAACATCATAGACCAAAATGAATAAGACCGAAAGCGAAAGCAGGATGGTCGACAAGAAGACAAGTTCGAAGATCTTATTCAACAGCAGTCTTTTTTTCAAACGGCGGTGTGAACGTGCTTTCTTTTCCATTAGTATACCTCACGATTCTTCTGTATGACGAATCTTGCGACAAAATTCATCATGAGGGTCACGATAAACAAGAGGGCTCCTACCACAAACACGGTTTTAAATTCGATGGAGCCTTGTTGGATATCCCCCAAGGCCATATTGACCATAAAGCCGGTCATGGTTTGTATGCTTTCCAAAGGGTTTAGGGTAAAGGTCGGGGTCTGTCCTGCCGCAATGGCGACAATCATGGTTTCTCCGATGGCTCTGGAGATGGCCAGCATAAACGAAGCTGCAATGCCTGAGAACGCTGCCGGTACGATGACCTTAACGGCCACTTCCAAGCGGGTCGATCCCAAGGCATACGCCCCTTGTCTTATCGAATCCGGAACCGACATCATCGCATCTTCACTTAAGGAAGCCACCATCGGTAAGGTCATGATCCCCACCGCAATGGAGGCGCTCAACGCGTTATACACCGACGTATCCGGCATCAGACTTCTTAAGATCGGGGTAATGAAAGTCAAGGCAAAGAATCCGTACACGATGGAAGGGATCCCCGCTAATAATTCTAACATGGGTTTGATGATGTTGCGCATCCGTTTGGTCGCAAACTCACTGAGATAGATCGCACTGCCCAAACCCAAAGGCAAGGAGATGAAACTGGACAGTACGGCAATCATCAAGGTCCCTGACAGTAAAGGCAAGACCCCAAAGGCCGGAGGATCAAAGACCGGAGCCCAGCGTAAGGTGGTAAAGAATTCTACGATGGAGACTTCCTGAAAAAACAGGAAGGATTCGTAGAATAGGGTGATGATGATCCCGACCGTGGTCAGGATGGAAATGGTACTGACCGCGATCAACAGGAGTTCTATGATTTTCTCTTCAACTTGGTGGTACTTCTTTTT
>CAZLWH010000018.1:6376-14515 GCA_964563265.1 uncultured Erysipelotrichaceae bacterium
GCACCTTGTAGATTCAGACTTCTTAGGGCTTAGTCAAGTAAGGCTAAAGCGGCTTCGTAGTCGGCATCCGGTAAGGAGACATAACCGACTTCCTTGGAGAGTTCTTTGGCATTTTCTACAAAGAAGGTGACATAAGTCAAGACTTCTTCTCTATCCAAAGAGGCTTTATTGACGTAGATGAACAGCGGACGAGACAGCGGATAAGAGGCATCCGCAATGGCATTGAAGGAAGGCATGACCGCTGTTTTGAGCGGATCCTTGGTCAACGGTACAGCTTTCAGTTTGTCGGTATTTTCTTCAAAGTAAGCGAATCCGAAGTAACCGATGGCGCCTTTGTCTCCGGCAACCCCGGTCACCAAGACATTGTCATCTTCACTAAACGAGATCTTGACGGTTTCTGAATCCTGACGGATGACACCGGCTTTTCCATTGACTGCTTCGGTGAAGTAATCGAAGGTTCCGGAATCATGACCCGGTGAATAGATCACGATGTCTTCATCCGGCCATCCGGCTCTGACATCAGACCACTGTGTGGCTGTCGCATCGGCTCCGAAGATGGCTTTCAATTCATCAAAGGTCAAGTAATCGACCCAGGTATTTTCTTTACTGACAACGACCGATAATCCATCATAAGCAACTTTGATTTCCAAATAAGCAATGTTGGCCGCCGTCAACGCCTCAGCTTCAGCGGTTTTGATTTTTCTGGATGCGTTGGCGATGTCGATTTCGCCGGCCGCAAACTTGGTGAAACCTCCGCCGGTTCCGGAGAACCCGACTGTGATCTCGACCTTAGGATAATCGGCATTAAAATCTTCTGTGACGAGTTCTGCGATCGGATAGACCGTTGAAGAACCGTCGATATTGATGGTGCCTTCAAGTTTGGACTTGGTGTTGCCTGTACAGGCTGCCAAACTGAGCGTGATAAGCAGTGAACTAAGGATAATCTTGAATGACTTCATGTTGTTCCTCCAGGAAATGAATTCCTCGAGTCTAGTGTATAAAAAAGAAACCCTCAAAGGGTTTCGGTAGTGTTAAAGGATTGTTAAGATTTCTTCATATTACAAAGGCAGTTTGACCGTGAAGCAAGAACCTTCATCGACCTTGCTTTGAAGTTCGATCTCCCCTTTGTGCGCCAAAACATAGGCTTTTACGATGGCCAAGCCCAAACCGCTTCCGCCTGCCGTTCTGGATCGAGAATGATCCGCCCGATAGAAACGTTCAAAGATGTATTTCTGATCTTCTTCTTTGATTCCGATGCCGGTATCCAAAACTGATATCACACAATAAGGCGGTTGAAGCGTGGAGGTGATGGTGATGGTCCCCTTCTCGGTGAACTTCAAGGCATTGGTCAACAGGTTGCTGAAAATCTGATGGGTCTTTTCGACATCCAGATGAAGCATCAATTGATCATCGATGTCGATCAACAGTGTGTCTTGTTTCTCAGTAAACATGGGTTTTAAAGGACTGACCACATCCTGAATCAGTTTTTTAAGCCGTATCGGTTGCGGATTGAGCACCACGCGATTGGAGGATAATTTGGAAATCGAAAGCAGATCATTGATGATGTTTTCCATACGCAAGGATTCTGTTTCGATTTGACCCAGGAATTCTTTCAAGGTTTCAGGATCACTGAAATCAGGACGGTTAAGGATCTGGATCATGCCTAAGATGACGGACAGCGGGGTCTTGAGCTCATGAGACGCATCCGCAATGAAGCGCTTCTGCATCCGTTCTCCTTCTAAGATCTTGGTGATGTCCAGAAACATAAACAGACAGCCGGCATTGGAAGACTTGTTGACGATGGGGATCGAAATGGCTTGATAATCTGTGGACTCGATGTTGATGATCTTGTTGAGCGCGGTGTCGCTGACTGTGGCGTTTTTAATGAAGCTGCCGATATCTGCCTGGAAAACCTTGCTGAGGTAGGTCATCGGTTCACCGGGTTTGACGATGAAGGGCTGAAACTGTGTATTATGCAGCACCAGATTGCCCTCATGATCGATCAACGCCATTGGAAAAGGCAGATTGGAGGTGATGGTTTCCAGTTGACTGGATTTGATTTGAAGGTTCTTTTCCTGAAGAAGACTCAACTGACGGGCTTTTTGTAGACGCTGACGATTTTCAGCGTTATGTTTCAGTTCCAACACCAACACAAATAAGGCATTGAAAGAGAGCGCGGCGATAAAAAGCACGGATCGATCGATGAGCTGCGTAAAATAAGCATAAAGAAAGAAGCCGTTGACACCACCATAAAACACACTCTGTTTAATGCTCATGGGTCTCTTCCAGAAGATAACCGATACCGCGCAAAGACTTGATCTCTATGGAGGTCATTGACAGTTTGGTTCTCAGTTTAAATACGTGGACATCAACGATACGGGTATCTCCGTCATAGTCAAAACCCCAGATCGTATTGAGGATCTGATCGCGGGATAATACCACCCCTTTGTTTTGAACAAACAGGATCAACAGATCAAACTCTGTTTTTGTTAAGTCGATGAGTTGGTGCTGAAAGGTAACTTCCCGTTTTGAGGGATTGATCAACAATCCTTGTATCGTCATTGTGGATTCGACTTGGGACTTCACGCGCTGAAGATGGGCTTTGATCCTAACCATCAGTTCTCGTGATGAGAACGGTTTGGTCAGATAGTCATCCACACCCGATTCGAAGGCCTCAATCAGGTCCTCTTCTTCGGATTTGGCCGTCAGCATGATGATGAGGGCTTTGACCCCTTCTTCTCTCAATGTTTTGACCAAGGTGATCCCATCCATGGCCGGCATCATCCAATCGACGATAAACACATCAAAATCCGTAAGCTTGGATGCTTCATAGGCCAATTGTCCGTTTTCAAACAACGAAAATTCGTAGCCGGCCTGTTTAAGGTCATAGGCCACCAAACGTCGGATATTTGATTCATCATCCACAAAACATACTTTTGTCATGGGTTCACCGTTGTTTTCATTATACCGTATCGTTTCATCAGGATTGTTAAAAAAACTTCATAAAAAGCCCTTGCGGGCTTGATTATGGTTTGGGCAAATCTTTGACGACCTGTTTGAGGTCATCGATGATGTGCAGATGCTGAGGACAGACACTTTCACAGGCTTGGCATTCCTGACACATGTCCGCACGTTCTTCTGCTTTCATGTCGATCCAATATCTGCGGTTGGCTTTTTGAACATCTTTGAATACCCCAAGATCATTCCAGATTTTGAAGTTTCTGGGGATGTTGACCCCATACGGACAAGGCATACAGTATTCACAGCCAGTACAGCCGTTTCTGGTCCTTGAACGGATGATTTGGGTGACCTGATCGATCAGGGCGCTTTCTGTCTCATCCAAAGGTTTGAAGTGTTTGAACGTCTCAAGATTATCCAAGACATGATCCATCGTACTCATTCCGCTTAAAATGACTTTGACGTTTTCGCGGGATGCGACCCAACGCAAAGCCCAAGACGACAAGGAAGCTTTGGGATCGTGATTTTTTAGGATCTTGGCGATGTCGGTGGGAAGATTGGCCAAGGTCCCGCCTTTGATGGGTTCCATGACGATCAAAGGAATACCCAGCTTAACGGTTAGGTCATAGCCTTTTTGTCCGGCTTGGATCTCGGTATCCAGATAATTGTATTGGATCTGACAGAAATCCCAGTGACGATAGGTCGCGATCTGTTCAAAAAACGGATATTCATCATGGAAAGAGAAACCCATAAAACGGATCTTGCCTTCCTTTTGAAGCTCAGCCACTTCTTCAGGAACGCCCAGTTTAACCAGAATGTCCCATCGTTCTCCATCCAAGGCATGAAGCAGATAGAAATCGATATAATCGACCTGAAGCCGTTTGAGCTGTTCATTGAGCAGTCGTCTGACATCACCTTTGGATTTGATCAGCCAGACCGGAAGTTTGGTGACCAAAAAGAAACTGTCGCGCTGATGGTTTTTCAATACCCTTCCGACAAACGGTTCACTGTCTCCGTTATGATACGGATAGGCGGTATCGATGTAATTGACCCCTTCAGCCATGGCTTTCTCGATCATTGCGGTGGCTTTGACTTCATCGATCAACCCATCAGGCAAGGTCGGAAAACGCATGCATCCAAATCCCAGCATAGACGGACTGATGTTTAGTGACTCGATTCTTCTTGTATACATGGTGGTCCCTCGCTATAATTAATTGAACACCATTGAGTCATACTTATCAAGGTCTTTGTTTGATTTGAAAGGAAATATCCATGAATCTTCAAGAGTCCATTGCCAGAATGAAGGCAGAGCAGCTCAGCTGTTATGCAGAGATCGGCAATACCGAATATGTCAGTACTTTAAAAGGCATCGCGCCTTTATTGAAACCTTTGCGTGAAAATCCTGATTTCTTCGTTGATGCACTCGTGATCGATCGTGTCATCGGCAAGTCTGCCGCTTTTCTTTTGATCAAAGGCAGGATCAAAAGCATCCATGCCTTGATCATTTCTCAGCACGCCTTAGATCTTTTACATCAGCACAAGGTTCCTGTTACCTATGACAAGTTGGTTCCTTTCATCATCAACAATACCAAGACCGGCATGTGTCCGATGGAAGCCAGTGTCTTAGCTGTTGAAGATCCTGAAGAAGCCTTTCATGTTTTGATCGCCAAAGTCGAATCGATGAGAAAGCAATAAAAAACATTTCCGAAGAAATGTTTAGGTTTGAATATGCAGTTCATGCGTGATGTCATCATACTCATACTTATCTATATTGAATACCTCAATACAGGCATCCACGATATCCGCACGATACTTGGTGCCTTTTTTTGACAGGATCTCATTGAGGGCCACCTCTTTGCCTAACGAAGGCCGATAAGGCCGATGCGACATCATGGCCTCCACCACGTCAGCCACCATCAAGATATGCCCTTCCAACAGGATCTGATCGGACTTCAAGCCCAACGGATACCCAGACCCGTCAACGCGTTCATGGTGCTGATGGATCGCCTTTGCGAAGGTATCAGGAAAATTGACGCCTTTCAGCATCTCAAAGCCGACTTGAGAATGATTGCGAAGCATGGCCATCTCAAGGTCGCTCAGTTTGCCGGGTTTGCTGAGGATTTCCGCTGGGATACTGATCTTACCGATGTCATGGATATATCCAACGATACGGATTTCTTCGACTTGTTTTTTGGGAAGATTCATCTTTTCAGCGATCGCAGCTGCCAAGTTGCCGACACGGCGCTGATGGCCTGCGGTATAGGGATCTCTGGTCTCAACGACCTGAGACAACAACAAGATGATGCTCTTCATCGAGTCCTGTAAAGCCAAGGTCCTTCGCTCCACCATGGTTTCTAGATTCTTTTGATACTCGAAGTTGCGTGCTTCCAGATCTTTTTTCTCATCCAAAAGTCTTTTGATCTCATCTGCTTTGTGAATGATCCTCAGGAACTCATCTTTATGGATTGGTTTACTGATGTAATCACTGGCTCCGTTTTGAATCGCAAGAACTGCGGTTTCAAGGGTTGGCTCTCCAGTCATGATGATGAATTGGACTTCCTTATCCATGGCTCTTATGGCCATCAGTAAATCGATGCCCGTGCTTTTGGGCATGATGATGTCTGAGACTACGATATCCGGTTTTAGCTGTATAAAGGCTTCCTGTGCCTCTATCGCGTTGGAAAAACTGCTGACTTCAAAGCCTGAATTGCTTAGGAATTTGCTGAGCGTGACCCGAAGGGAAAGCTCATCATCCACGACCATTACTTTAGTCATGTGTTACCTCCTTAAGATCCCAGCCGTTATCCACAGGCAAGATTACGCTCATGGTCGTATGATCATTCAAAAGACTGTCCACCAGGATTTCCCCATGATGATCTTTGATGATCCCATAGGAGATGGCCAAGCCAAGACCCGTCCCTTTTTCTTTGGATTTCGTTGAATAGAACGGTTCAAAGATTTTCTCTAAGATGGAGGAATCAATACCGGTACCATAATCGGTGACATCCAATTGGATCCAACGGCGTCCATCCTTCTTGAATTCATGCGCACTCACATCGATGATCTTCTTGGGATCTGAAACAGGATAGCGTTCATTGAGCGCATCCCGGGCATTGGTCAACAGATTCATGATGACCTGTTGGATCTGTTGAGAACGGCATTTGAGATCCGGTAAATCCTCATCAAGATGAATATTAAGTTGAATGTTGTCTTTGTTGAGGATGACTTTGGTCAAGGACACAGTCCGGTTTACGATGTCATAAAAATTGGCATACGAATGAGATTGCTTCTCCATCCGCGCAAACTGAAGCAGATTCTTGACGATGCCTGAGACGCGATCTGTTTCACGGATGATTTCTTTGGCGTAATTTTCGACTTCTTGGGTATCTTTAATACTGTCGACGATCAGTTGGGCATAATTCATGATGCCGTTGATCGGGTTGTTGATCTCATGGGCGACTCCGCCGGCCAATTGACCGATGGCTTCCAGTTTTTGCTGCTGACGGATCTTCAATTCAAAGTCTTCTTTTTGGCGCTCAAGCGCTTTTTGATTGGAGATGTCTAAGACGAACACCAAGGCTCCGTTATTATCGCCACTCTTATATGGAACACCGATCGTACTCACATCGATCGGGGTATTGTCCACCTTCAAGAATACGATTTCTCTAGGGATCGCAACTATTTTTTCTACATTCAGTTGGTGGATCCTGTCTTGCGCGATTTGATGGTAATCCGGGTGGAATCGATCCATTACCGGTTGACCAATCAAGTCCTCAGGTTTTTCGACCCCAAACAACCGACAGGCGGTCTGGTTTAAAAATGTGAACTGTTTGTCGATTTGGATGAAGATGGCATAGGGTGCATTTTCGACCAGTGAGCGATAACGTGTTTCACTCTCGACCAGTTCTTCTCTGATCTTGACGCGTTCCGTGATGTCATGAACGATCGAATACAGCATCTTTCTGCCATCAATCGAAACGGGTCCTGAAAATACCTCAACATCCTTGATTTCACCACTGGCAAGCCGGTGTTTGAACTCAAAATGGTTCTTCTTATTCTCAATAGACTGAGACATTTTTTCTTTTATCTGTTCAGGAGACAACTGATTGATCTGATTGATCTTCATCGTCCTGATTGTTTCTAAAGGATAGCCGTAAAATTGAGATGCTGACTGATTGGCATCATAAAGGTCTCCCGTTATCGGATCTACGATCAAAACAACCGCTTGATTCTTTTCAAAGAAAGAACGATAGAGAGACTCGGATTCCAAGATTCGTTGAAAATGGAACTGGTTTTCTTCCTGAGTCTGGATCAAAGCACTTAAAAGCAAAGAAGCCAACGGATAAAGCGTCAAGATCGGTCCCGTGATGTTTTTCAGAGTCGATAATGCCAGATCCCATGGTAAGGCAAACATACACAAAATCATGATCAGATGGGTCGCAAAACCAAACTGATACAGATTCCAAGCCGATCTTCGGATCTTTTTCACTGGATACATCATGCGCCACCACAAACCAAACGCGGTGGTGCTCAAGATCACCAAGACCCCAGGTAAGGTTCCTACCCCACCCATGTAGACCCGATAGGATACGGTCATAAGCGCAGCAATGATGGCCGGGATCGGACCAAGATACAACGCACCAACGCTCAACAAGATCGAGCGGGTATCGAAAACCAGTCCTTCAGCAAACACCATCGGATTGATCATGACCGTCACACCGATGATGCCCAAAAGAAAACCGTCGAGGATCGGTGATAATTTTCCCCTTTTCTTAATTACCAAATGACCCAGTTGATTGAGTATACTGACAGAAAGCAATAAGCCTGTATTGCTCAACAACTGACTGAATGTTTCCATGTTCATAAATGATCTCCGTACTGAAAAATACTTGTAACCTTATTAACTCATTTAAGTGCTAAGATTACAAGTATTTATTTAGTTATTATAAATAGACAAGCTTTATTCTATAGTAAGGTTGGTTTTCAAATACTCACTCAGTTTATCCGTCAACGGGTTGTCGTTGAGAACCTCGATCACGGTCAGCGGGATCACTTTCTCGTCCATTGCTTTCTTTTCAGTGCTTGTTGCTTCTTTTAAAGCGGTGATGCCTTTTTCTCCTCCAAGATCGAAGATGCCTTTGGTTAGGCTTGTTCCAACAGCTTCCGAAGTTGACGTCCCCG
>CAZLWH010000019.1:0-1477 GCA_964563265.1 uncultured Erysipelotrichaceae bacterium
GCTTCCAATCGATCCAGCGCTTCTTGTATGTGCGCCAGCGAATAGGAATAGGAGAAACGGACATAGCCTTCACCGGCTTTCCCAAAAGCATTGCCTGGGATGACGGCGACTTTCTTCGACTGCAGCAAGGCAGAACAGAAGTCCATCGAACTGAGTCCGGAAGAACGGATGTCGGGGAAGGCATAGAAAGCACCCAGCGGGGTTGCGCAAGGCAAGCCCATCTTATTGAGCCGGTCGATGACGAAACGGCGTCTCATGTCATATTCATCACGCATGTGGTGGATGTCTTCGTCGCCGTTTTTAAGCGCTTCAATGCCGGCGAACTGGCTGATCGTTTGTGGACAAAGCATGGCGTTACTGTGATAAGTCGAAATATTCCTGATGATTTCCGGGGTTGAACAGACATAGCCCAGTCTCCATCCGGTCATCGCATAGGCTTTGGAGAAACCATTGATCAGGATGGTCTTTTCTTTCATGCCTTCACACTGGGCGATCGAGGCATGTTTGATCCCGTAAGTCAGTTCACTGTAGATCTCGTCGGAGATGACGGCGATGTCTTTATCGCGCAGGATCGTGGCGATGGCTTCATAATCCTGATGGGTCATGACGCCGCCGGTCGGATTGGACGGATAGTTGAGGACCAAGACTCTGGTCTTATCGGTAATGGCGGCACTGAGGGCTTCCGGTGTCAGTTTGAATCCGTTGGAGGCACTGGTGACCACAGGGACAGGGGTGGCACCGGCCATGATGACGATGGGTTCATAGGTAATATACGCCGGGGTGATCAGGATGACTTCATCGCCCGGATTGAGTAAAGCCACAAACGACGCTTCAAGCGCTTCGGAGGCGCCGATCGTGACGATGATCTCTGTGGCCGGATCATAATCCAGCTGATGTTTACGGCTTAGGACTGACGCGATTTCCTTACGCAAGGACAATAAGCCTTTGGAAGGGGTATAAAAAGTCTTTCCGGCTTGGATCGCATCGATCGCAGCCTGACGGATATGGAACGGTGTCGGAAAATCCGGCTCGCCGACGCTTAGTGATAAGATCGTCGGATCGGTCGCCAGATCCAGGTATTTGTGCAGCACACCTGGTGGGATCTGTGACAGCCTTTTATTAAAATGGATGGGACTCATTCGCTTTTTAAGGTAGAACGGATGTCTTGCGTGCTGCCGTCGTCAAGAACGATCCCGTCTTCTTTATATTTATTAAGGATGAAATGGGTATTGGTCGATAAGACAGAGTCTAAGGTTGCCAATCTCTTGGCCACAAACATCGCGACTTCCTGCATCGTCTTGCCTTTGACAAACACGGCCAGATCATAGTCTCCGGCTGGGCTATCGAATGGCGGCGGAACCAAGATGGTGGTCTCGATACGACCGCCGGTGGCGCGGGCGCCTGTAAGCCTCACCGGCGTTACCCTGGTATTGTTGGCGATAATGAGCCCCGCCACGCCAAGATACTTGGCAAGATC
>CAZLWH010000019.1:1487-9174 GCA_964563265.1 uncultured Erysipelotrichaceae bacterium
TCCGGCCATCAGGTAAACGCTGTCGACCGCTTCTAAGGCGATGACGCGGTTGGCGATGTCTTGGAAACCGAGTTCTTTCATGGGAACGACTTTCAGTTCGATCATGGCATGGACCGGGGCATCACTGATCTTGTTTTCATTACAGACAGTCAAATAGCCTTTGATGATGCCTGCCTTTTCGAGGTCCTTGACGTTCTGGGCGGCTTCTTCCTCGCTGATGCCCAGCATGACACCCAACTCACGATTGCTCAGACGGGCGTTGTTTCTCAATAAACTCAGGATTTTCTCCATAGATAGACCTTCTCTTTCTGCCCTAATTATATAGGATTATTGGGTTGAGTGGCTAAGAAAGCAAAGAAGCATCAGTACTTTAAGACAAGGCTACCATCGATTTAACACCACTTCACAAAAAGATTGCCTTGGTTTACGCTATAATATTGTCGATATGAAATTCAAAATGACAGAACAGCGTATGCTGGCCATCAACATCGGGTCTCGCTTTGTGGCCTATACCATCAATATGGGATCCAATTTCTTCCTGACGCCCTTTATCGTTGCCGCTTTGGGGGCTGCCCCTTACGGGTATCTCGGATTGGGCCAAAACTTTGTCTCTTATCTGGATATCTTTACCTTTATGACCGCGGGGATGCTGTTTCGATTCGTCATGATTTCCCATACGCAAAAGAATTATAAGGATACCAATGCGTATTTCTCGAGTTCATTCTATGCGACCTTGGCGTATCTGGTCGCAATCTTGATCCCGGTGGGCTATGCGATCTGGCGCCTGCAGGATTTCATCAAGATCGATCCGGCCATCTTAACGGACGTCAAGATTCTGTTTGTCTTATTGATGATCAACTTCATCTTCAATACTTTCTTCTTGATCTTTAGAACAGGGACTCAGGTCGCCAACAAGTTCTATCTAGTCTCGATCCGTGACTTCTTCGCTGTGGTCATGGAAGCCGTCTTATTGGTCAGTCTGTATGTGTTCTTTGAGCCAAGGATCTATTATCTTGGGGTCTCGGCAGTCATCATTTCTGCCTTTACCTTAGTGTATGACTATGTCTTAATGAAACGCTTCCTGCCGGAATTGGACATCAGGCTCAAAAATATCCGTTGGGACAAATTCAAAGAAATCACGCGATCAGGCTTCTACTTTATGGTGAAGCAGATCAGTTACATCATGCTGGTGGGGTTTGATTTACTGTTTGCCAATGTCTTTGTTTCGCCTGTTGCTATGGGTCAGCTGGCCATCGCCAAGATCCTGCCGAAGGCCATGCAAAGTTTTCTGTCGATGGCGACCGGCTCTTTCAATGTCATCTTTACCAAGCTCTATGCGCAAAAGCGTTATGATCATTTGGTCGTTCAGGTCAAGCGCGGGATCAAGGTCTTGGGGACCGTCACGATGCTGCCCAATCTGATCCTGATCGTCTATGGGGTCCCGTTCTTCAAACTGTGGATCCATGGCCAGGATATTCCATTGATCTATGTCTTATCCGTATTGACCGCCTTGGTCATCATCATGAACGGTCTGATGTTTCCATTACAGTCGATCTTTACGATCACCAATCATGTCAAAGAGAATGCCTTGGTCCACTTGGCATACGGGATCATCTCCGTCATCACGACCTTGTTGTTTCTGTGGTTTACGGATTACGGGATCTATGCGATCGCAGGGGTCTCGACCTTCTACGGTCTGTTGCTGCCCTTTGTCTTCCAGATGCCGTTTGCGGCCCAATGTCTGGGTCTGCCAAAGATGACGTTCTTTCCGCTGATGTTTAAAAGCATGCTGACCTTTGGAGCCTTACTGCTGTTTGGATTTGCGATGAGCGCTCTTTATATGCCGACCAGTTGGCTGACGCTGATCATTGCCTGTGCGATCTTGGGGATCGTCAGTGTCGGGGTCATCTACTTCATCTATTTCTCGCAGGATGAACGCAAACACATCTTGTCTGTTTTCGGAATCAAAGGCTAAGGATCCTTCTTCATAAATTGAGTTCAACAAAGGCAAATCCAATCATGGATTTGCCCTTTTTTTGACGGTTTTCCTCTGATTTCTTGTCTTGATCGGGTTTTGTGAAAAGAGAAGTCCTTGTCTCAAACGTGCTCATTTTACGAACCTCCCGACTCCGTTGTCATCACATAGAGTATAAAACACTGATAAATAAACGCTTTTCGTAGTCATTTATCGTGAAAAACACCTTGTATTGTGTTTCAGAAGGGGTGTATAATAAAAATACACACTTTTGAAGGGGAACACATGAGTCTAATCTTGGTAGGAGCTTTTGCCTTCTTTGTCCTGACTCTATTTGACTTCAATAAGCTCAAAATGCTTCATCCGATTTTGAATGGCCTTTTCGCGGCCGGTGTGATGATGCTGGTCATTGCGACCGGATTGATCCTCTTTAATGAAACACCGCTGTTTACCTTCGCTGCTACCCCGATCCTTTGGGTCGTTTCCGTACTCGGATTGATCGAGATGATCTATGCCTTATTCTTTGCGCTTCCGTTCACCAAGACCTATGTCAAGACCGAAAGCAATTCCGCTTTGATCACCACCGGACTTTACGGTTTATGCCGTCATCCCGGTGTCTGGGGCTTCTTCCTGTTCTATCTGTTTGCCGCACTGGCGACCGGAAACGGGACCTTACTGATTGCTGCGATCGTTTGGACGCTGATGGATATCCTGCATGTTTATATTCAGGACAACCTATTTTTCGTCAAGACCCTTCAAGGCTATACTCTGTATAAGCAGAGGACTCCGTTCTTATTCTTCGGAATCAAAGAACTTCAACGTGCATTCAATACTTTGGGAAAGGATCATTCATGAATTTTGATGCTTTATTGCAAGCAAAAAAATACGATGAAATCTGGCAGCGTTACTGCGGCTTTTTAGATTTATCGGTCAAAGAATTCATGGAAATCCAAAACAGTCTTCTGATGGAACAGATCGGCTTGTTTTCCAGCAGCGAACTGGGTAAGAAGATCCTCAACGGTAAACATCCCAAAACGATCGCTGAATTCAGAACGATGTGTCCTTTAACCGAGTATGACGATTATGCGGATATCCTGTTAAGCAAGGATGAAAAAATGCTTCCGTCGAAACCGGTCGTCTGGATCGAAACCACGTGGGAAGGCGGAAAAGCCCCCATCAAAGTGGCGCCGTATTCCGAAGGCATGGTCGAAAACTATAAAGATGCCTGTTTGGCCTGTATCATTTTGGCTTCCAGTCAATCCAGAGGCAAGTTTGATTTGCAGGTCGGGGCTAATTTCCTCAACGGAATGGCACCGATGCCGTATCTGACCGGATTATTGCCGGATGTCTTGGAAGGCGAGTATAGCGTCAATTTCTTTCCGCCAGCCAAGGAAGGCAATGCGATGAGCTTCAGCCAGCGCAACAAAGAAGGCTTTAAGATGGGCCTTCAACAAGGCTTGGATCTGTTCTATGGTCTTTCCAGCGTCATCGTCCGTATGAGCGAACAGTTCATCGACGGCGGCAAGAGTTCTTCCAAAGTCAATCTTGGACAATTTAAACTGGGCCGTTTGGTCAATTACGCCAGAGCCAAGATGATTGCCAAAGCTCAGGATCGTCCTGTTTATCCAAAAGATGTATTCAATCTGAAGGGGTTTGTCTGTATCGGTACCGATACCTTCCATTTCAAAAAGAAGATCGAACAATATTGGGGCATCCGTCCTCTGGAAGTGTTTGGTGGGACCGAAGTCACCTGTATCGCCATCGAATCCTGGGTCAAAGACGGGCTGATCTTATTGCCCAACGTATGTTACTACGAGTTCATTCCGATGAGCGAGTTTTATAAGAATCTTGAAGATCCGACCTATAAGTGTAAGACATATACCCTCAACGAAATCAAAGAAGACGAATATTATGAATTGGTCATCACCACCTTTAAGGGCGGTGCTTTCGCCCGTTACCGTGTCGGTGACATCTTCAAGTTTGAACCGGGATCTGATCATCATGACGGGGTCGTCTTACCGCATTTCCGTTATATCGACCGTGTCGATCCGGTCATCGATCTGGCTGGTTTTACCCGTATCACCGAAGCCACCATCCGTGAAGCCATCACCTTGTCGCACCTGCACATCGATGCCTGGTTTGCGAGAAAATGCTATGACTCTCAGGCTAGACCTTACATCAATCTCACCATTGAACTGAATCATCCTCAAAATGAGCCCGGCATCGATAATGCCGATCTCATCAAGGAACAGCTCGAGATCTATTTCAAATACATCGATTCAGACTATGCGAACCTGTATAAGATGCTGGGAATCGAACCTTTGAAAGTCACCATTATTCCTTCAGGGACCTTGGCGAAGTATCAGTCGACGATTTCCCATCCGATGCAGAAAGTCAATCCGAACCATTTCGATGAAGTCGAGGTCATGAAGATGGCCTTTGGTCAGGGGACACGCGCATGATGAACCAACTGTTGGTTTACATCTATTGGGGCATCCCGATCCTATCCCTTATTTTCTCCTTTGCGATCTTGGTTATTTTATCCTTGTCCAAAAAAGATAAAACGGTCTCTGCCTTCATCCTGATGATGATCGCGATGACCTTGTGGAGTTTCTCGACCTTGATGATGAAACTGAATGTCACCCCGGGAACCTTATTCTGGCAGCGTACCATGGTTGCCGCCTTGATGATGATCCCGTATACCGGTTACATCTTCTTTACCGTCTTCATTAAAATGAAACGCACCTTTTCATTGCTGTTTTGGGGAATCTTGGAATTGGCGATGCAGATCGTCAATATCCTTGGCTATACCACGATTTCAGCCGTTATGAAGGAAGTGTCGTATTCACCGTATATTGAACTTGATTATTCATTGGGGATCGGCGCGTATGTTTCTTACATTCTGATCTTCGCCTTATTGGTCACCTGTCTGTTCTTGGCTCAGCGCGAATACCGTAAATCCAGATACCTCAGCGGTCTGAAAAACATCATGATCGCCTTGTTTATCATCTTCATCGGGATCGGAGCCAATTTGGCACCGGTCATCGGAAAATGGCCGCTTGACTTCTTCGCAGGCAGTATCGCTTCCGTCTTCTTCATGTATGCGATCTACCGCAACCGTGTTTTGGAACTGAAATTCGTCATCACCAAAGCGGTTATCTTTACGATGCTGCTGACCGCCATCACGGTCGGATCCATATTCCTGGTCAACGGTCTGATTTCTATTTTTGAAAACCTGGATACCGGTGTCGACAACAACCTGTTCATCCTGATCGTTACCTTCGTCTCCTTATTGATCTTCCAGCCGCTGTTTAAAGTCATCTATAACCTGGTCAATAACCTGTTCTATAAAGAAGAAAAAGTCCGTGATGACCGGATCGCCAGTTTCACCCATCAGATCGCCAACAACCTGGAACTCTCCAAGATCGCGGAAAGTCTGATGAGCGCTGTGTCCGATGTATCCACCAACCAGCGCAACTACTTGTTCTTAAGAAATGCTGACACGGGAAACTATGCCTTCTATGCGGCCAGCCGTAAACTGGAAAACATTTCTTTCGAAATCGTTCCGGCTCATCCTTTCGTCTTATGGTTCAGTCAATGTGATGAACTCATCAGCGGGAAGGAACTTGACACCAACGCTTTCTTCAAGACGATGTGGGACCAAGACCGCAGAGCCCTAAACGGGATCCTGTTTGAAACAGCGGTTCCGCTCAAATCCAACGGAAAACTGATCGGGATCTTATTGATGTGTCATAAAGACACCCATTCGATCCGCGAGATCCCTCATACTGAACAAATCAACATGATCTGTGTCACGGCTTCCATTGCCCTGGCCAACGCGATCCTGTATGAAAAGGCCCGTGAAGAAGCCACCATTGATGCCTTGACCAACACCTATAATCACCGTTATTTCATGGATCAGCTGATTGAGATCTCCAGCAGAAACAAACAGGGCAACCTGTCTCTCGCACTGACCGGGATCGATATGTTCAACGTCTATAATGATCTGTACGGTCACTATGCCGGGGATACGGCATTGACCAAACTGGCGTCCAAAATCAAACAGGTCGTCGGTGAAAACGGCTTGGTGTGCCGCTATGTCGGCGATATCTTCGCCGTCGTCTTGCCCAACACCGATACGAAGAAAGCCTATGATCTGATGGAAAGGATCCGCGTCGTCATCGAACAGACTTCGGTCTCTGCACCGGATGAACCTTCCAGACATCTGACAGTCAGCTGCGGATTGTGTACCTATCCGTCACAAGCCAGCGATGACAAACAACTCCTGAAGAATGCCGGTTTGGCCTTGATTGAAGCGAAACGCAGCGGACGCAATAAAACGGTCCTGTTCAATTCCGCCATCAGTGAAGACACCAAAGAAGGCATCGCCTTGGATGAAAACCAATTGGCGACCGTTTATGCCTTGACTGCCACCATCGATGCGAAAGACCATGTTACCTTCGGTCATTCCCAACGTGTTGCGAAATATGCCACAGCCATCGCCATAGGAGCAGGCGCCAAGCCTTCCGAAATCGAAATCATCCGCTTGGCTTCCTTACTGCACGATATCGGTAAGATCGGGGTCCCTGAAAATGTCTTGACCAAGACTTCCAGATTGACCACCGAAGAATATGAAACCATGAAGAAGCATGTTGATCTCTCGATCACCATCATCAAATACCTGCCTTCCTTCTCTAAAGTTATTCCGTCTGTCATCGGTCATCATGAACGTTGGGACGGTAAAGGCTATCCCAGAAAGATCGCCGGAGAAAGCATTCCGTTTGGGGCACGCTGTATCGCTTTGGCAGATGCCTTCGATGCGATCACCTCAGACCGTCAGTATAAGGTCAATATGGACATCGACTTCGCCATCAATGAGATCAAGCGCAATGCCGGGACCCAATTCGATCCTGAATTGGCCACCATCTTCTGTGATCTGATCACCAGCGGTAAAGTCATCGTTGAACCGACCCGTACCAACATTTATACCATCGACAGTTTCCTCGAAAGACCCGTGAACTAAAACGGGTTTTTCTTTGTCTTGAAAAGGATTATACTGTGGGTAACCAGACAGGAGAACCATCATGAGCGTATTGGGCAGCTTTGTTTTGCCTCATCCGCCGCTACTCGTCGCTGAAGTCGGTCATGAGGAAGCATTGTCGATCAGTGAAACTGCGAAGAGTGTTCAGGCGATTGCGCATAAGATCGCACAGTTAATGCCGGACACCATCATTCTGAGCTCACCGCATGCGCCTTTTTATCAGGAGCGCTTTTTTATCTCAGGAGATGCTGAAGAAAGCGGTAGTCTTGCCCGATTTGAGGCTCCGATGGTCAAACTGACCACCAAGACGGACATGGAATTCGTTGAGATGATCTGTAAGAAGAACCGTCATGTCAGGGCCGGTATTTCACCGCATGAATTGGATCACGGGACCCTCGTGCCCATGAGTTTCATCGTCAAAGCCTACCCAAACTTTAAATTCATTCGCTTGGGATTGTCGGGTTTGGGTCGAAGTGACCACATTCAATTGGGCCAACAGATCCAAGAGATCGCGGAGACCTTGAATCGGCGCATCGTTTTCATCGCCAGCGGCGATATGTCGCATCGACTCAAAAAAGATGGTCCTTACGGCCTTCATCCTTCAGGATCCAAATTTGATAAACTGGTGACTGAACTGCTTGATCAAGGCAAACTGGGCCAGATCGGATTCA
>CAZLWH010000019.1:9184-14287 GCA_964563265.1 uncultured Erysipelotrichaceae bacterium
TCTTTCGAGAATGTGGGCGATACGAATACAACGACGGTTGCAGATACAAACCGGTATGTTGAAGCGAGCTCCAATTTTGCACGCAGCGGCAATTATTCGTTCAAGTCATTCGCCCAGCCTCCGGCTCTGCGGAGCGAGATCGGATTCATGGATGCGGATCTGTGTGAAGAAGCCGGTGAATGTGGATACCGTTCCTTACTGATCATGAGCGGGGTCATGAATGAGCTCAAGTATCACTCAAAACTGCACTCTTATGAAGGACCGTTTGGAGTCGGCTATGCCTGTGCCTCGTTTATTCCTTTAATAGATCCCTATGTCTATCTGGCCAAACTGGCCATCAGAAACATCGTCTTGGACCATCTGAAGACGGTTATTCCAACCAATACACCGGCCCATCTGATGAATGAGAAAGCCGGGGTCTTTGTTTCCATCCACAAACACGGTCGACTGCGCGGCTGTATCGGTACGATCAGTGCCACCAAACCCAGTGTGGCCCAGGAAATCATTACCTGCGCGATTTGGGCTGCCACCGAGGATTACCGCTTTACCCCGATCACACCGGACGAATTGGATCATCTTTCGATCCATGTCGATGTCTTGGGACCTGCCGAAAAGATCGAGTCTTTGGATCAGCTCAATGTCCAACGTTATGGGGTCATCGTGAGTAAAGGCGTAAGACGAGGATTACTGCTTCCGGATCTCGATGGTGTCGATACCGTAACCAAGCAGATTTCCATTGCTTTACAAAAAGCCGGGATCGATCCGGATGAATCGTATTCCTTGGAACGTTTTGAAGTCATCCGTCATCATGATTGAATGTGGGCTTTGTTTTCACCGCTGTACATTGGATGAAGGTCAGATTGGGTTTTGTCGCGCAAGAAAAAATGTCGAAGGCAAGATCATCTCTCTCAATGGATCCCGCTTCAGTTCCATGGCTTTGGATCCGATCGAAAAAAAGCCCTTGCTTCATTTTTATCCCGGGTCGATGATTTTATCGTTGGGATCGGCAGGATGCAATCTACGCTGTCCGTTTTGCCAGAACCATACGATTTCGATGGCCAAACCTGAGGACATCAAGATGAAAGCTCTGAGTCCTTTAGAGGTGGTTGATTTGGCCTTGTCTTTAAAGGATCAAGGCAACATCGGGATCGCGTTTACCTACAATGAACCGCTGATCAACTACGAGACCGTTCTTGAAACGTCGATCCTGGCAAAAAAAGCAGGACTCAAGACCGTCCTGGTTACCAACGGCACAATCGAAGCAGAGTATCTTGAAACCCTGTTGCCTTATATCGATGCCTTAAACATCGATCTTAAAGGATTTACTCAAGGCTTCTATCATCAGCTTTTCGGAGATCTGGAAAGCGTGAAAAGAACGATTGCGATGGCCGTCAAGACGTCCCATGTCGAGATCACGACCTTGATCATTCCCGGCAAAAATGACCGGGATGAAGACATGGCTGATGAAGCGCAATGGCTGGCATCGATCGATCCTGACATCCCTTTACATCTCACGCGGTTTTTCCCCAGGTATTTGTGGAACGATCTGAAACCGACCCCGCTTGATACCTTGATCCGGCTTAAAACCGTGGCCAGTGCGTATCTGACGACCGTTCATATCGGTAACGTATAAAAAAGCTGAAGTGATTCAGCTTTTTACGTGTTTATTGGGCGTTGAGCTTTACGATCTCGATGATCGTTTCAACGGCTTTTTTCATGACATCTACAGAAACATATTCGTATTTACCGTGATAATTGGCCCCGCCGGTAAACAGATTGGGTGTCGGGATGCCCATAAAGGAGATCTTGGATCCGTCGGTTCCGCCTCGGATGGGGGAGATGTGGGCCTTGATGCCCAAACTGGCCATTGCTTTCAGTGCCAGATCAACACAACGCATGTCGTTTTGGATGACATCTTTCATATTGTAGTATTGGTCAGTCACCGTAACGCTGAAACGCTGGGCGCCGTATTTATCATTCAGATAGGCTGCGTTTTTCAAGATCACTTCTTTTCTGGCCAAGAACTTGGCTTTATCATGATCACGGATGATGTAATTCATGGTGCCGTCTTCGATGTCCGTATTCATGGAGGCCAAAAAGAAGAATCCTTCTCGGCCTTCGGTATGTTCAGGAACTTCGTGCTGAGGCAAGAGCGCATCAAATTCCATGGCCAGTTTATTGGCAGAAATCATTTTATCTTTGGCACTTCCGGGATGGACAGAAACCCCGTGAAGTTTCACCACGGCTTTGGCCGCATTGAAGCTTTCGTATTCCAGTTCGCCCAAAGTTGCCCCATCCATCGTATAGGCAAAAGCAGTATCGAAATCTTTGACATCAAAAAGATCAGCGCCTCTTCCGATTTCTTCATCCGGTCCAAAGGCGATCTTGATGCGTCCGTGTTTGATTTCAGGATGCGCCAACAAGGTGATCATCGCTTCGATGATCTCACAGACCCCGGCCTTATCATCGGCCCCCAATAAGGTCGTCCCATCGGTGGTGACCAAGGTATGACCTTTGAGATTCAAAAGATCCGGAAAGACGGAAGGCGATAAGACGATGTTGTCTTGACGGTTGAGCAGGATGTCTTTACCGTCATAGTCCTCAATGATTTGAGGATTGATGTTTTCGGCATTAAAGTCTGCCGTATCGAAATGGGCGATAAACCCGATCGTATCGACAGGATGATCAAGGTTGGAAGGCAAGGCTGCGCTGACAAAGCCGTTGACCGGATTGATCTTGACGTCACTGAGACCCAGTTCCGAAAGATCCTTGGCCAAAAGCTTGGCGAATTCGACTTGAGATTGGGTCGAAGGGACGCTTGCGCTGTTTTCATCAGAGCGGGTATTGATTTTAGCATAGCGTATAAAACGTTCTAAGAGAGTTTCCATCAGTGTTCTTCTTTCTGTTGGATTCATTATAGAAGAAAAGCCGTGGTTTTGATAGTCTTTTGACACCGACAGTTCTTGTTTATCTGTCCAAAGGGTTGTACAATAGGACTATCTGCGAGGCCATTATGGAACCCATCGAAAACAAGCTTGGACAAGAGGATGTTTTACAAAGCAGTGCCGGTAAAAATCAACTGAAATTATTGAAAGTCTGGGACATTTTATTAAAATACAGCGATGAGAATCATCAGCTGACCGTCAAAGACATCATGAACAAACTCAGTGCAGAAGGCATCTCTTCCGAACGCAAGAGCATTTATCAATACATCAAACTGCTGGAAAGCACCAATGTCGATATCATCACCAACCGAGCCAAACAGAATCAGTATTTTATCGGAGGGCGCCAATTCGAACTCCCGGAGCTGAAACTCTTGGTGGATGCGGTTTTGGCTGCCAAGTTCATTACCGACAAGAAGAGCCAGGAACTGATCGGTAAACTGGTCACCGCCTATGTCAGCATCTATGATGCGCAGAAACTTCAGCAACAGGTCCTGATCACCAGAAGACCCAAGACTGACAATGAAAAGATCTACATCTCGGTCAATGTCATCCATCAGGCCATCGCGGATAAACGCCAGATCAAATTCAAATACTTCGATTACAACATCAACAAAGACAAAGTCCAGCGCAAAAGCGGGGGTTATTATACCGTCAATCCGATCTGTCTGATCTGGGATGACGACAAGTATTATCTGGTGACCTATCATGAAAAACACCATGATTTTACGACCTACCGTATCGATAAGATGGAACAGGTCGAACCGACCGATTATAAGGCACTGCCTGTCCCTGTAACCATGAACCTCAATGAACACATCAACGGGGTCTTCAACATGTATTCCGGAGAAGAAGCAACCGTGACCCTTAAGGTCAGAAATGATCTGATCGGGGTCATCATCGATCATTACGGAAAACAGACTGAAGTCATTCCCTGTGACGACAAGCATTTCTCTGTTAAACTGAAGGTGCAGACGAGCCCGACCTTTTACGGCTGGCTGTTTACCTTCGGCGATCAAATCAAGATCTTATCCCCTCAGCCGGTCATCGATGAATACAAACGCCGACTACAGCTCAATCTGAACCATCACGCATGAACCAAAACCAACTCAACCGCCAATTGGCCATTAACCATATTATTTTGAAGAAACTGGTTCAAAATGACCATGAAGTCGCCAAATCCATCACCAAAGACAATCTCATGGAACTTTTGGATGTCCAGGCTTTTTATACTGAGCATTTCTTAACCATCAAATTCGTTGAGTTCTTTCCTGTTGTCTATGATCTGTTGAGACGCGAAACGGAGGCTTCTTTTGCGAAACTGAAGCCACGCATCCGGATCTTCAATCGCTATGAAAAAGAATATCCATCGACATTCTTCCATGATTTGGGTTATGATGCGCCGTTGTTTATCTATGTCTGCGGTGACATCGATTTGTTTGACCGTAAACAGCCCAAACTCTATCTGGTCAGTACAGCAAGCCGCTCAGACCGCTTGATTCAGCAATCCTTGGATATTCTGGATCAGTTTGACGGATCCAGAGAGGTCCTGGTTTTATCTCAGCAAAGCCCGCTTAATCATCTGCTTTATCAAAAGATCCATACCTTATCGGTCTCCAGCATCATCATGGTGAATGCGGCCTTGACCAAATCGATTTTCAAATCGACCTTCTTTCCGTGCAATCAAACCAAGATCAAGCATTTACTGATCAGTGCGATCTCTCCGGATGAAAATAACCTGGACCGCTTCCAAAGCATGACCGACCATATGGCCGTTTCGATGTCCAAGGCAGGGATCCTGTTGAGCGATCAGCCCAATGACCTTAAGCTGGAAGGCTGTCTGAAACTCTTGAGTTCGCATAAGCCTTTGATCGTGCCTTTCTTCTCACCGGTCAGACACGATCTGATCCTGCCGATGAATGCCCAGTCGCTTCGGGAAAGCCTCGATGCGATGCTGTTTCGTTCCATTTCAAAATAAAGACGCAATCATGTCACAATTCGGACATGATTGTTTTTCATACTGTAGACATACGTCAACGGTGTATCTCAAGACTGCTTCACTCAAATGAAGATTGTCCACCATCGAAGGGTTTATGCAGGAACCTTACCGATACCCGATGTTCTTCGTCCCTGAGTTTTCACTTCATTGTTTCCTCCCCTC
>CAZLWH010000020.1:0-14218 GCA_964563265.1 uncultured Erysipelotrichaceae bacterium
TAATACCCAGTAAGTGAGTCACGATACTGGCCGTATAGGCCGCGATGAAGCAAGGAATCAGCGCTTCGATGCTGATCTTACCGATAAAGGCCATTTCCATCCCAAAGACAGCGCCGGCCAACGGGGTTCCAAAGACTGACGCAAATCCGGCACCGATACCGGACATGACCAAGATACGTTGATCGCTTTTGTCGAGTTTAAACAGGGAAGCCAAGGCATTGGATAGGGTCCCGCCGATTTGGACACCGGTGCCCTCGCGTCCGGCCGATCCCCCAAAGACATGGGTACTGACCGTAAACACAAAGGTTAAGATCGCCATGCGTAAAGGAACACGGGTTTCGGTATGGATACTGTCGATGATCAGATTGTTGCCTTGGTTGGAGTTTTTACCGAAATGGCGATAGGTGTAAAGCGTCAGGATCCCTAAAAAAGGCAGACCCAACAGAAACAGTAGCTGACTCGTTCTAAGGACCGTATCCCAATCCAGAGCATTCAGAAAGGCGGTTGAGATCAGGCCCATCAATAAGCCGACCGAAAGGGCCAATAGAAGAAGGCGCAGGTGATCCAGTGTTTTCTTGATTGTCATCCTAACCCCGTTCTTCCGTTTTCTTTGTTTATTGTATGCTACAGGGGTCAAAGCGTCAAACGTAAGCAAAACAGGCAGTTGATCCATGAGATTGTCTTATCAAACGGTAATCAAAGTGTATAATAAGGAAGTTGTCATCAACAAAAGCCTGTTTCTAGAATTGACTATGGCTAACTAGACAAAGACGTCAGTTACCAAGGAGGACGTTATGGAACTTACCAAACACCGTGTATTTACACTGATCTGGATCACCAGCCTTACTTTTTTGGGAGGGGCCACCAACATCTCTGCCATCATGCTTTTTGAAACCACGATCACCCATCATACCGGTAATATTTCCAAAGCGGCCATTGCCTTAACCAGCGGTGATTATACGATCTTCTTGCTGCTTTTATCGTATCTTGCCTTATTCAGTTTGGGTTCTGTCATTGCCGGTTTTCTGTTTTACCGCCGCCATGATCATTTGCACATTCTATATACGATTCTGCCGATCCTTTTGGGTTTATCATTATTCCTGGCGATCCAGTTTGTCGCAGCCGATGCGATCATTCTGATGGTCATATCCTTAGGAATGGGTCTACAAAACGGAACCTACTTTAAAGTGCGCGGAATCATGATCAGAACCACCCATATGACGGGGTATCTGACCGATGCGGCCTTTTCCTTAGGCGCTGTCTTAAAAGGCAACCGACAGGAATTATGGAAAGTCGGCTGGTACTTTGCGTCGATCCTGGTCTTTTTTATCGGCGGGATGATCGCAACCATTGTGGTGCTGGTTGCCGGAAAGATCGTCTTGGATCTGATTGCGGCGGCGTATGTCGCCTTAGGTGTGTTTGTCTTTCTCTTTAATCCTCAACTTGAATTCAATTGGTTCACCCGATAAAAAGAAACCCAACTCAAGAGAGTTGGGTTTTTGTTAACTTGTGGCTGTCGGTAACTCAGACAGGATCATTTCGATCTTGTCTTGATGTTCCTTTGGAATCGGAATGATCAAGGTTGAATCTGCAGGTCCTGCCGTCGTAGCAGCAGTCACCACCAGTGTCAGCAACCCTTTTTGAGGATCGTATTCCGCTAGCGAGAGCCAAACACCAGTCATCCCAAAGGTATAATACTGTCCCATGAAATAGACGCCTTTCTCATTGAGGACGACATTGTGATCTGCATTCTTGATCCGATTGACCCGATAAGCCGTTGCGATAAAAAAGACAAAGGTGAAAAACACAGCGATGGCCAAACAGATCATGGCCCATAAGGCCCAATCTTCCGCAAACAAAGGCCCCGTGACCGCAAACAGGGCACAAAAGGCTACGATTGTCAGCCAGATCCTTTTATTGTAGCTTTTGAGTGCCGCATTGTTTTCTTCAACGGCTTGCTGAGCCTGTTGTTCAGTCAAAACGAAAGCCAACAGGGGGGTCGCATCCAATAACGCATTGAGTTTACGCTGCAGACTATTGTAGACAAAGAACGTAACCAATGCCATGATGAAGAAAAAGATCCCAATGAAAGCGAGACCAAAATAATTCATGTCATAGGTTTCACTCTCCATAAAAAATCCCCCAAAAATCATGCATAACGAAATCACCAGTAAGGCTAAGGCAAACAGCTTGGGCTTCAGATAATGATTTTTCATAGAGCTCTCCGTTTTTTTTATTATAAGACAGTGTCATCATCTTGAACAGGGGATAAAAGTATTTATTTATTTTACGATTCATCATGATAAACTTAATATAAACAAACGTTATACGCAAAGGATACCTATGAAACTCGTTTCTTATGGTCAATTTGTTTTTCATAGTGAATCGGTGTATCAGCGTTATTATGGCGGATCGATCATGGGCGATACCGTCGACGAATAAGAGCTTACGTTGGATGTTCTTTTGGCTGATGGTTAATTCAATCACTTTTGAAAAGGAGAGAAGTATGAAAAAGAGCTGGGTCGCTGTTTTGTTTCTTTTCTTTCTGTTGGGTTCGACCACGATGGTCCATGCAGACATGGGACCCAAACCTCAACTGAAAATCACAGTCATAAACCTACCGGATGAACTTTACTATCTGGATCTTTTGGTTAGGATCGATGAGATCAGGACTGAGGATGAAGACGTGGAAGGATTGGATCCGGCCATGGTGGAGAATCTGAGAAGTTTTGAAGACGAAGGCTGGTATCCAGCCTTGGTTAACGGGACTGCGATTCCTTTGTTTGGGGAACTGAATGGAAGCCTGGTCAACGGAAAAATGGTTCATCAATTCGGATATCATCTGCCAGATGAATACCGGATCATCTTGGTCACTCAGTCCGGAAAGATCACCGTCAGTGAACCTTTGATGCTGGACTCTTTTTATACCTCGCTGAGTTTTGACGCTCAAAGCGGTGTCACTAAAAAACCGAATGTACTGGTTCTCTATGCGGCTCAGTTTGTGACGACCTTGTTGCCTACGCTGGTCGTTGAATTTGGGATCCTCATGATGTTTGGGCTATATTCCAAACGCAATATCATCGTGTTTCTCGTCATGAATGTCGTGACTCAGATCTTTTTGACTTTTACAGTGAATGCGGCCTTGATCACGATGGGTCTACTGAGTGCCTTAATCGCTTTGATTTTTGCGGAAGGATTCATTTGGATCTTTGAGATGATCGTTTGTTGGAAAGCGTTTGATAAACAGAAGAAAGCAGGACGACGTATTGTCTTTGCGTTGATCGCCAATATGGTCAGTTTTGTTTTAGGCATCATTATGATTCTTGTTCAGTCGGCGTGGATCTGATCAAAAGCGATACAGATCCGAAAGGATCGTTTGTGCTTGCTCGGTTGGGTCGCTTTGATTGACATGTGGGATGATTTATCCTACATTGAAGCCATTGAAAAAGAGATGGGGCGTATGAAAAAATTAAGCTTAGAGATCATTGAAGAATTAAAATCAGTCCTATCAGGGAAAACCTTGGATGCGATCGTCCCTCCGTTTGTATATTTGATCGTCAATGGCCAATTCGGTTTATTGGCGGCGGTGATTTCAGCGGCCACTGTCGCTTTGGCTTTCGGCGTTTTCCGTTTGACTCAAAAACAAAGCTGGGGATATGCCTTAGGCGGCTTGGTGGGGATCCTGATCGCAGGAACACTGGCCTTGATCGCGGATAATGCGACCAATTATTTCTTGCCCGGCATCATCAGTAATGCGGTGATTCTTCTGATTGCCGTGGTTTCTTTGGTCATTGATAAACCGATGGCGGCCTATGTCAGTCATTTGACGCGAGGCTGGAAACTGGACTGGTTCTGGCTGAAAACCATCAAGCCGGCCTATCGGGAAGTGACTTGGATGTGGACTCTATTCTTTCTGATGCGCACGGTGATCCAGATCACGTTGTACACTCAGTCGGATGTATCAACATTGGTGTGGGCCAATACCTTGATGGGCATGCCTGTGACGATCGTGATCCTGGTAATCAGTTATGTTTATGGGATATGGCGCCTGAAATCCTTGAAAGGTCCGGGAATCGATGAATATCTCATTGGAAAACAAGCCCCTTATCGAGGCCAAAACAGAGGATTTTAATTCGAAACGAGTCAGTGATGACTCGTTTTTTCTTCAATAACAAACAAAAAGGCTATAATAGGGGTAGATATGGCTCAAATGCCGATGAAGATAATGGTCTGGGATAGAAAATTGTTTTAACTTGGTGTAATGGATTTACCCAAGACTTGTTTGATCAGATTCTTGCTGCTTAAGTCTAGCCTTGTATCGTTGATCATGATGTGAAAACACTGAGAAAGGAGTGGTAATCATGATGTTGGCGATGTTTGTGGTTTTGGTTGCTCCGGTAACATTGATCTTGTTAACCATAGAAGTCAGAGGTCTTCATAAGCATAAAACCTGGGCACAGTACATACCGCTCTTCACGTTTATTGTTGCCGTGCTCTTCAGTCAACCCATGGCGGTAAGTCAGCCAGACAACAGTTCTGCCGGATTCTTCCAGATCCGATGTATAATCGATTTTGTGTGCGAATACCGGTATCGGAAAATAGATGACTTGGTCAACAGATACATAATCATGTTGAATTTCCCGACGATGATCTTATTGATGCCGGTGGCCTACACGTATTTCAAGACCAAACTTTGGCCTAGGTTCAAAAATAAGAATCGAAAAGCGTTGAATTCTGGGTCATAAAAAAAGGAGCTCGCACTCCTTTTATTCGATCGATTGATAAAGACGGGTCATTTCTTCTTCCGTCAAGACTCTGTATTGACCTTTTTGAAGATCACCCAGATAGATGTGCAAGATACGGATTCGTTTCAGATAGACGACACGGTATCCTAAAGTCGCCACCATCCGTCGGATCTGACGGTTAAGACCTTGGCTAAGGGTGATATAGAAGGATTGTTCATTGATGACCTTGACTTTGCATGGCAAGGTCGTCGTCATTTCATTTTTGACCGGATTGAAGATGTCGATGCCTTCTTCCATCAGTTCTCTAAAGTCACCCATCAAGGGCAGATTGACTTTGACGTAGTATTCTTTCTCATGAAGATTCTCGGCACGCAGGATCTTATTGACGATGTCGCCATCGGAAGTCAGTAGGATCAAGCCTTCTGAATCTTTATCCAATCGTCCGATCGGAAAGATCCGAACCGGATATTTGATCGCCTCGGTGATGTTACCTTCGATCTCAGGATCCGTCGTACAGGTGATGCCTTTGGGTTTATGATAGGCCAGGATGACCAATGGGGCTTTACCGCCCAAAGGTTTCCCATCCAGCATAACGAGGTCTCCTTCGTTGACTTGGGTGCCTAAAACAGCCACCAATCCATTGACGGTCACTCTGTTTTCTGAAATATAGGTATCGGCCTGTCTTCGTGAACACAGCCCGGTTTTTGCGATGACAACGTTGAGTCTTTCCATAGTATTAAAATCATACCATACCCATCGTAAAAAAGGACTGATTCGTTGGAATCAGTCCTTATGGTTTATGCGAGTTCTTCTTCGCCTTCATCAAACTGGCTGTTATACAGATTGGCATAGAAGCCGCCCTTGGCCAGCAGTTCGTCATGTGATCCGGATTCAACGATGTCGCCCAGGTTCATGACCAAGATGAGATCGGCATTACGGATGGTGGATAAGCGGTGGGCGATGATGAAGCTGGTACGGCCTTCCATCCAGACATCCATGGCTTTTTGGATCAGGATCTCAGTACGGGTATCGACAGTGGATGTCGCTTCGTCCAAGATCAAGACTTTAGGATTGGCCAGGATGGCTCTGGCGATGGTCATCAGCTGTTTCTGACCGGCTGAGATGTTGGAGGATTCCTCATTGAGGATCATGTCATAACCATCAGGCAAGGTCTGAACGAAGTGATCGACCTGAGCCATTTTAGCGGCCTGGTAGACTTCTTCGTCGGTCGCATCCAAACGTCCGTAACGGATGTTTTCGCGGATGGTGTCGTTATACAGCCAAGTATCCTGCAAGACCATCCCAAACATCGTGCGCAGGTCATTGCGCTTGAACTGGCGGATGTCGAGATAATCGACGAGGATCGCGCCATCGGTAACATCATAGAAACGCATCAGCAGTTTGACCATGGTGGTCTTGCCGGCGCCGGTAGGACCGACGATGGCAATCTTCTGGCCCGCGTTGACATGGGCTTTGAAATCATTGATGACGATCTTTTCCGGATTGTATCCGAATTTGACATGGGCGAAACCGACGTCGCCTTTGATGTCTGCGATCGGTAAGGCATCGACCGGATCCGGTGTTTCTTCGCCTTCTTCAAGCAGTTTGAAGATCTTTTCACTGGCAGCCAGAGTGGACTGCAACGCATTGGATTGCGAAGCGATCTGAGCGATCGGCTGGGTAAATGAACGCATGTACTGAATGAAGGACTGGATCGAACCGATCGACAGGGTGCCCTGCGCAGCGAAGTAGCCGCCCAAGATGGCCACGATGACATATCCGATGTTGCCCAAGAAGGACATGATCGGTTGCATCATCCCTGAGAAGAATTGACTCTTCCAGGCGGAGTCATACAGTTCATCGTTGTACTGTGAGAAGTTGGCCACGGCTTGTTTTTCTCCATTGAAGGATTTGACGATGACGTGGTTGGAGTACATTTCTTCGACCTGGCCATTGACCATGCCTAAGTATTTCTGTTGATCCTTCAAGAATTTCTGAGAGGTCTTCATGATGATCGCGATCAGCCCGAAGGAGACAGGCAAGACGCCCAAGGCGACCAAAGACATCTGCCAGTTGATGGAAAACATCATATACAGGACCCCGATGATCGAAGTCACAGAGGTGATCAGTTGGGTGATGCCTTGAGACAAGCTCATATTCAAGGCATCGACATCATTGGTGATGTGGGAGAGGACTTCGCCGTAGTTGTGTTTATCGAAGTAGGCGAAGGGGAGACGTTCGATCTTACTGTTGATTTCCTTACGCAGGTTATAAGTGACGTTGTTGGAGATCTTGGTCATGATGAAGCCTTGAATATACGTAAACAAGGCACTGATCAGATACAGAAAGATCAATAAGGTGATGATACGTCCAATCTCAGTGAAATCGATCGAACCGGAATTGGTAATCTTGGCCATCATGCCTTTGACCAGCACGGTGGTCGCTTCACCCAAGATCTTAGGACCGACGACGGTAAATACGGTCGAAGCAATCGCGAAGATCAAGACGAAGATCAAACCGACATAATACGGAGACAAATACTTCAGCAGTTTCTTCAGGGTGCCTTTGGCATCTTTGGCTTTTTCACCGGGGCCCATACTCATTGGACCACCGCCCATGGGACCGCCCATCGGACCTTGCGGACGTTTAGGCGCTTCTATTTTTTTGTTTTGAGTCATTTTGCCAATTCCTCCTGTGACAGTTGGGAAGAAGCGATTTCATAATAGGTGGGGCAACTCTTCAGCAATTCGTGATGAGTGCCTTGTCCGACGACCCTGCCTTCTTCCAAGACAATGATCTGATCGGCATTCATGATGGTGGAGACACGCTGAGCCACGATCAGTAAGGTCGTGTCTCTGAGTTCTTTATGCAATGCTTCTCGTAAGCGTTGGTCGGTTTTGAAGTCTAAGGCAGAGAAGGAATCATCGAAGATGACGATCGGAGCGCCTTTGACCAAGGCTCTGGCAATCGACAGTCTTTGTTTCTGCCCGCCGGAGACATTGGCACCGGCCTGAGCAATGTTGGTTTCAAAGCCTTCTTCTTTCTGGGTAATAAAGTCCGTGGCTTGCGCGATATCGGCTGCTTTTTTGACTTCGTCATCCGTTGCGGTCTGTTTACCGTAACGCAGGTTGAAGTTGACCGTGCCGGAGAGCAGCATGCCTCTTTGCGGGACATAACTGATCTGATCGTGCAGCGCTTCCTGTGTGACGTCGCGGACATCGATACCATTGACTCTGATCTGCCCTGCGGTCACGTCATAGAAGCGCGGGATCAGGTTGATCAAGGTACTCTTTCCGGAGCCGGTCGAGCCGATGAAGGCTGTGGTTTGACCGCGCTTGGCGGTAAAAGTCACGTCATGCAAGACATCTTCATTGGCCTTGGCATAACGGAAGGAGACGTTTTCAAATTCAACGATGCCGGTCATATCCGGATCAAAGGATTTGGGATCTTTCGGATCGACGATCTTGTTTTTAACTTCCAAGACATCGGCGATACGGCTAGCTGAAACTTCAGCACGCGGGAAGATGATGAAGACCATGGAGATCATGAGGAAACTCATGATGACTTGCATGGCATACTGCATGAAGGCCATCATTTCACCGATCTGAAGGTTGGAGGCATCAATCTGCTTGGCACCAAACCAGACGATCAGGATGACGGTCAGGTTCATGATCAGCATCATGAAGGGCATCAGGATGATCATGACTCTATTGACAAACAACAAGGTATCCGCCAAATTGCGGTTGGCTTTATCAAATCGTTTGGCTTCGAATTCCTGGTTACCGAAGGCTCTGACAACCATCAGGCCGCTTAAGCCTTCACGAGCCACCAGATTCAGCTTATCGACCAGTTTCTGTGTCATTTTGAATTTAGGCACGGCAACCGAGAAGATGATCCCGATCATGGCGATCAATAAGGTAACCGCTAAGGCAATGATCCAAACCATGGAGACATTGGTCTTCAGGATCATATAGACCCCGCCTACGGCCAAGATCGGCGCGTAGAAGAAGATACGGATCCCCATCGTGATCAACATCTGGACCTGAGTCACATCGTTGGTGGTACGGGTAATCAGGGATGAAGAAGCGAAGTGATCGAATTCTTCATTGGAGAAGGTCTCGACTTTATTGAAGATGTCTTTTCGAAGGTTTCTGGATAAGGCTGCCCCGATCTTAGAAGACAGATAGACGACCGTGATCAAAGCCAAGGCACCGATCAAGGTGATCAGCAGCATCATGAAACCAGTATTGAAGATGTAGTTCATCTGCATCGCATCGATGTCAACGCCCAATTCTGTATAGAAAGCTTTGGCGAGAACGATCCCGGTCTGTTTCAACAGAGTTTCCGAAACGGCGCCGGAAGTGGACTGAGCAGCACCCAGGATCAATTCAGGAATCATTTTCAGTTGCGGTGTGTAGGCATACAGTTTGGTGATGTCTGGGTTATCCATCGACATCGGACTGCCGCTGCCTCCGGTTCCGGAGTTCAGTGAGATCAAGGTCCAAACGGACTGTCCATAGATCTTATCCAAAAGCGCACGCTGGTCCTTTGTGATCGTTGAATCCAAGACATAGATGTCTTCGGTTTCAGCGAAAGGATATTTATCTATTTGTTCAGCAGTGGGTTCGCTGACCAAGGTATAGGCACCCTCAAGAATGAACTTTTGTTGGGTCGTTGCCAGGGTATGAATGAAATCGAAGCCTTTGACACTGATGGCGTCAGGGGAGGCATGGGTGATCCCGTTTTGCTGAATGCCGATGGTGACGATGTTGGACATGTAATTGGGCAGATTCAAATCGGCTTGAGCCTGAATGAACAGGAGCCCGATTGACAGCAATAAGGTGAAAATAAACGGCTTTAGGTATTTTTTTAATCGAATCATGTTTTTTTCCTTTATTTCTTTTCTTCTGGCGTATTGAAGTTGGCCATCGTGTATTCCATAACCTTATCGATGAGTCGATTCAGATGTTGGGTATCTTCTTCACCCAAATGCTGAAACAAACCATCAAGGAAAGCCGTTGTCTCTTGAAACGAGACTCTTAAAGATGCGATGCCCGATTCTGTCAAGCGGACCAGGGTGATCCTTCGATCATTGTCGTCGCTGAAGCGTTCAACAAAGCCTCTTTTCTCGAGATTGTCGATCATTTGAGTGACTGCCGCATTACTGACGTCAAGTTTGGAACCGATTTGAGAGATCGTCACCGGTTTGCCCTCATTGATCGAGTGGATCCCAACCAGGATGGTCGGATTACAATTCATATGGCGGCGTTGATTGGCGCGCATGACACGTTGCAATCCCATATAACGCTCCATGAATTCGTGATAGGTTCTCTGAGTTTCTTTATTCACTGGTGCTCCTTTCATTTAGTTAAGACGGTTAATCATTAAGGCACTTAATCAATATAACCCTGTCAACGATGAATGTAAAGTAAAATGTTCAGTAATCGTAAATATTTTTTATGCACATGAAAAGGGCATATGTCTGGGCATTTGACAAAGGGGTCATTAAAATATATGAAGAGGTTCCCATGATGTTAAACACGAAAGTATCGCTGCCCTTGAATCTGTCTTCTGATCACCCTTATCCGGTGATCTATTTACTGCACGGAATGGGCGGTGATGAAGAAGACATTTTCAGTTTGTTTGAAGCACTAAAGAATGATTATATCCTGATTGCGCTCAGAGGCCCGATCCAAAGAGGCAATGGCTTTGCCTATTTCAATATCCTTCGTATCGGCTATCCTGAAATCAGTTCTTTTGAAAGCATCCTGCTTGAGCTCAAAGACAGCATCGATGAGCTTCAACAGCGCTATCCCATCGACAAGGATCGTCAGTTTATCGCCGGTTTCAGTCAGGGCGCCATTCTGTCGATGAGTATGGTCATCCGATATGGCTCGTTCTTTAAAGGGTTCGCTGCGCTTCACGGGTATGTGCCTCAGCACGTCTCTGCGGAAAACATCGCTGATCTGGAGGCTGTTTCTGTGTTTATCGGTCACGGAGAACGTGATGAGATGTTTTCGATGGCGGTCGGTAAAGCCAATGACGCTTTCTTCAAAGACCGCAGTCCTGAGGTGACCTTTAAGACCTATCCCAACGGACACTGGGTCTCTGATCAAGAAAAATCGGACGTGATGGCTTGGTTTGAACGCTTTAACAATGAACTCACATCATCAAAACACAATGATGGGTATAATGAATAAAGTAGAACTACCACTGAGGACCTTATGAACCTAAACATTCATCCTTTGGGACCTGAAAATGCATCCCTGTACATCGACTATCTGGAAAACCTGGATTTTCATCATGCACCGGATTGGTCCGGGTGTTTCTGCCGTTTCTATCACAATGACTGCAGTAATGAGGTCTGGATGAAAAGAACTGCGGCTGAAAATAAAGCGGAAGCCCTCTTCAGTATCCAGGACGGATCGATGAAAGGATTTCTGGCGTTTAACGAGGATCAGGTCATCGGTTGGGTCAATGCGAATACTGTGGATCGTTATCCCAGATTGAAAGGTTTCGTTGAAGCCTATGTGAGCTCACCCAAAACTGCTTGTATCGTTTGTTTCGTGATCCATCCTGAGTATCGAAGACAAGGGATTGCCCGAGCCTTACTGAAAAGGGTCATTGAGCACTTTCGCACAGAAGGCTATGACGCAGTCTTGGCGTTTCCGTTTGAGAATAAAGAAGACCCTGAAAAAGCCTATCGCGGATCCTCCGCGATGTATCTTGAGCTTGGATTTACGATTGTCGAATCAAGAAACAACATGTCTGTCATGAGAAAGGATCTGAACCCATGATCAACCGATTGGAAATGATACTTTATAAAGTGATGTTTTGGGGCGTGTTGCCAACGATCCTGTTTTTGACCGGATGGTGGTCCAGTATCGGTCTTCAAGACAACCAGGAAATCTTTTCGATCGCCATGGGCGGTTTGGGTTTAGGGATCCTGATCGATGCCTTGGTCCTGAAACACAAACTGAAATCATTGGAGACCTTAAAACCATGGGTCTTGATGAGTGTGTATGTTTTTTATTCAATCATGGTCCTGGGTTTCTTTATGGGTGTTCCTGTTTTTAATCTCTTGTTGGGCATCTTGGCAGGTCGGTTTATGGGCCGTGTAGGGCTGTTTCTAGGCCATACGAAAGATAAGATGAATTCGGTCATCCACACCACTGCGTTGTTGGTTTCTGCGGTCATGGTGGGAGTCTGTGCCATTTCCGGATGGATCGCTTTGATCGATCCACTGGATACTGCGGTCAATCTTCAAGGCATGCTGGGACTCAACTTTGAAGTGACAGAAATGATGGTGTATGGCTTGGTCGTGATCGGTGGGATCGGATTAGTGGCCTTACAATATGGGGTCACCTTATTCTTTGCCCATTATGAACTGAACCATGTTTATTTTGATCCTAAGGATCCGTTTTATCGTCCGATCAGCTAGAAGGTCTTGGGTTAAATAACGAAAGAGACTATAATAAAGAGGGCAGATCCTCTTTTTGTTTGGGTCTCACAGAGGTAAATATGAAGCGAAGACTGGGTTGGGCTTTGGTCATCGGGCTTGAGTTGATCGATCAGATCGATGATAGTATGAAAGCAATGTATGAAACCGATTGAGAAAACCAATGCCTTGCGTGCCCTGGACAAAGCCGGGGTTTCTTATCTTCTTCATACCTATGACTCAAACGGATCAGCAGTGGATGCCGTTGAAGTTTCTCAACGTTTGGGTCAACCCATCGAAAAGATCTATAAGACCTTGGTTACGATCGGTGCCTCCAAACGCAATTATGTCTTGGTGATCAATGGGGCTGATGAGCTCGATCTAAAAAAAGCGGCCTCTTTTCTGAATGAAAAGAATCTGGAACTGATCCCGATGGCCTCCCTGTTGGGTTTGACCGGGTATGTTCGCGGCGGATGCTCTCCGATCGGTATGAAGAAAGCATTGATGACGGTCTATGATGCCAAGATCCTTAGGCTTGACTCGGTTATTGTTTCTGCCGGAAAGATCGGGTTACAGATGGAAATCAACCCAGAGTTGCTGATCAAAACCAGCACTGGTCAGGTTGCCGATTTCATCAAATCAAAGCAGTCCGACTGACAGAATAATCAGACTCATGGTATACTTGAAAAAGAAAATAACAGCGAAACCATCGCTGAGAGGACAAGCTATGTTAGGAAAAATCAACGAAGTTACAGGAACAGTTGTTTCCAATCCCTTGGCGAAAGATGCATTGATGAAAGTCTTGGTCGGGCCTTCAGAAGGATGGGGCGATCATGTCATGCGCGTCTTTGAACTTCAGCCAGGCGGCTATACCCCCAAACATGCCCATGACTGGCCTCATATCAATGTCGTGTTGGAAGGCAAAGGCACTTTGTTTCTTAACGGAATCGAAAATCCGGTCGAAGCTGGCGCGTATGCCTATATCCCCAACAATGAGCTTCATCAGTTTAAAAATGCGGGCGACTCAAGCTTCAAGTTCATCTGTATCGTCCCAAAAGACGGTCATAAATAAAAACAAAAAATCAGCAAGCGCTGATTTTTTTTGCTTGGATGAAGAAATATTGGCCAAATCCCAATGATAATGATACGATGTGTTTACAAGAAGTATGTAAAAATCATAATTATATTGTCCATTGGGAAATTGGAGGATAAGACCCATGAAAGACATCAACCATTCAGACTCAAGATTGTTTCCAGGAATCAAAAAGGCTTTTTCTGAGATGAAAGAAGAGTCACCGTTGCTTCAGTATGAGATGACCTTTGCTGAGATGAATTTTGCGATAATGGCCAATAAACGATCCCTTAAGACAACGATTTCAGCAAATGTAATCGTGTATGTGATCATGGCTTTAGGCGCTGGCATTGTCGGGGGATTGGTCATGTACGCTTCAGTACCTCAATCCATAGAAAACGCGATAATTTTGATCTCGTTTTACACGGGGTTATTCTCTTTGCTTGTGTTCGGCGCGATCATTGGCCGTTTCAACCTATTCACAAGCGAACCTGAAGTAATCCTCTCTTACTCAGGTATGTACTTTTTAGGAAAGTTTTATCCTTTCAGAATGTCTTCTCATTACCTTACAGCTGCGGTTTGCATTGATGCGCAAGATAAGGAACCAGCAGTTTTACGTTTGACCCTCGAACGTCAAGAGTTCGGTATCATGAGCTTCTTTATCACCAAAATCTTTGGAAGTATCATCAATATCGAGGTCCCACTGAGACCCGACATGGTAGAACAAGCCAACACCATCATCAAGATCTTATTGCCTGAATAAAACATGTTTAGAGAGTTGATCCAAAAGTTGAACAGAAAAAGGTTATTGAATTGACAAGATGTGTTTGTGTAAAGCGCAAGATCAAAGGAGTCTGTTCATTGGGAAAGTGGAGGACCAAACCCATGAAAATAAGATACGAACTATTTAAGGAATATGCGAGAATGGCGGCCCATGCAAAGTTTCAGGAAGAGACCCCTTTG
>CAZLWH010000021.1:0-9472 GCA_964563265.1 uncultured Erysipelotrichaceae bacterium
TTACCGCTGGTCAGCGATTTGAAAGCCATTTTGAAACAAGCCTACGGTAGACAAGAATAGAAAAACATCCCGTTCTGTGATAAAATTGAACGGTAAACGACAACCCCGCTTACACGGGGTTTTGTTTTCTAAGGAGACCTATGAGAATCTGTGCCATTGAAAGTTCCTGTGATGAAACGGCTGTTGCGATCATCGATGACGGTAAGACCGTCTTATCCAATGTCGTCTCATCACAAATAAATGTCCATTCCAAATTCGGCGGGGTCATTCCCGAAGTCGCTTCACGCCTTCACATCGAGAATATTTCGGTCGTGTTGGAAGAAGCCCTTCAGAAAGCCAATGTGACTTTAGCTTCCGTGGATGCCATCGCGGTGACGCAAGGTCCGGGTCTGGTTGGTTCGCTTCATGTCGGTCTTTTGGCGGCCAAGACCTTGGCATGGTCAACCGGAAAACCGCTGATCCCGATCCATCATATTGCCGGTCACATCTACGCCAATGCGTTTGTGGATGAGATCGAATATCCGCTGTTGGCCTTGGTCGTTTCAGGTGGCCATACCGAATTGGTCTATCTTAAATCAGAATGGGATTTTGAGATCTTGGGTTCGACTCAGGATGATGCGGTCGGTGAGGCTTACGATAAAGTGGCCCGCGTCTTGCATCTGCCTTATCCTGGCGGTCCGGCCATCGACAAGCTGGCTAAACTGGGACATGCCCAATATACCTTCCCGAAGGTCAAAACCGAAGAACCGCTCAACTTCTCCTTCTCAGGTTTGAAATCATCCGTCCTTCAGTTGGTTCAGCGCGAAGCCAAAACCAACACGCCCATCAATGAGGAAAACCTGGCGTATGCCTTTCAGGAAGCCGTGTTGGGAGAACTGATCCGAAAGACCAAACTGGCTTTAGAATCCCGTGAGATCAAGCACTTGGTACTTGCGGGTGGGGTTGCCGCCAATTCGCGTTTGAGGATTTTAGTCAATGACTTGAAGAAGGATTACCCTAAGTTGAAGATCACGATCCCACCATTATGGTGCTGTACCGATAACGCGGCCATGATTGGTGCCGCCGGTGCCGTAGCGTATCGCCATGGAATTCGCGGAAAACTTGATATCAGTGCCGATCCTGGCCTAGAGTACAAGTGAATTTAATGAAAATTATTCACAATTACTTGTGAATATGTTATCATTATGTTTAGGAAGGTGAAGATATGTCAAGTCATCAAAATGTACCAAAGGCAACACTGCAACGTTATCCCGTTTATTTAAAGGCGCTTAGGAAGCTCCAGCAGCTCGGCATCAGTCGGATCATGTCTCGAGAACTCTCTGAATTTGTCGATGTAGAACCCACCACCATTCGCCGCGATTTCTCTTTTTTGGGATCGCTGGGCAAACAAGGTTATGGTTACGATGTCGGCAGTCTCATTGAGGTTTTCGATGCCCATTTGGGCGGCACGTTTCAGGAGAAGCTGATCATCGTCGGAGCTGGTAATCTGGGCAGGGCCCTGATGAACTATAACCGCTGGAATCACGTCGTCGGCGAAATCGCCTGCGCGTTTGACATCAGTACCGATAAGGTCGGTAACGCGTATGAGATTCCCGTCTATCCAATGAGCGAACTCAAAGAGAAGATCCCTCAGGGATGCCGCATTGCGATCCTGACAATCTCTTCCAATGTGCAGGAGACAGTTGACCTGTTGGTTGCGGCCGGCATTAAAGGCATTGTAGATTTTACCCATGAACATATTCAGGTCCCCAAAGGGGTGACCGTTAAAGAAGTCGATGTTGTTTCGATGATCCAGGAACTGGTATTTGAAACCAACGCGATGAAGTGAGGAACCATGATTACTTATATGACTGTACGAGAATGTTATGAAATGATCAGTGACGCCAGTCCCATCGAGATTGACGGCATTGAGTATGTCCAGCTGCAGGGCTGGGTCAGGACCAACCGAAACAACGGCTCCATCGGGTTCATTGAACTCAATGACGGAAGCTATTTCAGAAACATCCAGTTGGTTTACACCAGTAAGCTGCCGGAATTTGAGACCCATACGAAATATCTGAACGGGACAGCATTGACCGTCACCGGGATGTTTAAAATGACACCTGAAGCCAAGCAGCCTTTTGAGATCGAAGTCACCGAATTGGTGATGGAAGGCGACTGTGACCCCGAGTATCCGCTTCAGAAAAAGCGCCATTCGTTTGAATACCTCAGAGAGATCGCTCACCTGAGACCCAGAACCAATACGTTCTCGGCCGTTTTCAGAGTGCGTTCTGTCTTATCCATGGCCATCCATGAATTCTTCCAGAACCAAGGTTTCGTCTATGTCCATGCGCCGATCATCACCGGCAATGATGCGGAAGGGGCCGGTGAAGTCTTTACCGTGACCACCCGCAGTGACGCCAAATACGACGACGACTTCTTTGGGAAGAAATCCTCGCTGACCGTCTCCGGCCAGCTTCAGGCTGAAGCCTTTGCGATGGCGTTTAGAGACGTCTATACTTTCGGTCCGACCTTTAGAGCTGAAAACTCCAATACGCCCAGACATGCCAGTGAATTCTGGATGATCGAACCGGAGATCGCGTTTGCGGATCTCAATGATGATATGGATCTGATCGAAGACATGGTCAGAAGCTGTATCGATTACGTCATGGAAAACTGTCCTGAAGAAATGAAATTCTTCAATGAGATGATCGATAAGACCCTCATTGAACGACTGAATAAAGTCAAGACGGCGCCGTTCTACCGTATGACCTATACTGAAGCCATCGAGCACTTGAAAAAAGCGCCGGTCAAATTCGAATATCCGGTCGATTGGGGCACGGATCTGCAGTCTGAGCATGAACGTTACCTGTGTGAACAGGTCATTCAAGGCCCTGTATTCCTGACGGATTACCCCAAAGACATCAAAGCATTCTATATGCGCCTCAACGATGACGGCAAGACCGTCGCAGCCTGTGACCTCTTGGTTCCCGCCATCGGAGAACTGGTCGGCGGATCCCAGCGTGAAGAGCGCCTGGACGCCCTGAAGAAACGCATGGCTGAAATGGGTGTTCACGAAGAAGGCATGCAGTGGTATCTGGATCTGCGCCGCTATGGCGGATGCAAGCACGCCGGTTTCGGCTTGGGCTTAGACCGTTTCCTGATGTACATCACCGGTATGACCAACATCCGTGATGTCCTGCCTTTCGCAAGGACCCCGAAAAATCTCCTTTTCTAATATGGAACAATACATTCTTAAAACGAATCCTGATGGATCAACGATCACCGTACGCGATGTTCAGATGGTCCTTTTGGAGATGCTCAAAGACATCGATGCGCTTTGCCGCAAACATGACATTCCTTTCTTTCTCAATGGAGGCAGCGCTTTGGGTGCGGTCAGACACCAGGGATTCATTCCTTGGGATGATGATGCCGATATCTCAATGATGCTCAACGATTACCGCAGATTCCAAGCAGTCGCGCATGAACTGGGTGACAACTACATCATCCATTGTTTTGAAACCAACAAACGCTATAACGTCTTGATCCCTGGGATGAAGATCCGCAAAAAGGGAACATATGTCAAAGAAGCCAATGCGCTCTTAGGCAACCGCTGTAGTGATTCTGACGGAATCTTCATCGATGTATTTGTATATGACCATGTCAGTCCCAATACTCTGGTGGATCTGCCCTTAAGATTGACCAATCAGCTGTTGATGCCGTTGATCATCCTTTTCGAAAACATCAAGATCAATCCTTTGCCGCTCAAATACTGGTTCATTGGGAATGCCCGCTTATACGGAAAACTGACCCGTAAGTCAAAATACATCGGGTATGATTTAACATGGACCTTCAAGAATCCGCTGAAACCGATCCGATACAAACAGGATGATGTCTATCCTGTTCAGTATGTGCCCTTTGAAGACATGCTGTTGCCGATCGCGTGTCATGCTCATGAATATCTGTGTACGGCCATTGCCCCGTCCTACGGCTCCTTGCCGCCGCTCGCAAGCCAAAAACCAAAACATATCGTTGACATTCGTCTATGAAGAAAGTAAAACGCGATTATCGATCCAGTCGTAAAAAAATAAGGTGGAAGATTGTTCTTCCGCTTTTGGTTTTGTCACTGCTGCTGTCCTATATCGCAATCAATCTGATCTTTCCGCACAAAGTTGTTGTTGTAGAGCCGAAATATACCGTCTGCGATTACAGTCTCTCCAAAGCGCAAGCCGTATTCAAGACAATGCAATACAATGATACGGTTGAATTGAAGGAACACCTTTATTATGGGGAAACCCTTAATATCTACAATGAATCCTTTGAACTCGGTAAAATCGATCCTTTTGTCGGAAAGACCATCATTCTGCACAATATCTGTGATAAAACGGAACTTGTTTATATGATGGAGTCTTCGGTTGACCGACAGATCCCTTTGGATGCCTTACCGGTCGGATTTTATGAAGTTTATGTCATGGAGAACCTGATCAAGGAACGCATGATTTCAGAAGCCGTGGTGTATGATCAGTTCTTTACGGTCAGAAGAAACAACGGCTTAGGCAAAGAAGTTGAGGTCGTTGCGGATAAAGACCTGATTGAACCGATCACTGAAAATACAACGATCTTCGATAAGAATTATGTTTTTATCAGGGTCACTGACTCTGAAGTCCCAACGGAAGTGTATGACATCGTGATCGATCCTTCCAGAAACCATGAGGTCTCTGATAATACGATCACCCGAGATGTCAATGTTAAGGAGGCCTTGGTGGAATCTGCCAAGCTGCTTAAGACAAAACTTGAAACCTACGGGCTTAAGGTCTATGTGACCCGTGGCGATGAGATCATTGGCCGTTATGGTGACGATGGTCGCATGGCCAAGATCTATAAAGTCAAAGCGAAGTATTATATTGCTTTAGATATGGACAGCAGTGTCAATCCCAGTAAAAAAGGCGCCAGTATCTATTATTCTCATTACACCACCAAAGGATACGCCTCGGCCATCTTTGAAAGTTATCTGAATCTGCATGACATCACGATCGATGTCGGATCAGGGACAGGACTGATTACCAAACCCTTGCGCGACAAGATGGATTCTTCCGCGGACATCCGTGAAACCGGCGGTAAGATCCTAGGTGCCGCAAAGTACACCGGAGCCTCTTCTCTGAATGAAGCCTTTGCGGGAAACAATCCGTATGGCGTTCAATCGGTCTACCTCTACATGCTTTATATCAGCAGCCCATACGATTATGACATCTATACCACGCAGCATGATGCCCTGATCGAAAACATCGCTTTGGGCTTTGCGGATTACCTGCAGCTCAAGAAGGTTGCCCCATGATCGTCGCGATCCTGAAAGGCTCCAAAGCCTTTGGTCCTCAGGATGTGTTTACCGACATCGATTTCGAGATCCGCGATCGCCAAAAGATCGCGCTGGTCGGACGTAACGGTAGCGGAAAAACCACCTTACTGAGAATCCTTTCCGGTGAACAGACACTGGACAAAGGCGATCTGATCCGTCCAAAAGACTTAAGGATCGAAACCTTATCTCAGATCACCTTTGATGATGAAACGGTCATTGTCGAGAAAATGCTGCTGGGTATCTATCAGCCGCTTTTTGATTTGGAAGATCAGCTCAACATGATGGGTGAACAGATGGTGAGTGATCACAGTGAGAAACTGCTTGAAAACTATGCCAATCTACAGCACGCTTTCGAAGACAAAGGCGGTTATACCTATAAAGCAGAAATGATGACGGTTTTTACCAAGTTCGGATTTGAGGTTGCTGATCTGCAACGTCCCTTATCGACCTTTTCATCCGGTCAAAAGACAAGGTTGGCTTTTGTGCGTCTGCTTTTAAGCAAACCGGATCTGTTACTGTTGGATGAACCGACCAATCATCTGGATATGGCCACGATCGAATGGTTGGAAGGCTATCTGAAGTATTACGACAAGGCCATCCTCTTTGTCTCTCATGACCGTATGTTCATCGATCATGTGGCGGATTCGATCAATGAGATCGAGTTTGGAGCCTTGACGAGTTATACGGGAAACTATACCCAATATCAAGCTGCCAAGGCCTTGAATCAGGAGAAACAGCTTTCTGCGTACAAACGTCAGCAAAAAGACATTGAACGACTGGAAGTATTGATCGAGAAGTTCAGGTATAAAAAATCAAAAGCCAAGTTTGCCCAATCCAAAATCAAGTATCTGGATCGTATGGATAAGATCGATGCCCCCAATGCCGATCTCAAGAATTTCAAAGCCCATTTTTCGTCGCGCTTAAGAGGCGGCAAACAGGTCTTGAAGACAGAAGGATTGATGATCGGTTATCAGCAGCCTTTGGCGACAGTAGACCTGACCGTCATGCACGGGACACGTCTGGCCGTCATTGGTCCCAATGGACATGGAAAATCGACTTTCTTAAAAACAGTGATCGGAAAGATCCCGGCTTTGGGCGGTGAGACCCTGTTGGGTCATCAGATCGAGATCGGTTACTTCGATCAGGAGCTCGGGGATTATAAATCCGATAAGACGGTCATGGAAGAGTTGTGGGATGCTTTCCCCGAACTGACTCATACTCAGGTCAGAACCGTATTGGGGAGTTTCCTGTTTACGGCCGACGAAGTCTTCAAAAGTGTCAATGTGTTAAGCGGTGGTGAGAAGGTCAGACTCTCTTTGGCGAAACTGCTTCTTCAGAGAGCCAATCTGCTGATCTTGGATGAGCCCACCAACCATTTGGATATCTTAGGCAAAGAAGCTTTGGAAGATGCCTTATCAGATTATGACGGCACCTTGATTTTCGTTTCCCATGACCGCTACTTCATCCAAAAGATGGCAACGGCCGTCCTCAGCATCGAAAGCGGTAAAGCAGAGTATTATCCGTTGTCCTATCCGGATTATGCCCAAAATGCCCAGGTCATCAAGACAGAGACCGTCATCAAGATCACGACTCGCGAACAATCCAAGGAGTCGATCGGACGCTTGACCAAGCAACTGGCGAAGCTGGAAGAAGCCATCACCCAAAAAGAAACTGAATTGGCAGAACACCGTGAAAAGCGTTATGAACCTGAATACTATCATGATCATGAGAAAATGGATGAACTCAACGATAAGATCGACGTGATTCACAATGAGCTCAATGCGGTCCTAAAAGACTGGGAACTCATGAGTTCTAAGATCCAGGAACTAGAAAAACCAAAAACCAAGGCATAAAAAAACTTCCGAAAGGAAGTTTTTAAATCAGGTCTGTGTCGGATTCATCATTGGAACCCAGTTTGTGTTTGTTGAGTAACTTACGGACTTCATTACGGATGTCGATGAGGTCCTGTCCTTCGGCCGTAATCAGACGGTTTTTGATTTCTGTTGTATCAACGCCAATGGCATCCAGTTTTCCTAAAGCAATCAGGATATGTTCCTTGATCGCGTTGGTCTTGGTTTCTTTGATGTCGCCTTTGGTTTGAAAGGTAGCGCGGTTTTCCGGGTTGGAGAAGAATTCTTTGGCACTGAGATAAGTGTCGTCAGACTGTTTGACCATTCCGTTGATGACATACAGCCCGATCGGGATTTTCTTGTCTTCAGCAAGTCTGAGGGTAACCAAGTCGGATTTGATGACGGCGACATTGAGGCCCTGCAGGGCGTGGCTGGATTTGGTCAATGTGTTGATTTTATCGGTAATGGCTGTGCTTTGATCAAGATCCTCATCAGTCATTGGAATCGAGGTGACCAAGACATAGTCATCGACCAGATCTTCGATATTGATAAATCCGGCATCGATGGAACGTCGGATCAGGGCTTCGATGACAACCGCGGCATCTTTGCCAAGCAGATCATCGACAGTGATCGTCAACGCATCATCATTGACGGCGGTGATCGAAACGACTTTATCTTGTTTATTGACACTGATCTCGAAACTGGGGTTGATGTCTAAAGCATAAACGGCAGTGATGAGATTGGGTTGAGGCTGAAAGGGATTGAAGTTGTTCAATTGGGCTACGCCCAATAAAGCAAAGGCAACGACCATGGACAAAGTCAAAGCCAGTTTTAATAATTTTGGCAGCCGGATGGTTTTTCTTTTTTCCACAGGTCTGATTCTGAGCGTTCGAATGTCAGCGCGGATGTGACGAAGCAACTGTTCTTCATTATACGCATGTTCTTCGATGCTCATTTTGAGTTTGTTTTTCATGATGTGCCTCCCTTCATTACATTAGAGTATGTATTTGTTAGAAATAACGAATATTTTACTTGATTCTTGACTTAATTGTTTCAATGGCGGCCTGATGACGGCTTCTGATCGTACTTCCCGGCATATTCATTGATCTGGCGATTTCCGAGAAGGGAAGATCAAAGCGGTAATGCGCAACCAGGATCTGTTGATCGAGCTTGGGCATCGTTTCGATGATTGCCCATATTTCCTGGGTACTTAGACTGTTCAAGACCTCCAATTCAAGATCCTGATTATCCGGGATCTGTTCCAGCATCATGTTGTCTTCTTCTTCCAGAACGACCGGGGTTTCAGAACGGGTCTTATAGTACCGGGTCAGTTCATTTTTAGCCATCGAGATCAGATAAGCTGAAACATTATCCAACTGCTTGTCATTTCTGCAGATATAGCGATAAAAATCGAGATACACGTTTTGAACGATTTCTTGACCATCTTCAAGATCGGCCACCTTAAAATGGACGAACTTACTGACTTGCGGGAAAGTTGCGTGATAGATGGCATTGAAATCATCTGGAGTATACTTCATAAGTTCAGTTTAACACAGACCTTATGGATTTATCACAGAGAGACACTGCGCTAAACGCAAATAAGCGAAAAAAAAGACTTCATCAGAAGTCTTTTTATACTTAGTTTTTTGGGTTTCCCGGATTTTCAGGTTTCCCGTGCTCGATCTCGTTGTCTTCAGCAGGATTGCTGATGTGGTTATCCTTTTTCAAGGCTCTGACGTCAGCCATAAGATCGATGAGGTCAATTCCTGTCGCGGTTTCCAATGCGGTCCGTAATTCGGTCGTATCGACACCGGCAAGATCCAACTGATCCAAGGCTTCCAAGATGCGCGCTTTAACGCGGTCTAGCTTGGCAGTTTTGATGTCGTGCTGAGTCTGGAAAGTAGCGCGGTATTCTGGGTTGGAGAAGAATTCTTTAGCACTGAGATAGGTTCCGTCAGGCTGTTTTACCATCCCGTTGATGACATAAAGCCCGATCGGGACTTTCTTGCCTTCAGCCAGTCTTAGGGTAACAAGGTCACCTTTGATGACGGCAACATTGAGTCCGGATAAGAATTCGCTATCCTTGATGCGCTTTTCGACTTTGTCTTCAAGCTCATCGGTTTGATCTTCATCCTCATCGGTCATCGGAATCGTCGTTAGAACGACATAATCGTCAACCAGATCCGTATCATCGATGAAGCCGGCTTCTTTGGCCCGTTTCAGTAGTTCTTCAATAACATAGGCTGAGTCTTTGCCGTAAAGATCATCAACAGTGATCGTCAACGCA
>CAZLWH010000021.1:9482-14147 GCA_964563265.1 uncultured Erysipelotrichaceae bacterium
GATCTCCGCCCGCCACCGGCACAGCTTCCTGGGCATCAACATGGACGGCTTGACGGCGGTGATCAAGACCACTTTGTCTTGTTTGTTGACTGATATTTCAAAACTTGGGTTGATGTCTAAGGCGTAAACCGCAGTGATGGTGGTGTCTTTGGTTCCAAACAATCCAAACTGAGTCATGGATACAAATAGGAACGCAACAGCCAAACTAACGATTAAACCTAATTTAATCAATTTCTTCATGGTATACCTCCGTGTAAGAACAAACTAAAACGATTGGTGTTCTCACCCTTATAGAGTTCATTTTAGCGCTTTATGACGAAAATTCAAGACCTCCGTGTTTTATAATCAGGGTATTTAAGCTGTTTTTTTGAATAAAGACAGGTGGTAAGGTCGAGTCAGAAGTTGTATAATATTTGCGAACTCAGGAGGACAATATGGGAAATTGTATCGTAGCGCAATCTGGAGGACCAACCTCGGTCATCAATGCGACCTTAGCAGGGGTAGTCAAAGCCAATCAGATGAATCCGATCTATAAAAAGGTGTATGGCGGTTTAAACGGCATCGAAGGGATCCTTTTGGAGAAACTCGTCGATCTGACCGATATGAGCGAAGAAGAAAACCGGATCTTAAAACAGACTCCGTCGAGTGCTTTGGGATCTTGCCGATACAAACTGAAAAGAAGCAACGTCCAAGATTTTGAAAAACTGTTTTCTGTCATGGAGAAATTCGATGTCGATACCTTGTTTTATATCGGCGGCAATGACTCGATGGATACCGTCTATGCCTTAAGCGAATACGCTGAAGCCCACAAGATCACCAACCGCCGTTTCGTCGGCTGTCCGAAGACCGTCGATAATGACCTGATGGTCACGGATCATTGCCCAGGCTATGCGTCTGCAGCGAAATTCATTGCGACCACCGCCTTACAGACTTGGCTGGATGTCAACGTCTATACCCGTCAGGAAGTCTTTATCCTTGAAACCATGGGCAGAGATGCCGGATGGCTCGCGGCTTCCGCAACCTTAAGCGGTGTCGTCGATCTGTTGGTTTTGCCTGAAATTCCGTTTGATAAAGAAGTCTTCTTAAAAGAAGTCAAGAAATGCATCGATGAAACCAACAAGTGCTATGTTGTTGTCTCAGAAGGCGCCCGCTATGCGGATGGGACCTACTTAGCTGCCGGCGAAGCCAAGAATGACGGTTTCGGCCATGCGATCTTGGGCGGAGCTGCCAATGCGGTCAAAGAGCTGATCTTGACCAGCGGTGTTGCGACTCGTGCCAAAGTTCAGGACCTGTCCACCGCTCAGCGCTGCCATGCTTCTGAACAATCTCTGGTCGATGTCGAAGAATCTTTCAAGTTGGGCATGAGTGCCCATATGCGTTCCCAGAATCCGGCCTTTACCGGTCAGATGGTTGGGATCAGACGCAAAGATTCCAAAGTCTATGATGTCGAATACTTCGCGACGGCAGCTTCCAATGTTGCCAATCATGTCAAAAATTTCCCGATCGAATGGGCCAAACCGAACTTCAGAGGCGTCACCGATGAAGCCACCGCCTATATGAGACCGCTTATTGAAGGACAGCCGGTCATTGTCTATCACGGCGGTGTTCCTGCTTACGTTAAACCTTACTACAAAAAATAATCACTCAAAAAGCAGCGCAAGCTGCTTTTGATTATTTCAGGCTATCTTCAAGAGCATCACAGATCTCAGTAATCAAAGTATTATGATGGATCGTATCGATCCATTCAGGATTGATCGTTTCATACGCCAACCCAGCCAATCCGCCGCACACGGCCGCGGTCGTATCGGTATCGTAACCCAGATTGACGGCCTTCAGAACGGCTTCTTCATAACTATTTGTTTTCAATAAGCACCATAATGCGGCTTCCAAGGTGTCCTTGACGAAACCGGAAGAGCCAATCTCTGCATCTGACAGTAAGGCGAAAGCAGACAGATCCTGTAGGCGAGGATATTCGGCAATGACTTTTTCAAAGGAGGGATCATGACCATAATAGATCATCGCAACGGCGTAACCATCCTTGATTGCGCTGATGATCGGTTTTTTATCGCACAATTCATTGGCGATCGACAGATAGATCCCGCAGCTCATCTTGGCCAGTTCATGGGCATGGGTCAAGGCGCTGACCTCATGGATGATGCCCATGGCTTGTGGATCTTGAGTAAATGAAGACCCATAGCTTGCTCTAAGATAAAAAACCAAAGGCAGGATGCGCATCAGCGATCCGTTCCCGTTGTCGTAATAGGATCTGCCGCCGCACTTTGAGAGGGGAATGCCCCGATGATAATTCATGATCGCATTGGTCGTTGTTTGGCCCATGTCGTAAGCTTGGCCGTCTTGGGTGTACTTTCCGTAAAAGAGCCATGCTTCAAATTCATTCATGATGGCTTTTGGATCATAACCTGAAATTAGGGAAGAAGCCAGTGCCAAGGTCAGACTTCCGTCATCGGACCAGCTCCCCTTGGGTTTGTTGAAAACTCCGGGTCCGATCATTGTAGAAACCGGATACTTGATAAACCAGGAGCGGTCTTTGAATTGTACTGGCAAGCCCAAGGCATCCCCGACAATGACGCCCATGATTCCGCTTTTGATGTTCTGCATAATTGATCTCCGCTTCCATATCATTTTAACTGACTCACTCGCAGAAAAACGGGAGTGGGTAAAAAAAAGGACAGAAAGAAAAGGATAGTAAAATCGGCATCATATATATAAGGTAAGGAAATGGTGTTAACAGGGGCTTTTCCGATCATTACGACTCCTAGCGGTTTTCGAAACCGCCCCCTTCAACCACTTGGGTATTCCTCCGGATTGCTTGTTAATTATAACAAAAAGTCAACGAGTTTGCATCTGTCCTTGATAAAAATCCCCAATGAAAATTGTTTCAGGAAAATTTACATGAAAACGAGCAAATGTGTAAGAATTGTGAATAAATGGTGTTGACTTTGTGTCGAATATTATATAATCTAAGTGTAAGCATTAATGAAATGCTAATAAAAGGAGGAAAAGATAATGAAGAAAATTTTAGTAGCATTTGTCGCCGTGTTCATTGCTGTATCAGCATTGACCGGATGTACCGCTAAAGTGTATAAAAATAACTATAACTACGTATTCTCTAGAGATCTTATGGTTATGGATTATGTTTATACCTATCGGAACACTGACCATGTTCACAATGCAAACTTCGTTGATGGGCTTCAAGAAAATGATGCTTATGGTAACTTCGTTGGTGCCTTGGCAACCAAAGTTGAACACAACGCAGATTACACTGTATGGACCTACACCCTGCGCAAAGGCGTAAATTGGGTAACCAGTACTGGTGAAGTTTATGATACCGTTAAAGCTGATGACTTCGTCGCCGGCTTACAACACGCATCTGACTTCCAGTCCTTGATGTTGTATATCGTTTCTGGTTCCATTAAAGGTTTAGCTGATTATGTTGATGGTACAACCACGGATTTCTCCACGGTTGGTGTTAAAGCCATTGATGAATACACTCTGCAATATACCTTGAATTCTTCAGAACCTTGGTTCAACACCAAGACGACCTATTCCATCCTGTATCCGATCAACCGCGAATTCCTTGAATCCCAAGGCGTTGGCTGTAAGCTGGGTACTCCGGATAAGGCCACTTGTGATTTCGGCAAACCGGTTCCTGAATCAATTCTGTATAATGGCGGCTATATCTTGGCCGAATTCACTTCCAAGTCCGTTATCAGATACACTGCTAACCCGAACTACTGGGATAAGGCTCACGTCTACATTCCGGAAGTCAAATTAGTATACTTCGACGGATCTGACCCGACCTCACTGTTGACCGGTTTCGAAAAGGGCGACTTCTCTCAGGCCAGAATCTATACTGCTAACTATGCTTCCACCAAGGCGAAGTATCCGGACAATCTGTTCGCTACTCTGACTGGTTCTACGACTTACAACATGACCTTCAACTTGGCCCGTGAAGCCAAATCCTTCTCTTGGAAGAATTTGACCAACTTGGGAACCCAAGAAGCTGTTGATACTGCATTTGCTAGCACAGCAAAAGCAATGTTGAACAAGAATTTCCGTCTGGCGCTGCAATATGCGATGGACCGCGTTGGTTACTTAGCGACTGCTAAGGGGAATGCTGAAATTGCGAAGATCGCTCTGCGCAACATGTTGACTCCTCCAGAATTCGTTTTGGCCAATGGTAAAGAATACGGTACGTTGGTTGAAGAAGCGCTTGCTGTTCTCGACCCGACCAATTTCTCTGATATCGATCTGTCCAATGGACAAGATCCGTTCCACGATGCTGACAAAGCAAAAGCCTTCTTGGCGCTTGCTGTTGCAGAATTAGGTACTGAAGTCTCTTGGCCGATCCACTTGGATCTTCCTGAAGACGGAACAAGTGCTGTCGGTGTTGCCGGCGGTATGTCCTTAAAAGAATCCATTGAAACCGCACTCGGCGCTGACAAAGTCGTCGTTGATGTAGGCCTGTGGACCACTGATGAATATGATGCTATCGCTTACGGTGCCACCATGGGTTCCGAATCCGATTGGGATATCTCCACCGCTTCCGGTTGGGGACCTGACTACTTGGATCCGAAGACTTGGTTGGATATCTATGATCCGACCGATGGCGATATGTTGACCACTCTCGGTTTGAATCCGTTG
>CAZLWH010000022.1:0-14104 GCA_964563265.1 uncultured Erysipelotrichaceae bacterium
CGATCCCAGAGACATCTTAGGGGTCGGCTTGTGTTCGATCCGCTGCTGCAGAGTCTTCATGAAACATGACGGGACCTTAGCGGCCCCCATCATGAGCTGGATGGATGTCAGAGCGTATGAAAAGTATGAAGACAAACCGGAAATCGGCTATACCTGTTCGACCTCAGGCTATCTGACCTTCAGATTGACCGGCGCCTTCAAAGAAATGACGGCCAATGCCTATCAGTGGCAGTTCCCTGTCGATATGGACACCTGGAACTGGTCCAAAGATGAGACCTACTTCAATGGTTTCGGCATTCCTAAAGAAAAACTGATGGACATCCAAGTCCCCGGTACGATCTTAGGCTACGTCAACGAATGGGCTTCCAAAGAAACCGGTTTGCCGGTTGGTTTACCGGTCGTTTCCACAGCCAATGATAAAGCGGTCGAAGCCTTAGGTTCAGGCTTGATCCAACCCAATGTCGGTTTATTGTCTTTGGGTACCTATATTGCCTCCATGGTTCATGGCCATAAAAACATCACCACGGGCCAAAGCTTCTTTACCAATCTTTCCTGCATTCCTCATCAATACCTCTACGAAAGCGGCGGCATCAGACGCGGTATGTGGCTGGTTTCCTGGTATAAAAACATCATCGGGGATGAATATGCCTTAAAAGCCAAACTCGATGGTTTGATTCCTGAAGATGCCCTGGCCAAAGAAGCCTTCAACGTTCCTCCGGGATCCGATGGTTTGATGACCATTCCGGACTGGTTGGCTCCGGCTTCCCAGCTTTACCGTAAAGGCGTGATGATCGGTTTTGACGAACGTCATACCCGTGGTCACATCTACCGTTCCTTATTGGAAGGGATCGCATTGACACTTAAAAACAGCTATGACGCGATGAATGCCGAACTGGGCTCAACCCCCGAAAAGATCATCGTTTCCGGCGGCGGCTCCAACAGCGATCTGTATATGCAGATGATCGCCGACATCTATGGGGTCAAAGCCATCCGTAATAAAGTCAACGGCGCTGCCGCGATGGGTTCTGCCATCTGTGTCGCTGTCGCAACAGGCTTGTATACGGGCTATTCCGATGCGGTTTCCCACATGATCGAAGTCAAAGACGAGTTCACCCCGAATATGGAAAACCATAAACTGTATGAACACTTCAATACGAAAGCCTATAAAAACCTGCCTAAGATGATGGAATCCACGCTTAAAGCCATCTATGACGGCCTAAACGAAGCATAAACACAAAACGAATGAAGCAGGCAAATGCCTGCTTCATTTTAGAAAGAACCCCTATGAAACCACTCATCCTCATCACCAATGACGACGGGATCCATTCTCCCGGCCTATTGGCTTTGGCGGAAGCCATCAGCGACATCGCTGACATCCTCATTGCAGCCCCGATCGCCCAACAGACCGGCATGGGACGATCCTTCCCCCATATGCCGGATACCGGCATCATCGAAGAAGTTCGGCTCTTGGTCAACGGAAATCTCACCAAGGGTTATGGGATCCACGGATCTCCGGCCCAAGTCGTAGCGTATGCGATCTTGGAATTGGCGGATCGTAAACCCGATTTTGTCTTGTGCGGCGTCAATTACGGAGAAAACCTCGGTTTATCCGTGACCTGCAGCGGGACCTTAGGGGCAGCTTTCGAAGCCAATAGTCACCGCATCAAAGCGATCGCGTTCTCTCGTCCGACCGCCTTATCCAAGCAGCACTCCGAAAGCTTCGATCCGGTCGATTGGACCCCTTTGAAAGTGGTCATTAAATCCCTCACTGAAACCGTCATGAGAAAAGGATTTCCACTCAACACCGACATCCTTAACGTCAACTTCCCCAAACACGTGGAAGCCTCGACTCCAATCCGCTTTACCCGTCAGAGCCCACAAAATTACTCTGATTTCGTCAAGCCGGAACCCAGAGATTTCGCCCAAGCTTATGCGTTAGGCGCCATCAAAAACGTCAAAGAAGAAGAGACCCCGCTCAACAGCGATGTCTATGCGGTCCATGTGGATCATGCGATCTCGATCACCCCATTAACCTGGGATTCCTCCTTGGATGCAGATGAAGACTGGTTAACTCAATAGAAAGAAAAGGAATCCGAATTTGGATTCCTTTGTTTATTCATGGTTGAGCTGAGACAATTTCATGATGAGGGCGATCGTTTTCGCGTCACGAAGTTCATCCTTCATGGCCAGGTCGATCAGTTGATCCAGTGTATAAGTCTTGACGTTGAGGAACTCATGAAAGTCGAGCTTTTGTCCGACGAACTTGGTCTTGGGGGCGTAATAGAGATGGATGATCTCGCCCAAGTAACCGGGAGAAGGATACAAAAGTCCTAATGAGGTCATCTCTAAGGCTTCATAACCGGTTTCTTCGATCAGTTCACGGTTGGCCGCATCCAATGGGTTTTCATTAAGCTCAAGTTTACCGGCCGTAAACTCTAAAAGGACGCGATCAAAGGCATACCGGAATTGTTCAACCAACAGAAACTCGCCGTTTTCGTTTTTGGCAGCGATACAGACGCCTCCGGGATGTTTGACAACTTCCCGCATGGAAGTGTCTCCGTTAGGCAAAAGGATATCATCATGATGGACTTCGATGATCTTGCCTTTGAATTTAAGTTGGGTGGCTAATTTCTTCTCGTGGAGGTTCATGAATATAGTATAGCACTTGCCTGTTTGTTTGTCGGGCACACGGAGTTTTGGTATAATGAAACCACGGAGTAATCTGATGAAAAAAGGTTTGTTTATCACGTTTGAAGGACCCGACGGAAGCGGTAAGACCACAGTCAGCAGTTATGTGGTCAAACAGCTCACTGCCTTGGGCTATGAGGTCGTCCATACCCGTGAACCGGGTGGGGTCGATATCGCCGAACAGATCCGTCATGTCATCCTTGACCCACAAAATGTCAAGATGGATGTCAAGACGGAAGTCCTTTTGTATGCGGCAAGTCGCCGTCAGCACCTCATCGAAAAGATCCTGCCTGCTTTGGAAGAAGGCAAGATCGTTCTCTGTGATCGCTTCGTCGACAGTTCTTTGGCCTATCAAGGGGTCGGAAGAGGGGTCGGATTTGATGAAGTCTATACGGTCAATCGCTTTGCGATCGACGATCATCTGCCTGATTTAACGGTTTATCTGGATCTGGGTGCCCAAGAAGGCCTGGATCGCATCGCCCAACGAAAATTCCTGGATCGATTGGATCAGGAAAAAGTCTCCTTTCACGAGTTAGTCGTGGAAGGCTATAAAGAGGTCCTGAAACGTTTTAAAGACAGGATCGTGGTCGTCAACGCGAACCAAGCCATAGAAACCGTTCAGAAAGAAGCCTTTGAGGCTGTCTTGAAGAAGGTCAAGGCTTATGTTTAAAGATGTCCTGAAAGAACGCCAGCCGATCGTAGAGAGGGTCTTGTATAACGCCCTCAAACATAAACAAGCGTCTCATGCCTATCTCTTTGTGGGACCCAAAGGCACCAGGATGCTGGAAACAGCGATCCTTTTCGCGCAGTCGCTGGTTTGTCCTCATCGCGACCCTTGGGCCGATGAAACGTGTGAAATCTGTGATAGAATACAGAGGAATCATTTTACCGATTTGATTATTCTGGATGGGACCACCACCTCCATCAAAAAAGACCAGGTTTTGGACATGCAGGAACAGTTTGCGATGACCGCTCTGGAATCCTATGGTAAAAAGATCTACATCGTCAACGGGGCCGATAACGCCACGACAGAAGCCTTAAACAGTCTCTTGAAGTTTCTGGAAGAACCCAGCGGAACGGATACCTATGCGATCCTGATCTCAGAACATCCCGAACAGCTGCTTGAGACGGTCATATCCCGCTGTCAGACTTTATCGTTCAAAGCCCAAAACCGGCAAGAACTGATTGCTCAGATCGATCTGGATAACCATGATCCTTATGAGATCCAGCTCTTGAGCCAGATGGTCAACAACGTCGAAGGGATGAAAGATCTCCAACTCAGTGATGATTTCCAGCATGCCTTGGTCATGTTTGGCAACTTCATCGATGAATACGTCAAAGCGCCTTACCGTGGGGAACTCTTCATCCAGACCCAGCTTCTATCCAGACGCAAGGAAGTCGAACGGACAGACCCCAAAGACGAAAAGAAACCCAAGGAACCGGTTGAAAAAGGACCGGTTGTGGATCGCAGAAGACTCTCGTTTTTCTTTAGGATCGGGATGCTGTTCTTTAAAGACATGATGTTTAATACTTCGATCCATTCTTCCGTATGGAAGAGCCGCATGAATCTCATCGGCCCCATCGTTGATCCGATGACGGCGTTTAATCTGTTTAATGATGCTGAGGATAAGATCAATACCAATGCCAATCTGGCCTTGTTGATCGATTCTGTCCTCTATAAACTCAAGGAGGCCAATCATGACTGAACAAAGTCAGGTCTATAAATTCGTGTATTCCGTTCGTTTCGAAGGCAATAAGAAAGCCTATTCTTTCGGCACCAACGACAACAATTATAAAGCAGAAGACCGGGTGGTCGTTGAGACCTCTCGAGGCATGGAACTGGGAACGGTCATTACCGATTACCATTTGACAGAAAACGTCAACATCCATTCCGAATTGAAACCGATCCTGCATAAAGCTTCTCAATCCGATCTGGACCGCTATGTCACCAACATCCAAGCGGCCAAAGATGCCTTGAAAATCTGCGAAAGAGATGTCAAACATCTCAATTTAAACATGCAGCTGATCTCTGCGGAATATACCCTGGATAAATCCAAGATCATCATCGTCTATGTTGCTGATGAACGGGTCGATTTCAGAGAACTCTTGAAAGAATTGGCCGGACATCTTCATTGCCGCATCGAACTGAGACAAATCGGTCCCCGAGACAAAGCCAAGATCGTCGGCGGGATCGGCACCTGTGGTATGGAAACCTGCTGTTCCCGATATCTCAATGATTTCGATGTCGTCTCCATCAACATGGCTAAGAATCAAAACCTTGCTTTAAACATCCAGAAGCTTTCCGGTCAATGCGGTAAACTGATGTGCTGTTTGAAGTATGAAGATGAAAACTATAAATGCATGAAGAAGGACTGTCCTAAACAAAACGAACTCATCGATTATAACGGTAAGAAATACAGAGTCACCGGGATGAATCTCTTGACCAAACAAGCCAAACTTGAAAACAGAGAAGAAACCTTATTCTTAGGTTTCGATGATGCCTTTAAGGACTACGTTAAAAAAGAACCCAATGAAACGACAGAAAAGCTTTCAAAATGATCTGACCAGTTTATACCTGGTCGCGACCCCCATCGGTAATCTCAATGAAATGACCCCCCGCGCTGTCGAGGTTTTAAAGCAGGTCTCCGTGATCGCGTGTGAAGACACACGAACCACCTCCGTCCTTTTAAGACACTTCGGGATCGAAACCAAAGTCATTTCTCATCATAACTACAACGAAAAAGAATCCGCCAAAGGCATCCTGAGTCTGTTGGAAAGCGGACAGGATGTGGCTTTGGTTTCTGACGCAGGATATCCACTGATTTCGGATCCCGGCTATATCCTGGTTCAGGAAGTCATCGATGCGGGATACAACGTCATCCCGATCTCAGGATCCAGTGCCGCGCTTAATGCCTTGGTAGCGTCAGGTCTCATCACCCAACCGTTTATCTTCTATGGGTTTTTACCCAATACCGACAAGGATTTCAACCAAACCGTCAATCAGCTCAAGGCGTATCCATATACCTTGATCTTCTATGAAGCACCTCATCGTATCCAAAAGACGATCGCCAAACTGATCCCCATTTTGGGCGATCGTAAAGCGGTCTTGGCCAGAGAGATCACCAAGAAATTCGAGGAGTTTCTTAGAGGCAAGCTCAGTGAACTGGGCGATATCGAAGATGAGCTCAAAGGCGAGATGGTGTTGGTGGTCGAAGGTAACGTTGAAGAGAAACCGGAGATCGTCGATCTGACCGAGATCAATGAACGGATCCAGGCCTATGTCGATGGTGGTATCAGTGCTTCGGAAGCCATCAAACAGGTGGCCAAAGAAGTCGGCCTCAACAAGCACGAAATCTACAATGCGTATCATAATAAAGGCGAGATCAATTAAAAAACCTTCGTACCAGAAGGAGCATCTTAATGTATGCGGCATCGTGTCTAAAGCATGGGTTTGGGGAATCAGCGATAAAGGGGAAATCGTCATGGGTACAAAAGCAAAAATCATCGTGTTTATCATACTTGCCTTGTTGGTGGGCGTGTTTTTAGTGAATACCGCTGTGATCAATCTTGACCATCTGGGACAAGGCAAGCTGTTGTCTGTGGTCATCGAAGATCAAGCCTGTTATACGACAATTTGCGATAATGGTTCACACGAGCTGGTCATCACAGAACCAAAAAGCCTGTCTTCCCTAGAGTCTGTATTCTTTTATAAAGTGAGAGATGTCTTCCATATGACCAAAGAATCTGGAAACCTAACATTCACGTTCAATTATGAACACAAGACAATCATTTTTGATGCGGGAATCGAAGTAGGATTTACGAAAGGCCTGATCTACTATATTGATCGCGTATCGGTTTACCATTTTGACCAGAGTGGTATAAAAACGCTCAAGTCATTGTTTGATATTCAATAGCTAAACAACAAGAAGTAACCGGAATGGACAATACAAAGTCTAAAGGATTCAAAGAGAGAGTGTATCTGGCTCTTGATATGAAACGATGTTTCACTTTATCCCCACAAAAACCTCTGTGAAAAGGTGCTGATTGTGAGTATAATAAAGGTACAAACAAGGAGAACAACCATGGAATTAAAAGGATCAAAAACCGAGAAGAATTTAGAAGCCGCTTTTGCCGGCGAATCAATGGCCCGCAATAAGTATACGTACTATGCTGCCAAAGCCCGTCATGAAGGCTACAGACAACTGGAAGACCTCTTCCTTGAAACAGCCCGTAATGAACAGGAACACGCCTTCTTGTGGTTCAAAGCCCTTCACGGCGGAGAAGTTGCCACAACAGCCGTTAATTTAGTGGATGCTGCAGCTGGCGAACACTACGAATGGACCACTATGTATAAAGATTTCGCGGCGACAGCCAAAGAAGAAGGCTTCAACAAGATCGCTTTCCAGATGGAACAAGTCCTCTTGATCGAAAAACGTCATGAACAACGCTACAATGATCTTCTGAAGAACCTCCAAGAAGGCAAAGTTTTCAAGAAAGACGAAAAAGTCGTTTGGGAATGCAGTGTCTGCGGTTATCAGTTTGAAGGCACCGATGCGCCTAAGATCTGTCCGGTTTGCGGAGAACCTCAGTCTCATTTCTCAATGGACGTCAAAAACTATTAATTCAGGCTTAAAGACAGGTGAAAACCTGTCTTTTTTATTGGTGAGTTTGAAGGAAAGTCTTGTATAATTTAGCCAAGAGGTTTCATTATGAAAATCATTAAATTGGGGATCATTGTCTTAGCCATGTTGGGATTAGGAGCTTGCTCAACTTTATTTGGGCCTCCTGCGCTTAGTGATTCAGTGATTGAGGCTGATATCTTATCGATGACGAATTTCCCGCAAGGATCGATCGTCGCGAAAGCCTTGAACAAAGATATGAATGCCTCGGTCATTGTTGTTACAGGGACTGTCGCCATCGAAACAGCCAATGCGATCACCCATGTTACTGTTCGTTTGAGCTATGTGTACTCAGAGTCCAAGTGGAACCCCGGATTCAATACTTTTAAGATTGACTATTACTCCGACATCAAAGTCAATCCGGAGCCCACAGACCTGCGGATCCGTCAAGATATCGCAGCTTTACCGGATTTCACTCAGGATCCTGCGGTCAAAGACAAGATCGTTTATTCCGTAACAAAAGATCCTGAATCGGTGTGGACCGTCAAAGGACAGCTCGATTGGAGCACGGACTGGTGTGATGTCAGCGGAGGATATACCCTGATCTATACCTATAACGGAACATCCTGGGATATGACCTCCTCGAACGTTGAGGTTTCATCGATCAATACCATCAAACAACAACCTGATTTCTGGTCCGCTTATCAACAGACATTCCTAGCCTATGAGACGTGGTATGACAGTACCGCTTTCCCTGAAAATATGGATTCAACGGTCTTGACCAGTGATCTGATTGCCGGAACTGCCAGCTTTACCTCCAAATATACTTTGAAAGATGGCCCGATGATGACCAAGGCAATCGTTACGATCAACGGGACCTTTGAATACGGCGACGGTTGGGTCTTTACGGCAGGGACGAAGTCTTTTGATACGACGATCGACTATACCGGATTCTATAATTTGACCTGGGATGTCCTAGACACGGAAACCTATTACCTAGACAAAGAAGCCATGAAGTTAAAACTGAGCGGGAAGATCCATTTCTTAGGATCTTCGATCTGGAGCGTAGATACTGTGGTCTCCAACACGATCCAAGCGGTTGTTTATTTCAGAGGTAAAACTTACACAGTCAATGATGTTCATGCGGATCCGATCGACAGGTATCCAACCTTGATGTTGATTGAGTTTGGATCAGGAGCCAAAGAACGCGTTTATTTGGCTTACGGACAGGAATCTTATTATGATTGGACCTGGATGGGCTTTCGCTTCTATGGGGTCAGCGCTGATGAGAGTCATGCGGTCGTTGAGTTAGGACGATAGTTCACCACATCAATAACACAAGAAGGACAGAAAATCTGTCCTTTTTATTGGACAGTTATAAATCATGAAAGAAGTTGAAAGATATACTCAAAGTAACAAACAAAGGGGGTTTCCGTTTGATAGGAACCATCATAGGGGACATCATAGGCAGTGCATATGAACATCATCCGACCAAATCCGTGGATTTCGCTTTGGTCACCCCGTTTACGAAGTTTACCGATGATACGGTCTTGACAGTGGCCACCATGGATGTCTATCTGAGTGGCAAGACCTTTACGAAAAGCTATCAGGAATACACTTTGAATTATCCGTTAAGGGGCTACGGTTCAAGTTTTGATCGATGGGTCAGACAGCGGGAAACCTTACCTTACAACAGTTTCGGTAACGGATCCGCCATGCGGGTCTCTCCGATCGGTTGGCTGTTTGACACGGCTGATGAGGTCCTCTTAGAAGCCAAGCGCTCGGCTGAAGTGACCCACAATCATCCGGAAGGGATCAAAGGCGCTCAGGCGGTGGCTTTATCGATCTTCATGGCTCGTAAAGGTACCACTAAGGAGGAGATCCGAAACACGATCGCCAAACGGTTCAACTATGACCTGTTTCACACAATCAGCGAGATCCGTCCTTTCATCAAATTTGATGTGACCTGTCAAGGTTCTGTTCCGCCCGCCATCATCGCCTTCCTGGATTCAGACAGTGTTTTGGATGCGATCAAACTGGCCGTCTCAATGGGAGGAGATTGCGACACCCAAGCGGCCATTGCCGGAGGGATCGCGGAAGCGTTCTACGGGCCTGTATCGAAGAAACTCTACGATCAATTCATCATGACGTATCTGTCTCCGGCTTTACTGGAGTCCGTCAAAGCCTTCTATAAACGCATCGATCGACCGCTCTACGACTCAACGATCATCACCCCAAAGGACAAACAATGACCCAAAAAACAGACATTCATCTTCATCAAACGACCGATATTGTCTTTATCCTTGACCGCTCCGGCAGTATGGGCGGCAGGGAAACCGATACGATCGGGGGCTACAACGGTTTCCTAGCCAAACAACAGGCTGAACCGGGTAATGCCCGTGTTACGACCGTGCTGTTTGATACGCAATATGACGTCATCCACGAAAGGGAAGACATCAAAACGATCGAACCGATCACCGATAAAGAATATTATGTCCGGGGATCGACCGCTTTGTTGGATGCGATCGGAAAATCGATCCACGATCTTCAGGTCGTTCATGATCGTGAAGGCAAAACCAAAGACAATGCTGGAGCCATCTTCGTCATCATCACCGATGGTCAGGAAAATGCCAGCAGTGAATACAGTTATGCCCAAATCAGGGAACTGATCCAGCATAAAAACACCATCAACGGATGGGAATTCATGTATCTTGGGGCAGATCTCAGCCAAGGGGAAGATGCTGATCGTATGGGCTTTGCGCGTGATCGTCAGGCCAACTACGACAAAGCCAAATCCGCCAGTGCTTTCGACAGTGTTTCCGACAGTGTCCGATCTTACCGTAACTCAAAAAGCATCGCCAACAATTGGCGTGACAGCTTCTCTTCGATGGATGAACTGAAACAACTCATCCAGAAAATGCCGGTGATCCATTTGCAGGAAGGCCGGTTCCTGATCGCCTCCGACTTAAAAGAATCGATCGGAGATGTGTCTTCGATCACGCTCTTTAATACGGCCTATCCGCTGACCATCAGTCCGATGCTTCAGCGTTACCGCCGTTTCTCAGGCTTACCGATCGACGGGATGATCGGTCGGGACATCTTGTCCAAAGTTCAGGTCCTGATTGAGAGGACACCATTCGAACTCAATGTCTCCATTCACGAACTGACCACTGATCTGGAAACCCGATTTGACTCCAATGGTAAGAAGACTCAGATCCCTTTATCGATGATCCATGGCCATCTGGGGATGATGACCGTCTGTCATCGACATAAAACTCCGTTTGTGTTTGATACGAAAGCCCATATGACCACCTTACGCGAAAGATTTCGGGAAGAGCCCGTAAGAATGGTCGAACGGGATTTCCACATCGAATTGGGCTTGATCCGATCACCGCTGATCGAATTGGACATTGAAGTCAAGTTGATCAGGGGAACCAAGAAACTCACTTGTATCACCTCGTTGTTACCGGAAGAAGCCTTCATCGGGATGGAAGGATTTGCGGGAAGCTTGGGGCTGGACAGCTTCAAATCCTTTCGATTCAGTATTCTGAATCTGGATACAATGACGTATTCTGTATTTGACTGATCAACGTACACCGTAACAGGTGTACGTTTTTTATTGCAAAGTCATCGTAAAAAAAGAGAAAACGATTTCGGAAAGGTGTGATAGAATAAATACAGTTAAGAATCTGATAGACAAAATAAACCCAAATAAGGAATAGCCCTTGAACACAAAACATTTTAAAATCATTCTTATGGTCTTTATGGTCCTTGCGCTAAATGCCTGTGCAGACTCCAGTAAACCCAAATCATCCGTCACAGAAGAACAGATTCGGATAGATGCGGTAAAGGCTGACCTCATCGAAGGTGATTTCATAAAACTGATTTCACTGACAGTCATCTCCCAACCCGTCCAAGGCATACAAAGCTTGGTGGTGGCGGATTTGACCTACGATAATGGTGAAGCACTGGTCAGCGGTCAAGTCGTCATCAATTACGAGTGGACCGACAAAGCCTGGAAAGCAGTCAATACCCAATTTTCCTATAACAGTGTCAGTGTCAAAGAAGAAGCACCGACAGCCGATATTTTAGGTGCGGCAGGCATCATCCCAGATCTCAATGCGCAGTTTCAAAACTTTGCCTTCAGTTCAGATCCTGTTTTGGTCTCAAAAGAACTCGCGCTTGAGATCGGCGAAGCCACGTATGTCATCACACGCAGTGCTTCTACGGAAAAATGGACCTCAACCACCACCTACATGATCAGTGCCAAATACAATCATGGTGAAGGCTGGCTGTTTACCCTCAACAGTTGGACTTATACGGAAACCACCAACTGGGCCGGGACTTGGGTCATACAATGGGCCACCTATGACAAAGAGACCCAATATACGCCCAACGAAAAAATGACGGTAACGATCACCGGAGACATGACCTTGACCCACAACAGTGCCGATGATCAAAATGAGACCCGCACAGTGAATGTGGTATTCAAAAGAAGCGGCAGCGGTTATAATCTTCCAGCCATTCTCAGCAGTAACTATCTCGATGAGGGGTTGTATACGACACGATTCATGATCATCAAATATGGTAATCAAAACAATGATCAATTGTATCTGGAACTGGAGTTCGATCTGACCGGAGCAAATCCGATCTCGAACTACGTTGCGAAAAGTTATGATGGAAATGTAGGCCTTCTTACAAAGATCAAATAAACCTGAACCCTTTTGGTTCAGGTTTTCTTTCAAGAACCATAAAAGAGAAAAGCCACATAAACAGGGTCTTTCTGTGCGTATAATAAGAATAAGCAGTAATGGAGCGTGAACGGTATGAGAAGAAGTGTGATCATTCTGATGGTGGTGATCCTGGTGACTCTGAGCGGATGCACTGAGGATAAATTCCCAAAATCAGATGATGAGATCCAAGCTGATTGTCTAAAAATACAACCCATCCAATCCAACCTGGTAGAGTTGGTTTCTTTTACGATCGACTCCAGAAGTTTTAATGGTGATTATTTCATCGTCAAAGCCAAGATCGATCTTTTCACAGATAAGGAAGAAGTCAAAGCCGACGTTGTCATGAAGTATAAGAAGTATAACAACACGTGGTATGTGGAGTCCTCCGAAATCATCATCAAAAACGTGCTTACAGCGAACTTGCCCAGTGAGTCTTTGGTGAAAAGCGTTTTGGTCGCAGAGAACCTGATGCAGATTCCTTATGACAGCGGGATGGTTCCCAATCTTCTCAACACCACCCTTGACCAGAATCCCGGTGACGGAACGATCACCCATCATTTTTCCCAAGACGGAGGCAATCTATTGTGGACTTGGAAGAATGAGGGAACGGTACTGCTGACTTATGGTCTAAATAGACGCTGGGTCCCTTCGATCCTGGAACAAATCTATACAGAAACAATGAATTGGAACGGGATCTATAAAATGACATTCTATACGGCACCTGGAATGGATCCGATCGCGCCGATTACGATCACAATCACCGGATCCATGACTTTGGATGTGAATGCGCAGGGAAGTGAAACGGCCACCAGCACTGTGGTCGGACAATTTACGATCAACGGGATTGATTATGTCGTGGATGGCGTCATCGATAATGTCACCGAAAGTGACTATAAACCCAATGCCAGAAGGATCAGGTTTGTTTACGGAAACACCGGGGAAGCGCTCACCATCCTGGTTTCCTTTTATCAGGATCCCATCGAAACCTATTATGAGGGCGGCGCTTTTGGTTTGAGTGCGGTCGTAATTAGATTGGATTGATCAGTCTCTCAGTGAAACAAACCTTGGTTACAGGTCTTGATTACGGTTGGGAATGGTAACAACCCTCTTGAAATGAGTCCGTGAATCCATAGCATGGTTTTCAATATTCCAACAGAAATGGTATATTGTCAGTAACAGCTGTCATTTTATTCTCATCATCGCTCAACCAGAGTGCATTGGTTTTCTTTAGAAAGGAGATCCCGCATGCTGAAGTTGAATGTCAAACCTGAATTACTGCCTTGGATCGTCATGGGCTTAGGAGGCGCCATTTTTTTAGTTGGATCGATCCTTTCTATCCTGCTGAAAACACTCATCTCAAGCGACATCCCGTTTGTCTCCTTTATTTTGATTTATTTTCTTCAAATCGTGATTGGTTTGATCTTACTGGATGTCCTTTTCAATAAAGGTAAAAACATCGTGAATATGATCATCACCAGTCTTTTGATAGGTCTTGCTTATTTAGCATTCCTGATCGTATCATTTCCGATCCTAACCTTTTTGACCTATTCCAATGTAGGAATGGGATCCATGATTGGGGAATCCTTCAATACCATTATCCTCATGAGCATGACGGTGATCGCAGGGGCGGTCTTTACCCTTATGATGCTCAACAGAAAAATGTTCTGGAAAAATGCGTTGATCTGTTTATTGATTTCAATCCCGTCTGGATTTATTCTTCCGATCCTGACAGCACAGAATCCTCAGTACATCGCGGAAGTGTTCATCATCGTCTATGGGGTGACCATCGGATTAGGGATTGGATTCATTTATGGGTTGGATATGAAAATGAATGCAGACAGGTTGTAGACGAGCGAAGGGTCAAAGGATCTTATCCCAGGCAAAGCCTTGTGTTCCCGTCTTTACAAAATCGTCCTAAACTCTTATAATTGACCTATCTTGATGAGAGCATGAATGTAAATGGATTGTCCAGAGAGTCGGTGTAGGGTGCGAGCCGATCAAGACAGGTACAGGTATGGGCTTACTAACCATCAGCGCGACCCGGCGATATGGGATCGAGTGCAC
>CAZLWH010000023.1:0-9154 GCA_964563265.1 uncultured Erysipelotrichaceae bacterium
CGGCAGCTGTCACCGGATCTTTGGTGTGGTTTATGGTTCGCAAGGTCCATGAGCCAGTCTCTGTTCCTCTTGTAGAACCGATTTTGGAAGCCTAAGTCATTTCAGAGTAGCACTTGATTTATGAATTTGGGTCAAGTGTGATATTCTAGAGTTGCAGATAGGACGAAACCCATGAACGAGTACCTCAGTTTAAAAAACATAGAAGCCCTTAAGATAGAGGGCTCAGATCAATACGGATGCGACCAGGAATGGTATTCCAAACCCTGGCAGCGTCTTTCAGGCTGCGGTCCGACCGCCGCATCGATGATGGCGCTGTATCAGGTCCATCCTAATCCTTTGGCCAAATCCATCGATGAAGCCAAGGCCGTCATGAATGAAGTCTGGAATTATGTCACCCCTGGTTTTGGCGGAATCAATCGATTGGATCGTTTCTACAAAGGCTATGAAAAATATCTCGCCACCAAAAACCTGTCTCATCACAATCATTTCTTAGAGATCCCCAAGCTTGTGGCCCACAGACCTTCTCTAAAAGAAGTCACAGACTTTCTGGTCAACGGACTCAGCGCCGATGCGCCGATCGCCTTCCTCAATCTCAATAACGGTAAAGTCCACAATCTGGAAGCCTATCATTGGGTCTTGATCACCGGACTGGATCTCAGTGATCCTTCAATGGCCATGGCCCACATCTTGGATGGGGGAGAACGCCTGATCATTGACCTCAGCCTGTGGCTTGACACCACAACTGCCAGCGGAGGCTTCATCTATTTCACCCTATAAAGGAATCTTCGGATTCCTTTTTTTCAGGCATGAATCTTGTCCACATGGGTGAAAAGGGGTATACTCTAAATGAGAATGATTATCATTTAGGAGAACCATGAACAAAATTATAGTGAGTTTAATGATCGTACTGAGTCTCAGCGCGTGTGCCCCAAAGCCCTCTGGCGATAAGCTTCAGATCGTGGTCAGTTTTTACGTCTTGGAAGATCTGACCCGTAAGATCGGCGGAGAATGGGTCGACATCATCGACGTCATGCCTGCGGGCAGTGAGCCGCATGAGTTTGAACCATCCACCCAGACGATGATGACCTTATCGGATGCGTCCCTGATCTTTATCCTGGGCAATGATTTTGAACCTTGGTTTAATGATGCCTATGACAATGTCAAAAAAGAAGACCAGCAGGTCGTTGTCCTTTCTGAGGGAATAGAGACTTTGGTCAATGAAAGCACAGGCCAGATCGATCCTCACTTGTGGACCTCGATCCGAAACATCATCACGATCCTGGATAGAATCAAAACGGTCCTCATCCAAGCCGATCCGACCCATCAAAATTCGTATCAAGCCAATTATGAAAGCGCAAGAGCAGATTTCGAAGCCTTGGATGCGCAGTATCAGGAGGTCATCGATCAGCGCATTCGCGATGAATTCATCACCAATCATGCGGCGTTTGGCTATCTTGCGAAAGACTACGGATTGACCATGATTCCCATCATGGGTCTGGAACCGGATGCGGAACCGGATGCCGCAACGATGGCCAGGATCATCGATCTGGTCAAAACCTATCAGATCCCCTATATTCTGTATGAAGATGACGCCAGTGCGGATGTCGCCAAAACGATCGCACAGGAAACCGGCGCCAAGGTCGGGATCCTTCGTCCCGGTGAAAGCCTTACGTCAGCCCAGATCCAAGCCGGTGACGATCTGTTGAGCATCATGAGACAAAATCTGGTTTGGCTCAAGAAAGCGTTACAAGAATGACCCTACTCAACGCAGAAAACCTTGGGTATGCCTTTCCCGGCAAGACCCTCTTTAAGCATTTCTCCATTACCGTCAAACGCGGTGAATGGGTGACCTTCATCGGCAACAACGGAACCGGCAAGACCACCTTATTGAAAGTCTTGGCCGGAGTCTTGCCGATTCAGGAAGGCACCTTGTTTATCGGAGACGAAAAAACAGGCGTTTCTTTGAAAGCCACCGAAAGAGCCTATGTCGGTCAGCACGAATTCTCCCAACATGACGGATTTCCGGCCACGGCGTTTGAGATCGTCATGAGCGCCTATACACCGATCTTGGGCTTGTTCAAACGTCCGACGAAACAACAGGCTGAAGCTGCCAAAGCCATGATGATCAAGATGGGCTTGGGCTCATTGATCCATAAACAACTCTCTGAACTTTCAGGGGTTCAGCGCCAGCGTGTCTTCATCGCCAAGGCCTTACTGATTGAACCCAGGATCCTGTTTCTGGATGAACCGACCAGTGCTTTGGATTCTGCCTTTACCTTAGAACTGTTTCATCTCTTAAAGGATTTTCAAAATCAGGGCTTAACGATCCTGATGATCACCCATGACTTGGGTTTGGCCCAAACGGTGGCGGATCGTATCTTTTGTCTGGAAGAAGTCGATGTCTTACAGCTGGAAGCCTCTTCGATCCAGGAAGAACTGGCCCATCGTCATACCCACTTAGGAGAAACCCATGAACATCTTTAGTTATGACTTCATGATTCGGGCCTTATGGGTCGGGATCTTGGTGGGACTGATCGCGCCTTTGATCGGACAGACCATTGTCTTAAGACGCATGTCGATGGTGGGGGATGCGGTAGCCCATACGACGTTGGCCGGTGTTGCGATCGGGCTCATCATCGGTATCGATCCTTTGATCAGTTCATTGATTACGGCACTGCTCGGCGTATTCCTGATCGATGTTTTTCGTAAACGGCTGCCCAACTATGCGGATGTCTCCATTGCCATCCTGATGTCTTTGGGCATTGGGCTGGCTGCGACCTTATCGTCATTTGTCAGAGATACCAACCGTTTCAGTGCGTTTCTGTTTGGTTCGATCGTGGCCATCACGGCTCAGGAAGTATTGCTGATCAGTATCGTTGTCGTGATCGTCATTGCGGTCTATCTGTTGTTTTATAAAGAAATCTTTGCGTTGACTTTCGATGAGGCAGCGGCTTCCTTGATGGGCATCAACGTCAAACTGGTCAACGGCATCTTCATGATCATGCTGGGGATCACCTTAAGCATTGCCGCCAAGACAGTCGGAACGCTGATCTTGTCTTCTCTGTTGATCTTACCGGTGGCTTCGGCGATGCAGCTGTCGAAAAGTTACCGCAGTACCTTGATCTTGGCCATTGGTTTCTCACTTTTCTATATGATCGGAGGTTTGGTCCTGTCCTTTTATCTGGGTGCCAAACCGGGCGGAACCGTGGTTTTGTTGGCCGTATTGACCTATATGGCCTTATTACCGCTGAGAAGGTCAAGACGATGATCACCTGGCCATCCGGACTGAAAAAGACGTCGGCCAGAACGTCCGTCCTCAATACTTTTGAAAACAGTAAAACGGCAATGAGTGTCTCCGAGATCCAAAAGGCCTGTCCTTATATCCCTTTAGCAACGCTTTATCGCGTCGTTGAAGATTTCTTGGATCATGACCTGATCGAACTCAGTGATGAATTCCAACCCAAAGAAAAACGTTATGCCTTGCATGATAGCCATGGCCATCACGTGGTCAAATGCGTGGTTTGTCATCAAAGCATCCCTTTGAAAGAGTGTCCGATCCATCTTGAAGAGACGATCGAAGGCTTCAAGGTCTTGCATCATCGATTGGAGATCGAAGGCATCTGTGCCTCTTGTCAAACGACTCAAAACAAGGCCAGTTGACAAGCGCACCAATCGGACTATACTGAGGGTAGATAAGGCATTTGCCTTATGAAGGAGGATGCTTAATGCTTCAGAAAAAATCGCTGGGGACATTAGGACATGCACCGCAAGCCCCTGACAACAAGCACGGTGACTTAGCCCATATGAAACACGACCCCAGAACTGCCGGCCAGCACGTCTTTCGCGGATTGGTCAGCAAAGGCCATCACAGCATGATCAAACATGGGATCGGACGCGGAACGATCAATCGCAGGGGCGGATAAGTGGATAAAAAAGGACTGAAATTTCAGTCCTTTTTAGTTCCAGTCCAAGAGTCTGCGTTCGCCCTTTAGGGCCTGCAATTCACTGATTTCCTGTGTGATCTCAAGGCAGCCTTTATAGCGATGATGCGCATCTCTTAATGCGACATACCGGATCAGAATGAATTTGTCTTTCATGCGGATCCAGAACTTGGCTTCCTGACGGGCATCGTTTTTAAAGGCACTGAGGATCTCGTTGACCACATGGACGCTTTCTGCAGGATGACAGTTGCGGACATCGCGTCCAATGACGGCAGAAGAACGCGGAAACAACCGGTCCTTGGTCACATTGAAGTAAGCGACCTTATCGAATTCATCGATCAATGTCACATCGATCGGCAAAGCGTTGAGCACCATAAGCAACTGATCGTAAGTCAGGTGACCTGTCTCAGTGCTGAAGAAAAACGAAGAGGATGCTTGGGCTTGTAGGATAGGTTTCTCCAAGGCTTCAATAAAGCAGGGTTCAAAGTCCGCCATTTGGGCTTTGATGATATCCAATTGTTTTTCATCGAAACTGTCCAATGCGATCTGAAACAGGATCATCTCCTCTTTCTGGATCAGTCCGTAGGCATCAAAGAAATAATTGCCGATTTCAACGATGAGATCAGTATCCAGGATCTGTGTTTGAGGCAAGGTCTTCAGTATCTTTTTCAAAGAGGCTTTGGTCTGATCCTGAAGCGACCACATGATCTTAAGTCCGGTATACTTCTCGTCCACCGTTTCAAGATGGGGAAACATGACGTTTTGGATCTTGAGATAATGGGGCGTAAATGATTCCAGTTCCTGAAACAAGGGCGTCAAGACTTGGGGATCGATGTCTTTGAGTTGGGCATGCATCAAGGTCTGGATGCCGTTGAGTTTCAGTTTCATGGCCTCGTTTTCGCGATGAAGATACTCCAGGATACTGCCTTCCGGCAGCTCTCGCTGTTTGCTTAAGAGTCCGGTAGAGAAGATGTGCATCAGTTTATCCAGATAAGGAAGGATCTCTTTGGGGGCTTCGATCTCAAGCAAGCGATCGAATAAGTCAAAAAGCTCACTGGGACTTAACGTTTTGATCAAGGCTTCATGCGATTTGAAGAGATCGATCGATCCTTCATTGTTTCTGATCTTCAGGATATAATCATACAACGGTTCTAGTTTGTCGTTCATGGGGGTTTCCTGTCCTCTTTATCATAGTCGATTGACGCTAAGTTTGACAAGTTAACAGGGTGATATTGCGTCTTGTGAGCGAAAACACTATACTTAAATCATGAACATCTTCAAAAATCAGATCCGTAATTCCAGCGTGCTCCTTTCAGGCATTCTGATCCTTATCTTAGGGATCCTGTTGTTTATGAAGATGGATCTTGTTTCATCCATATTGGTCCTGTTCAACCGGATTGTGTTGCTGATTCTGTGCTTCATCCAGCTTGTGCTTTTCTTTGTGGAAAGCAGTACTGAAAAGAAACCTCAGCATTTATGGAATACCGGTTTTCTGCTGATCGTCAATGTCCTGTTGTGGCGTATCCCTGAAATGCAGGTGGCGATGATCCCGTTTGTTTACGGGTGTTGGGCCATGATCTCAGCGATCTCCAAAGCCATGATCTATTATGTCTATCGGATGGATGATGTGAGACCGCGCATCTGGCCTTTGATCGATGCGATCATCTCAACGGGTTTCGCTTTTGTCCTGTTGTTTGATCCCGTGCCAAGCATGCTTCGTCTGTTGTATGTGGCCGGAGGTTATCTGCTGTATATTGGTATCTTTCAAACGTTTTCCTGGATCCACTTGGTTTCCTATGGTGTTTTGGGTAAGAAAATCAATCGCTTATACAGACTTCCTTTACCCAATTTCATCGCCATGCTGTATCCTCAAAGAGTACTGACACAGCTTAAAAATCTGGGTGTTGATACCAAAACTGATTTTGTACCTTTAAAACCCAATCAGCTGGAGATCCTCTTTCATATGAAGGGAAACCGATCGGATAATCTGGGTCATGTCGACATGATCTATAACAATAAGGTCTATTCCTATGGCGCCCATGATCCGGATAACCGCCATTGGAACAACAGTATCGGTGACGGTGTCTTGATCCTCAGCGATCCGCAGCCTTATCTGGATTTCTGTATCACGAAAGAAAACAAACGGATGATTGGCTTTGTCTATGAAATGGATGAAAAGCAGCAATCAGAATTTGAAAAAAGGATGAAGGCGCTGATGATCCGTACTGAAGATTGGATTCCTGTGTTTTCGCATCGGTCACCGCTGCCTTATGTCCAGCGTTTATCCGATGCCACCAAGGCGGATTTCTATAAATTCAAGCAAGGTTACCTTAAACATTATTTCGCTTTCGGGACCAATTGCGTTGAACTGGTCGATCATTTCATGAAAGATAAAAACATTGGACTGTTTCGTCTCAACGGGATCATTACCCCCGGCGCTTATTTTAATTTCCTGAATGCGGCCTATCAGCTTAATACAGATCAGATTACACAACGCAGAATCTATTAGGATTCTGATCACCACTCTAAAAGGAGTCACCATGGACCTTCATCAAACCTTAAGTCAACGCATCAATCGGAATACAAAGACCGTCTTGGCCGTTGCGGCAGCCGCAGATATTGAAGTGCTTTCGGCTGTTTCAAGCGCCATCAACGATGGTTATTTGAGTGCGATCCTGGTTGGCCATGAAGCCAAAATCCTTGCGATCTGTGCCAAACATAGCTTTGAGCTTGGTGATACCCGCATCATCGATGAACCGGATAATACCTTGGCCTGTGAAAGGGCCGTCAAATTGGTCAGTACTCATCAGGCTGATCTTTTGATGAAAGGCCTCGTCGATACCAGTATCCTTCTAAAAGCCGTCCTCAACAAAGAATGGGGTTTAAGAACGGATCATCTGTTGTCTCACGTTACGGTGTTTACGATTCCTTCATTGGAAAAACTGTATCTCTTATCGGATGGGGCCATGAATATCGCTCCGGATCTGGCGGCGAAACAGCAGATCATCGAAAACTGTCTGCCAGTCACGACTGCCTTGGGAATCCTTCATCCGAAAGTCGCTGTCATCTGCGCCGTCGAAAAGGTCAATCCCAAGATGCAGGCAACACTGGATGCTCAAGCTTTGAGTGACCTTCAAAAATCAGGCAAGATCCTTGGTTGTGACATCGATGGACCAATCGCCTTTGATGGGGCCGTTTCAATCGAAGCAGCGCATCATAAAGGCATGACCAATCCCAATGCGGGCAAGGCCGATATCTTGTTGATGCCCAGCATCGAAGCCGGAAACATCCTGTTTAAAACAATCACTTATTTCGCCAAAGGCGATGTCGCCAGCATCATCAGCGGGGCCTCTGTTCCCATCGTTTTGACCTCGCGTTCGGATTCCGATGACGCCAAATACAATTCCATCCTCTTGGCCATCCTGATGGCCCAAACCAAAGGAGAAACTCATGTCTAAGATCTTCGTGCTCAATTTAGGATCGACCTCCAGTAAAATTGCGTTGTTTGACAATGAAACGATGCTGTCCAGCCAGACGTTCCGTCATTCATCCGAAGAACTCCGGGTTTTCCCAAACATCCTTTCTCAGATCCATTTTAGAAAGAAAATCATCGATGACTATCTTCAGACCAAAGACCTTGCCTTGTCTGCGATGGATCTCATCGTGGTCAGAGGGGCCGTCACCAAGCCCATTCAGGGCGGGGTGTACCGTGTCGATGAGGCGGTCTACGATGACATCTCCCATGAAAGAAACGGGTCCCACATCAGTAATGTCGGGATCTGTATCGGCTACGAATGGGCCAAAGAAACAGGCAAAGATGTCGTTTTCGTCAATGCCCCGATGACCGATGAATTCACCGACCTCGCCCGTATCTCAGGCTTAAAAGGCCATGAACGCCGTAGCGGTTTCCACGCCCTCAACACCAAACAGATTGCCTTGGAATATGCGAAATCGATCGGTAAGACCACCTCCGATCTTAATCTTCTGATTGCCCATATCGGGGGAGGGATCTCAGTGGGGATCCATGAGAAGGGCCGTGTCATCGATGTCTCCAATGCCTTGGATGGGGAAGGACCGTTTTCACCGGAACGCGCTGGTGGTTTGACCTCACGGATGGTCATTCAGGTCATCAAAGACAACAATTACGATTATGAGAAGATTGCCAAAATCCTGGTCGGACAGGGCGGAATGGTCTCTCACTTGGGTACCAGTGACGTCAAGGAAATCTATGAACGCTCCAAAACGGATCCTGAGGTAAAACTCATCCTGGATGCGATGATCTATCAGATCGCCAAAGAGATCGGAGCCTTCGCCACCGTTGTTTGCGGCAAGGTCGATCAGATCATCATCACCGGCGGAGTCGCTTATAACACCTACATCACCGATGAACTCACCAAACGTGTGAGCTTCATCGCACCAGTCTCCTTGTATCCCGGCGAAGATGAAATGCGGGCCTTGGCCAATGGGGGCTTACGATACCTTAGAGGCGAAGAGGTCTTAAAATCTTACTGAATGAAATTGTTGAAAGGGCTTTCATAAAAAAGCCCTTTTTGATATAATTTGAATGAAGAGAGGCCAAAAAACACTGAACAGGCCTCAAGGAGAACATAATGCTTAAATTCGAGTATATGGAGAAGTACGGCTACGAACAACTGATTTATCTGTATGATCGTAATTCCGGCTTAAAGGGTTTCATCTGCATTCATAACACCACGTTGGGTCCTGCCTTGGGCGGAACACGCGTTTGGGAGTATGAAAATGAAGAAGAAGCCGTGCTGGACGTTATGAGACTGGCTCGAGGCATGACCAAAAAAGCGGCCTGTGCCGGTTTGAATCTGGGCGGCGGAAAAGCCGTCATCATCGGCAACTCCAAATCCTTGCGTAAAGACACCGTCAAACGTGAAGCCTTCTGGAGAGCCTTCGGCCGTTATGTCGATTCATTGGGCGGACGTTTCATTACCGCCGAAGATGTCGGGACTTCTCCCTTGGATATGAATTTAGTGAAGATCGAAACGGATCACGTCATGGGTTTACCGACGACTTCCGGCGATCCTTCTCCGTTTACCGCTCACGGCGTTTTAAAAGGCATCAAAGCCTGCATCAAAGAAGAATTAGGCAGTTCAAAACTCGAAGGCATCAAAGTCGCCATCTCCGGCGTCGGACATGTCGGCGCCGTATTGGCCGACATGCTTCATGAAGAAGGGGCGATCTTG
>CAZLWH010000023.1:9164-13745 GCA_964563265.1 uncultured Erysipelotrichaceae bacterium
GCGATCTTGTATATCGCTGATATCGATGAAGAAGCCTTGAAGGAAGTATCAGAAAAAACAGGAGCTACCATCGTCGACAAAGACCTCATCCATGCCTTGGATGTCGATGTCTATGCGCCATGCGCATTGGGAGCTACCCTTAACGATAAGACCATCCCTCAGATCAAAGCCAAAGTCATCGCCGGAAGTGCCAACAATCAGTTGGAAGACACTGAAAAGCACGGCAAGATGCTTCATGAAAGAGGCATCGTCTATGCGCCGGATTACGTCATCAATGCCGGTGGCCTGATCAATGTATATCAGGAAAAAATCGGTTATAATAGAGAAGCATCCATGCATGCGATCGACATGATCTATGACCGTATCCGTGAAATCATCCATGACTCCAAAGAAACCAATACCCCGACCTATCTGGTTGCGGAACGCATGGCGGAACGCCGCATCGAGATGATGTCCAAGATCAATTCGATCCACATCGCCACCAAATGAGCGAAGTCCTGATCATTACCGGAGCCTACGGGGTCGGCAAGAGCGAATTCGCTTCGCAATTGGCCTTATTGAAAGCCCCTTGCGCTTTGGCCGATCTCGACGTCATCAACCCGTATTTCCGTCCCCGTGAACAGTCCGAATGGCTGGCTTCCAAAGGGGTCGATGTCATCGGCAGTATCCTTAAAAACCACATCAACCAGGATTTTCCCGCAATGAGCGGAAACCTGAGAGGGGCAATTTCTCAAAATATCCCCCTGATCATCGATTGTGCCGGCAGCGAAAACGGCCTCAAACCCTTGGCCAGTTTTGAAGATGTCCTTCAAAACGCCAAAGTCTGGCTTGTGGTCAACGCCAACCGTCCCGAGTCCTTCTTTGATCAGATCATCCCGATGATCGAGCTCTTTGAATCGCGCAGTCACATGCGCATCAGCGGGCTTGTCCATAACACCCACCTGTTGGATCAAAGCGATCCCCAGGACATCCTGAAAGCCCAGTGCGATCTTGACAAGATCAGCCAGTCTATTGGGATCCCGATCGTCTATACGATGATCGATCATGCGTTTAGAACGATTACCAGTGCCATACACAATCCTGTCGTTGTCTTCGATCATTTGATCCTTCGAAGCGATTGGATGAAAGGAGAAACATTATGAAAGGAAGAGTCAGTTTTAACAGTGAGACTTGTAAAGGCTGTGGACTGTGCGTCAGCGTCTGTCCGATGAAGATCCTGGCTTTGGATCTCACCAAAGTCAACGGGATCGGTTATAACCCGGCCCATTGTTTCGATCCGGAGAAATGCATCGCGTGCACCAACTGTGCATTGATGTGTCCCGATTCGGTCATCACCGTAGAAAGGTTGGATGCCTAATGGCGAAGATCCTTATGAAAGGCAATGAAGCCATTGCCCAAGCGGCCATTTCGGCCGGATGCGAAGGGTTCTTCGGTTATCCGATCACCCCTCAAAATGAAGTTCCAGAATACATGTCGAAATACCTCGCCAAAAGCGGCGGTGTCTTCGTGCAGGCTGAAAGCGAGATCGCAGCCATCAATATGGTTTATGGTGCAGCGGCAGCCGGCGCACGCGTCATGACCTCGTCTTCCTCTCCGGGCATTGCCCTAAAACAGGAAGGCATTTCATTCAGTGCCGGAGCTCAGCTCCCCATGGTCATCGTCTCGGTATCCAGAGGCGGTCCAGGCTTGGGCGGAATCTTACCGTCACAAGGCGACTACAATCAAGCCACCCGCGGCGGCGGTAACGGCGACTATAAAGTCATCGTTTTGGCGCCCAACGGCGTTCAGGAAGCCACCGACATGGTGCGTCATGCGTTCAGATTGGCCGATACCTATCGTAATCCGGTCATGGTCATGGCCGATGGTATCATCGGACAGATGATGGAACCGGTTGAAATCGATACGACGCCGATCCCCAAAGCCCCCAATCTGTGGGCTGCGACCGGAAAACGCGGACGCGATCACGTCAATATCGTCAACTCGATGCATCTTGATCCTTACGAACTGGAAGACCACAACATCCTTTTAGCCAACAAATACAAACTCATCGCCGAAAAAGAAGTCGACTTTGAAAAATACCTGTGCGATGACGCGGACGTGCTCATCGTTGCTTACGGAACACCGTCTCGCATCGTGAAGTCTGCCATCAAGAGCCTTCGTGAAGAAGGCATCAAAGCCGGTCTCTTCAGACCCAAGACTTTGGTTCCGTATCCTTATGATCAAATTCATGAGGCTGCCAAAAATGTAAAATTCGTGTTGTGTGCCGAACTGTCCATGGGACAGATGATCGTCGATGTCAAATTGGCCGTCAACGGCATCAAACCGGTCTATTTCTACGGCAGGACCGGCGGGGTCATCTTTGAACCGTCAGAAATCGTCAATGCGGTCAAATCGCATTTGGGAGGCCAGTAACATGACCGTCATCTTTAAGAAAACCGCAGGGCTGACCGATAAACCGCTGACCTATTGTCCGGGTTGTACCCACGGGATCATCCACCGCTTGGTGGCTGAATCCTTGGAAGAACTGGGTGTCTTGGATCGTGCTGTATTGATCGCATCAGTCGGCTGTTCCGTCATGAGTTATGAGTTTTTCAACTGTGATTCCGTTCAGGCTGCGCACGGTCGTGCTCCGGCCGTTGCGACCGGCGTCAAACGTGTCCGTCCCGACTCGATCGTCTTTACCTATCAGGGCGACGGTGATCTTGCGTCCATCGGTACGGCTGAAATCGTTCAAGCCGCTCACCGCGGTGAAAACATCACCGTGATCTTCGTCAACAACGCGATCTATGGCATGACCGGCGGCCAAATGGCCCCGACCACCTTGCCGGGTCAGGTCACCACGACCTCGCCTTACGGCAGAGACGTCAAGACCCAGGGCGAACCGATCAAAATGAGTGAACTCATCGCGACCATCCCGGGGACCTATTATGTCGAACGCTGTATGGCGGCCGATCCGGTCTCTGTACGCAAAGCAAAAATCGCCATCAAGAAAGCCTTCCAGAATCAGATTGATGGAAAAGGCTTCTCCATGGTTGAAATTCTCTCTTCCTGTAATATTGGTTGGGGTTTGTCTGCGGTGGATTCACTGAAGTTCATCAAAGAAAAAATGACCCCGTATTTCCCTTTGGGCCTGTATAAAGATAAAGACAAGGAGCAAACCCAATGAAAACGATCAAACTCGTCTGTGCCGGATTCGGCGGACAAGGCGTTCTCTCCATGGGTCAGATGGTGGCCTTGATGGCCATGAAGAAAGGTTTCAACACCAGTTGGATGCCTTCTTACGGTCCTGAAATGCGTGGCGGAACCGCCAACTGTCAGGTCGTCATCGATGAATCTGAGATCGCTTCTCCGATCATTGCTGAAGGGATCACGTTGTTATTGGCGATGAACCAGATGGCCTTGACAAAGTTTCAGCCCAAACTTGAAAAAGGGGCTTGGCTGATCGTCAATGAAGCACTGGTCAATACGGATCATGTACCTGCTGATATCCATGTTCTTAAAGTCGATTTCAATGCGATCGCAACGGAGATCGGCAACGCTAAAGTCCAAAACATGGCCGCTTTGGGATCCCTGGCCGCCCATCTGGACATCTTCAACAAACAGGATGGAATGGACATCATCGATGAAAAGTTCGGGATGAAAAATCCTGAATTGACCTTGCTGAATCAAAAAGCCTACGAAAAAGCCTACGATCTTCATTAACACAAACCGGAGCGATCCGGTTTTTTCTTGACTGAATGGGATGACTTTAGACGTGTAAAGTGATAAACTAGGATCAACCTGAATTGACTTATAAGGAGAGACCATGAAAAAAGATCCCAAACTGACTGCCTTGTTTGAAACCATCCTGAAACTGGAAAACATCGATGAAGCCTATGACTTTTTCGAAGACCTCTGTACCATCAATGAAATCAAAGACATGTCTGACCGATTGGAAGTGGCCAAACTCCTGATGGAAGGGGAAACCTATGAACACATCGAGGCCAAGACGAAAATGAGCTCGGCGACGATTTCACGCGTTAACCGCTGTCTACAATACGGCTCCGGCGGTTATAAGAAAATCGTGTCTAAATAATTTTTTTAAAAAAAGTGCTTTAGTACTTTACATTGCTAAAGTGAACGTGTATACTGTCTCCATTGAACAGGAGAATGAATATGTTAAAGAAACTTGTAAGTTTAGGATTGGTCGTAATGTTGATCGCGGGGTGCTCAGCAAAACCCACCGCCGATGACAGTTTGAAAAACGTACTCGACAGCGGGAAACTGATTGTCGGTTATACTGATTATCCGCCGATGGGCTTTACCGATAACGGGGTAGTCACCGGCTTTGACATCGATATTGCCAAAGAAGTGGCGTCTCGATTGGGTGTAGAACCGGTCTACCAGATCATTGACTGGGATTCTAAAGTCATGGAACTCAACGGAAGTACCATCGATGTCATCTGGAACGGACTGACGATCACTGCTGATCGCGAAAAAGAAATCCTCTTCTCAAAACCTTACTTCAACAATCGTATCGTCATCATGACCTTAACGGATAAGACCTTCAATGCGATCGCAGACCTGTCTGGTTTGAAAGTC
>CAZLWH010000024.1:0-506 GCA_964563265.1 uncultured Erysipelotrichaceae bacterium
GGATCAAACTGACTTTCCCTGTCATCGATGAGGGCATTTATGAGTTTGCCTTGTATGATTCTGCATACAACAGTTATTTCTTCTCATCTTCGACACTGGGTGCCAATGTAAAGGTCGTATCAAAACTGAATCCCAAAGATATTGATTATTATTTGGCCCCGGGGATGGATGTGCAAACGGTGTTTGAACAACTGGTCAGCTGGTATGAACCCAAAGGGGTCTTAAGTGAAATCACGACAGTTCGTTTTTCGGAAGTATATACGAAAACAGATGACACTGATTATGTTTTGGTTGCGACATTGACCACAGCCCAATCGACCGAACTGATCGATGTCTTGGATTACGCAACGTGGAAGCAACAAGTCGGAGTAGAACCCAGAGGGATCACTTATCCAATCCAGTTGGTGACCACAACGGGTCTTCATTACTACTTGGGATTTGAAACAATCATCGAATTGACGGATGGTTCTTATCGACACTATAACCTGTCTAATGAAACTTGGGAT
>CAZLWH010000024.1:516-8447 GCA_964563265.1 uncultured Erysipelotrichaceae bacterium
GGGATGATCTGTATAATTATGTTCAAAGTCTGAAATAATGATACTGTATGTATTAAGGAGAAACCAATGAAAAAACTGACGATGATTTTGCTGACAATGATGGTGATGCTGAGTGGCTGTTCAACACCCATTAAGAAACTGGATCTGACCGCCATTACTTTTGTCGATTATTACTATGGATCGGATAGTCTGATCCCCAACATGGAATTCTTTCCACTGGAAACCAATCAGATCAATCCTTTGACTCCCTATTTGGATACGGCATCCTGGGTTGCGATCAAAAAACCGGCCGGGACGATCACGGCGGTGTTCACATTGCGTGATTTCCGTCAGCGTGAGTTCAGTTTCTCACTGAAGGACGATAAGATGTTGGTGGTCATCAAAGATAACCAGACCACCTATTATTATCAAGGCACTAAAGAAGATTACGTGGGTTTGGCAGATGCCATCGAAGGTTTTCATCAGACAGACTATGTCCCGGATCTTTCGGATCTGGTTTTGAATATGGGTCTGCCTGAAGGAGAAAATACTTTGATTTCGGATATGGTGACCTTGACGGCTGAGCAAAGCACTGAGGTCCTCGAACTGTTGAACTTAGACAGCTGGAGTGTCTCGGAAGTCTTGGTTCCGTATGATTACTGTTATGAACTGATTATAAGAACCATCAACTATTTGAGTATCGGATTCAGGCTGGAAGGCAATCAGGAGATCGCCGTCATCCGAGATATGTTGTCCAATGACTATACCGTTTATGATGTGCCTGCCAATGTCAAACAAAACGTAAAGACCTTGGTCCGATCCTATATCGTGATTGATCATCCGGATGGAGATTTCCTTGATACATTGTTTGCTCAGTCTTATATCGGCTTTGGGGAAGGATTCGGTTCTGCATACATGATTCCGGAATACATCTATACCTTGACCGACACCCAAGCCATCCAATTGAACGGGATGTTTGATCTTTCAAACTGGGAGGTCCTGACCACTATCCCTGAAATCTATTACTTCACGTTTGGTTTGATCGATACGAATGGGAATCGATTCTTCTTCACACAAGACGGGGATGGAACTGTCATTAAAGTTCTCTACGCCGATTCCACCAAAGAGCCCTCGTATTATGCGATCCGCTTGATGACGCCAGAAACGATCAGGCAAAATCTGGGAGACTGGTATGTCCCGCAAAAACCAAGCGCTTATGTCAGATCCCTCGACTTCATCAAGGTCCGCAGCGGTTTTGACGAAGAAACAGCCTCTGTCTATCTCTATGATCTTACCGCTGATCAGTTGCTGGAATTTAAGGAAATCCTGGATTTTGATTCCTGGATCCAATCCTACAATATCCCTGGGATGGGGCTCAATGCGTCTTATATGCTTGAGACCAACGATTCAATCAGTATGGTCATTACCTTGTTTGGTAATCAGGCTTGGTTCCTCATCTCGGATCAAACCATGGAATCACCTCAAATCCTGGGTTATTTTGCGCCGGCTTCGGTTTACAATGCGGCTGTTGCCTATTTGAAGAAGAACACGCCTTGATCGATTAAATCAAATTAGAAATCCGCATATGCGGATTTTTTTATCAGACGGATGGAAATGATGACTCCCAAAAGGATCCAAAACTAACTAGTACCACCACCGCGGTCATTCTGGCAACTTAGGAACCCTTCTTCTAAAAACAGGTCAACAAAAAAGGGGCGACCCAAAGTAACCAGACCCATTTTTAGTTTTATGTCGTTGTAAAGCGCTGCGAAGATTAAATCGGCATTCCAAAGCTCGAGATGACATCACACTAAGGTCGATTAAATCTTACGGAAATAAAAACGGCACATTACTGTGCCGTCTGATTATTTGTGTTGGCGATGTTTTACCTTCATCATATACATACGCTCATCGGCCAATCTCATTACATCCGGGAACTGATCATCGGCGGTCAGCTTTGTGGCAATTCCATACGATAATACAAAAGGAACTGAAGCTGTGTTCTCTGGATCAGAATCGATCATGCTTCGCTCGGCCATTTTCATGCCGTCAGCTTCGCTTGTTTTCGGCAGAATGATGATGAACTCATCGCCGCCCCAGCGCCCTATCACATCAGTCGGTCTGCATCGATCATTTAGGCGTTTTGCCGCAGCCACAATCAACTGATCCCCTGTTTCATGGCCCAAAGTATCATTGGCCTGCTTGAGTCCATCCATATCCGCCAAGATGATCGTAATCGGATGATTGCGACGGTCTTGAGACAACGTTTTGAAGACTTCTTCCAAATAGCGGCGATTATAGAGACCGGTCATGCTGTCATGTAAAGCGTTATATTCATGGCTTGACTGTATTTCCAGACGATCTGTAATATCGCGTCCTGACGCGTAGAGATATTTCCCAAAGCCCAGGTCAGCCGTCCACTCAATGGAGATATATCGGCCATCTGTGGTTAAGTAACGATTGATAAAGCCTTCGATCCTTTTGGTTACTGCGACTGCTTTCAGTAAATCAAGAGTCGGTTGAACATCATCGGGATGCACAAGATCAAGATAAGACCTTCCAATGAGTTCATTACTGGTATAGCCTAAGACATCGGTGAAGCGATGGTTCACCTTAATGAAATTACCTTTTAAATCGGCAACACATAATAAGTCCAAATTGACGTTAAGGAAGGCATCGATTTGTTGTTTTGCAGCATATTCACTGGTAATATCCTGGAAGTTAATCAAAAAAACCTCGTCCTTTGATGGCGTCATCAAGCGGCTTATTCGGCCTGAGACATACACTGCTTGCCCATCATTATTCATAAATCCGATATTTTTTGGGAAATCCATCGAAAACCCCGGATTGCTCATGAGTTCTTCATCGAAATGCATCAAAGTCATGGTCTCCATATCAAATAATTCTAAGGCATGTCGAATGTCTTGACCTCGTAACTCGTTGATGGTCTTACCCGTCAATCGCTCGGCAACCGGATTAATGAATGTGATCCGTCGGTTTGCATCAACGAGTATAAACCCTGCGTCAAGGGATGAAACGGTGAGTTCATAAAACTCTTTTTCACGGGCCAACTGCTCATCCACGGCTTTCCGTTTGATCGTGACCAACAAGAGATTGCTGAGTTCCCGCAGTATCGCGCGTTCCAGATTAGAATAGCTGTGTTTTTTTCTGACAGAGTCAAATCCTAAAAATCCACTACAGACATTATCCGCGATCAAAGGAACCGTAACCAGGCTGATGATGCCTTGAGGCTCCAGTACTTGCCTTAATCCGCTTGAGGGGTCCAAATCGGTAACCTTCTCTACAATGATGCTTTCACCCTGTATGTGGGCACTGATCCAATCCTCATAGAATTCCATTGGCCCATCCTGTAATTGATCGATTTGCGACTCAATCCCTTCGTGACACCATTCATAAGTGTTACTGATGGTCTTGGCTTGCCAGTCATATTTAAAGACATAGACACGATCAACATCGAAATAATTACCACAGAGTTCCAAAACCTGATTGATCTTGCTGTCGGCATCGGTCGAATCAACATTGATCAAACGTGCAGAAATGGTAGACAACAGTGTCTGAAGACCCGCATTCTCACGTAGTTGAAGACGGTATGTATGTTCATCCGCTGACGTGATGGTTTCAAACTGACGCCAGCTCCGTTCATCAATCTCAGTTCCAAAGAGATGGAAATATTTGACATCTTCTTTCAATAAGTGATCCCAAACCACGTCTCGAACGAGAAAAGGCACAAACACATAAAGATCAATCTCACCGGCTTCATATTGTTCAACAAAGGCACTGGCTCGATTCAAGAGGGATTCATGGGCTTCTTTGTGTTCATAGAGGCCATCATAATGTTGTTGGTTAAGGATATTTTCTTCATCTTTAAAATGAGTTTTAACGGCACTCATTAGCGCAGAAAGCGCCGATTTAATGATCTCTGGACTGGGGTTATCCAACAGACTTAAGCGTTCCAGATCTGCGGTTAAGCGCATTAAATCATGATGTTGCTGATCAATGGTAGGCTCTCCGCTATCCCAATCATGATGCCAATGGATACGGATTTCTGTCCAGTCTTCATTAAATGGTTTGACCGGCAGACTTTCTGATTTCATGGCGATCAGATAATAGGCTCTAAACGCCGCGATGTTAATTGGTCGGCTAAACAGATAACCTTGGATTTTATCAGCCTTCATAGAACGAAGCAATTCAAATTGAGCCAGAGTTTCTACCCCTTCGATGACGACTTCCAAGCCTAAAGCATGCAGGATGGTGATCATCGATTCGATGATGATGCGGCTCTTCTGATCATATTCCAGGGTGTTCACCAAGAGACGGTCAATCTTGACGATATCCAACGGTAAGGCTTTCAAATAGGCGAATGATGAATATCCGGTTCCAAAATCATCCAAAGCGACTTGGATCCCAAGATCCTTAAGACGAATGAAAACCTTGATGACTTCCGCAGCGTCTTGAACCAGACTGCTTTCCGTGACCTCAAGTTTCAAACGATGCGCAGAAACCCCGCTGTTTACCAATTCTTGATGCAAGAACTGATACAATTCTTCACCGCGGTTGGCCAATGAAACAAACGAAACATTGATACTGATGACCAAAGGTTGTGTACTCTCGATATCCCACTGTGACAATACTTGCAACGCACGTTGGATTACCCAATCCGTAATGGGAATAATCAGGCGGGTCCGTTCAGCAATCGGAATAAACTCACCAGGGAATACCATGCCAAACTCCGGATGATTCCACCTCAGCAATGCTTCAGCATTCGTTACTTTACCACTTCTGACATCATAGATGGGTTGAAAGTAGAGTTCAAACTGCTTCAGATCGATCGCTTCAGATAAGTCTCTTTCTAATTGCAGTTCTCGGGTTTGGGACTTCGCCATACTCTCATTGTAGGCTTTGGTACAATTGCGTGTCGTTTTGGCCACATAGAGTGCCGTTGAGGCATTGTTCAGCAGAGACTCCATCAGCTGTCCAGGGAGACCAATGTCATAACCGATGCTGGCTGAGACCGAAATCAATCTGTTCTCCAGTAAAAACGGTTCAGCAATATATTGACTAAGTTGTGTAGAAATCTGTTCAACTTCCAATTGGTCATTTGTATACAACACTACGACAAACTCATCCCCATCGAAGTGATATAGATCACCGCGTGTACCAATTTTGTTTTGGATGCCGTGCGCGATCAGTTCGATAATCTTGTCACCCATGCGATGACCGAAGTTATCATTCACTGAGCCGAAATGATCCAGATCAATAAAAAGTAAACTGATCGGTCGTGTTGGGCTCATGGTGTTTTGAATCTGTTCAAATTTTCGAAATGATGCCCGATTTTTCAAGCCTGTTATCGAATCATGGTCATTCAAGTACTCAATCCGGGTCTCATTCTTTTTCCGTTCTTCAATGTTGCGACTCGAGCCTACGACTTCAAGTTGTCCATCCTCTGTTAAGCGATAGCGAGACGACATTTCGACCCATACTGTGCTACCGTCCTTACAGATCTATTCAACTTCGTGACAATAGATCGGACTATGGAGAGGGTTGCTCATAAACTGATTGACTCGTTCTTCATGCCCTGCCAACAGGATCGCAAGCGAATCCGGTGTAATGACCTGTTTGATAGACTGAGTCATCATTTCTTCAGCTGTGTATCCACGAAGGGATTTTACGGAGGGACTGACATAGATGTAACGATCTGTGTTCACGTTGTACACCCAGATCACGTCACCCATCATTGTCGTAATCAAATTCAAACTGTCCCGTTCTTTGGCTAAAGCCTCCTCCATATTTTTTCTGGATGTGATGTCATTGATTGACATAAGCATGGTCAGTGATCCTTTATACATCGTGAATGACGCCGAGAGGAGTGCCCAGAATTTTTGTTGTGACAAATCGAAAAGCTCAACCTCAAAATCATAGATATGTCCATCGCGCCGCATATGCTCATGGAAAGTCTTGCGGTCCACTTTATTGACATAGAAATCCTCTGAAAAAGATACAGTTTCACCCGTTAATCCAAATTGTGCCAAAGCCAGTTTATTGCCATAGACCAAGTTCTTGGTCACGGCATCGATCAACAGAATTGGAAAAGGGGCCTTCTCGATAAGGTTGTTGTATTGCTCATCACTACGAATCTCTTCTAAGCGTTTATGATCTGTGATGTTGATATGCGATCCAACCATTAAAACAGGCTTGCCCTGATCATCCCATTCGACCACTTGACCGCGATCAAGTACCCAGACCCAGGATCCGTTTTTGTGCTTCATCCGAGCTTCCATCTCGTAGAATTCTGTATGTCCCTCAAAATATATTTCTAGTAATTTACCTGATTTTTTTAAATCGTCCGGATGAGAAAATTCTTCCCATGTTTTTATCGAAATGGGTTGTAACTCATCCAAGGTATAGCCAATAATTTCAGCCCAACGGCTGTTGAGTGTCAGTTCACCGGTTTGAATGTACCATTGCCATATCCCTGGATTCAGGGTGTGCAAAACAGTCTCAGCGTTCTTGATTGATTTGTCGGCATTAGCGACAGAAGTCGTCTTCAGTTTTTGAGGATGCATAGAACTCCTTGCTTGTTATGTCAATGACACACAATGGTATTGCACTTCTATATATCATATAAGCCTATATAAGAGTCTTATTTATCGTTATAGATATCATTTGTATTATGACAATAGTATATCATTTAAGTTTTCTATCAAATGGTTTAGTTGTAAAAAATATATTAAGTTATCTCTTATTCATTTTATAGTTTATTTGAATATACTGATGAATATGCTTTATTTATACGCTTTTATCGTGTTTATGATGATCCAGTGTCGAAGAGGATGGATATACCTAAACAAAGGGGAGCCATAGAAAAAAGCCTTAAACAAAGGCTTTTGATTGAACTGGCAGGGGTAGTAGGAGTTGAACCCACATCGACGGTTTTGGAGACCGGCGCTCTACCATTGAACTATACCCCTAAATGCCATTTAATTCTAACATACGCCCGATTTCATTTCAAGAAAGAACTGTTATAATGAAGCAAGTGAGGGCCTTATGAAAAACATCATGGATGAAAGCAGCATCAACCGGACCTTGGTTCGGATGACACAGGAACTGATCGAGAGAAACAAAGGCACAGAAAACCTGGTTTTGGTGGGTATTTTAACGCGTGGAAGCACGCTGGCAAACCGGCTCGCGGCCAACATCAAACAATTCGAAGGCATCGAAATTCCGGTTGTTTCACTTGACATCAAACCATGGCGTGATGATATGAAAGAGGCCAATTTGCCCAAGACCAAGTGTTCCATCGACATCCAAGACAAGACCGTGGTCCTGATCGATGATGTCTTGTATAAAGGAAGAACCGTGAGAGCCGCCATCAATGCGATCATGAGCTTCGGACGTCCGAGATCGATCCAATTGGCCGTTTTGATTGATCGAGGACATCGGGAATTACCCATAAGAGCCGATGTCATCGGTAAAAGCGTACCGACTTCAGACTTGGAAACAGTCAAAGTTTTACTCAAAGAAAATGATGGGGTAGATTCCGTCAACATTATGGATATCAAAGTATGAGTAAGTGGATACATTTGATCTTGGTTATTTTGATCATCGTTTTCCGTAATCTGTTTCCTCACGATCAAATCACGTTCTTCATTACCATCTTCATTGTGATTTTTGTGCTTGAGATCACGATGGGGATGAGACCCAATCCCAAAAGAGTAAAAAAGTTGACTTGGTTAAAGGGCTATTTTAGCCATCGCGGTTTGTATACGAGAGACCAACGCATTTCTGAGAATAGCTTGGGTGCTTTTCGTAAATCGATTGAAGCCGGTTACGGAATCGAACTCGATGTCCAGCTCAGTAAAGACGGACAAGTCTATGTCTTTCATGATGATGACCTGAAAAGGATGACCGGAACTGAGGGCTTGCTTGAAGAA
>CAZLWH010000024.1:8457-13450 GCA_964563265.1 uncultured Erysipelotrichaceae bacterium
CAGTGATGAACTAAGTCAGCTGAGATTGGTAGGTTCAGGCGAGAAGATTCCTACCCTTAGAGATGTTTTAGACTTGGTCAAAGGTCAAGTCCCGATGCTTGTCGAACTGAAATCGACCTTGCGACGTCAAGAAGCAGTTACCGCAGTCACTGAACGGATGAGAAAATACAGCGGGAATTATGCATACTGTTCTTTCGATCCGCTTATCCTAAAAGCCATCAAAACGCATGCGCCGATGCAGATCCGCGGTCTCAATATGGAATACGCCTTGGATAAGAAACAATTCAAACCAATGACCAGAATCGTTTTACAGTTTGCCTTACTGAACTTCTCGATCACCCCGGATTATCTTTCCGTGGATTATTCTCATGTACCTTTTGTTTATAGATTCTGGAGATTGACCGGATCCTATGGAATGAAGTGGGCCGTACCATCTCAGCAGGATGAGGATCAACTGAAGGGCAGTTGTGAAACCGTCATCTTTGAGCATTATCTGCCCTCTCAACGATGATATACTAAACTCATATGAATTTGATCCAACGTATTTTCTCGGTGGAGGCGTTAACGCCCAAACACCATATGACCGATGAATTGCCTTCAACCAGGGAAGTCTATGAGACGACCTTAAAGATGGCGTGGCCTTCCGCAATGGAGGCTATTTTAATTTCGATGATCGGGGCCATGGATATGATCATGGTCAGTTCTTTGGGATCTGGGGCCATAGCGGCTGTTGGGATCACGACTCAACCGAAGTTCTTTCTGATGTGTTTCGTCTTTGCGGTCAATACCGGCGTTACTGTCGTGATCTCAAGACGAAGAGGAGCCCAAGACAAAGAAGGGGCCAACAGAGCGCTGAGAAACGGTCTCATGATGAGTTTTGGGGTCACTTTGATTGTCTCGATCCTTGGCTTTATTTTTGCGGAACCGTTTTTGATTTTCGCAGGGGCACAGGCTTCTTATCTTCCGGATGCTTTGATCTACTTCAGGATCATCATCATCGGGGGATTCTTTTATCTCTTAAGTTTGACCATTACGGCAGCACAGCGCGGTGCCGGAAATACCCGAATTTCTTTAGCGACCAATCTGACCGCCAATCTGGTCAATATCTTCTTTAATTGGCTGTTGATCTTTGGGATATGGATCTTTCCAAGATGGGGCGTCATGGGGGCAGCCGTCGCGACCGCCATCGGTAATTTCGCCGGTTTGATGCTGGCGATACGAAGCATCACCAAAAAAGACTCGTTCCTTCAGCTTAAATTCAGTGACAATTGGAAACTGGATCCGCAAACCCTCAAAACGATGTGGAACATTTCTTCTTCGTCGCTTTTTGAACAAGTCTTTATCCGTATCGGTTTCTTGATGTATGCGAAAGCGGTGGCCGGATTGGGGACGATCGAATTTGCGACTCATAATATCGCGATGCAGGTCATGAGTATCACCTTCAGTGTCGGGGATGGATTGTCCATTGCCTGTACGGCTTTGGTAGGTCATTCGTTGGGGGCCAAACGGCCTTATCTGGCCATTCTATACGGAAGAGTATCTCAACGGATCGGCTTGGTGGTTTCTCTGGTCTTGGCGCTATTGATCATCGTGCTCAGAGGTCCGATCATGGCTTTGTTCAGCATCGATCCGAAGGTCTTGGCCTTGGGTGAAAACATTCTGATCATCCTGGCCATCTGTGTTATATTCCAAATCTACCAGGTCATCACGATCGGGTCTTTACGAGGGGCAGGCGATGTGAGATTTGTGGCCATGCTGTCCATGGTCTCGGTCACTCTGATGCGTCCGGCATTCACGTTTCTGCTGGCGTACGGATTTGGTTTAGGACTTTATGGCGCTTGGTTAAGTGTCATCCTGGATCAGGCCATGCGCTTCATCGTCAGCCGTTATCGCTTCCAAAAAGCAGAATGGACCAAGATCGTCGTTTAGACAGGTCATCCTTAGGCTTAACACAGTTAAGCCTTTTTATTTGCCATTATATTCCTGTTTTGCCTTGTACTTATTCGATTGAACCATGAATTTGGGGTGCATTAAAGACGTTTATAGGGTATAATTACAGGTGGTTAAATTAGGAGGACTTATGAAGAAAACTTATCTAACGATGGATTGGAATACGGCAACTGCTCACGTAGCCTATGCCTTCACCGAAGTTGCCGCGATCTATCCGATCACACCCTCATCCACAATGGCTGAATTGGTCGATGCTTGGGCATCCCAAGGACGCAAAAACATGTTTGATGCGGTGGTCAAAGTTGTAGAAATGCAGTCCGAAGGCGGTGCCGCCGGTGCCGTACACGGAGCTTTGCAGTCTGGAACCTTATCCAGCACGTATACAGCGTCACAGGGTTTATTGCTGATGATCCCGAATATGTACAAATGGGTCGGGGAACTGTTGCCGGGCGTTATCCACGTCTCTGCGCGTTCATTAGCGACCCGCGCTTTGAGTATTTTCGGAGATCACCAAGACATCTATGCGGTTCGTCAGACCGGTTTTACGATGATTGCCTCCCATTCCGTACAGGAAACCATGGATCTGGCCGGTGTTGCTCACTTGACCGCCATCAAAGCTTCCGTCCCTGTCTTGCATTTCTTTGACGGTTTCAGAACATCCCATGAAATCCAAAAAGTCGAAGTCATCGATACCGATGTCTTGAAGAGCTGGCTGGATAAAGATGCGCTCGAACGTTTTAGAGCCAATGCCTTGAATCCGCATACCAATCCGGTCACCAGAGGCGGCGCCGAAAACGACGACGTTTACTTCCAGGCCAGAGAAGCACAGAATTCCCACTATGAAAAAGTCTTGCCGATCGTAGAAGAGTACTTCGAAAAAGTCTCCAAACTGACCGGCAGAGAATATGCCCCGTTTGTTTACTATGGTGCCAAAGATGCTGACCGTGTCATCATCGCCATGGGTTCCGTCACCGAAACCGCCAAAGAAGTCGTTGATGCGCTCAATGCCAGAGGCGAAAAAGTCGGTTTGGTCAAAGTTCATCTTTATCGTCCTTTCTCAGAAAAACATCTGTTGAAAGTCGTTCCTTCCACCGTTAAGAAAGTCGCTGTCTTGGATAGAACCAAAGAAGTCGGCGCTCATGAACCCTTGTGGTTGGATGTCCACGCTGTATTGCACGGCGTCGGTCTGATCGACACCATCGTCGGAGGCCGTTATGGCTTGTCTTCCAAAGACACTCAGCCCAACGACATCAAAGCCGTTTTTGATCATTTGAAATCGACCAATCCGTTTGACGGCTTCACGATCTCCATCAACGATGATGTGACCCACAAATCCTTACCGATCGATCCGGAATTTGATCCTGAACACGATTATACATCCTGCCTGTTCTATGGACTGGGCTCAGACGGTACCGTTTCTGCCAATAAGAATTCCATCAAGATCATCGGGGATCACACCAATCTGTATTCCCAGGCCTATTTCGCCTATGATTCCAAGAAAGCCGGCGGTGTTACCCGTTCGCATCTGCGTTTCGGACCGACCCCGATCCGTTCGACCTATTATGTCACCAAAGCGGACTTCATCTCGTGTTCCTTGGATTCGTTCTTGATCCGATATGATATGCTGAAGAACTTGAAAAAAGGCGGGACCTTCTTGGTCAACACCTCCTTCGACGTCAACACCATCGAAGCTTCTTTGCCAAATCGCGTCAAGAAACAATTGGCAGATAAGCAAGCCAAGTTCTATGTCATCGATGCGACCAAGATCGCAGAAGACATCGGCATGGGCCGTCATACCAACACCATCCTTCAGGCTTCTTTCTTCGCTTTGAACGAACAGATCCTGCCTTATGAAAAATCCTTGACCTACATGAAAGATGCGGCCAAGAAATCGTATTCCAAGAAGGGCGATGAAGTCGTCCAACTCAACTGGAAAGCCATAGAAGCCGGACAAGCCGGCTTGGTCGAAATCAAAGTCATTCCGTCGTGGAAAGACCTGCCTGTCTCTAAGACCCGCAAAGTCACCGGTGATGAATACTTCGATCAGCATGTCGACGTCATCAATGCGCTCGACGGTTATGATCTTCCGGTTTCCGCCTTTACGAAATTCGGACTCTTGGATGGATCCTTCAGAAACGAAGTCTCCTTCATGGAACACCGTACCATCGCGACTCAGGTCCCGGCTTGGAGTGCAGAAAACTGTATCCAATGCGGATTCTGTTCGATGGTTTGCCCGCACGGCACCATCCGTACGTTCATCCTGACCGAAGACGAAGTCAAGAATGCCCCGCAGGAATTCGAAACCCTGCAGGCCGTTGGTCCTACCATTGCGCATCTGAAATACAGAGTCCAAGTCTCGCCTGACAACTGTGTCGGCTGTGGATTGTGCTCCGTTGAATGTCCGGGCAAGGGCGGCAAGAAAGCGCTGGTCATGACCGATGTCAAAGACCGTCTCTTCGAAGCTCCGTTGGCCGATTATCTCTACAAGAAGACCGAATACAAGACAGGCTTGGTTTCCACGGATCAAATCAAGGGCTCTCAGTTCTTGAAGCCGTATATGGAAGTTTCAGGCGCTTGTGCCGGTTGCGGTGAAACCCCGTACTATAAACTCGCTTCCCAGTTGTTTGGTAAAGACATGCTGATCGCCAATGCGACCGGCTGTACCTCCATCTATTGCGGATCTGCGCCGTCCACCCCGTTCATCAAAGATGAAAACGGCGAAGGCGTAGCGTGGGCCAATTCCTTGTTTGAAGACAATGCTGAATACGGATACGGGATGAAAGTGGCGCAGAATTTCAAAGCCAACCGCATCGTTGAGATCCTGACCGCAGCTTTAGACAGCGTAGAACCACAACTCAAAGAAACCATCTCTAAATACTTGGCCGTCAAAGGCAAACGCGAAGAAGAACGCATGATCGTCAAACAGCTGGTCAAAGAAGTCAAAGCCAGCACTTCTGACAAAGTCAAAGCGGTGCTTGAATATGAACGCGACCTCGTTTCCGCATCCGTATGGATCATCGGCGGAGACGGCTGGGCTTACGAC
>CAZLWH010000025.1:0-8124 GCA_964563265.1 uncultured Erysipelotrichaceae bacterium
TGAGGGCCTGCCTGATCGGAAGCAGTTTGTATTTGGTTTTTAGATCGTCTGGAAATTCCTGGATCATGGCCAGATCCCATAAAGCCAAGGCTTTCATAATGGATTTTTGCAGATCGAGCTGTGACAGATCGCGGTTGACACGATAAACAGGATGGATCCCCAGTAAGGACCTTAATGGTTGTCCCTTATACTGAGTGACCGTGATCGCATGATCTCCGTCGTATTTTCCAAAGATGGTGATGGTGCCGCTCAGATTGGCGATCCAAGGACGGTTGAAGATGCTGACATTGAAAAGTCCGTATGCACTTTGAAACATAAAACGGGTCACGCTGAGCTTGCCTCGGATTCTCATCGTCTTTACAGGTTGGATAATCTGTCCTTCCAGTGCGATCTTATCCCCTTTCTTCCATTCTGAAAATGGGATGTCTTCGATTGTTTAATAGCGTGTGGGATATCGGCGCAGCAAATCCTCCAGGGAATCCAACTGGGCTTCATGAAGCTTCTCGATCATTTTGGGGCTAAGATGCAGAATACTGAGATTTTCCATAAAAGAAAAGGGCTTAAGCCCTTATTCAACACCGATAATATACGAATAAACCGGCTGATGTCCTTTGTGGACTTCCACTTCGCAGGCATCGAAATGCTCAGTGATGTAGGATACCAGGTCATCCTGTTCCTCATCGCTGACTTCTTCTCCGACGATCAGCGTGATGAGCCCGTCTTCCGAAGTGACCAGTTGATCCATCAAACGTTTGGCGGCTTCGGTTTTGGAAGGCACGGAAACAACGATGGCTTTATCCAAGATGCCCATATAGTCATTGGCATTGATGGTGATGCCATCCATACTGGAGTCTTTGATCGCATAGGTGACCAGTCCGGTCTTGACGTGCTTGAAGGCTTCCGTCATTTCAGCGATGTTTTCATGGACATCGACCTGAGGATTGAACATGACACAGGCAGAAAGTCCCTGCGGGATACTCTTGGTCGGGATGACATGGACATCGACATCATCCATCAAGGATTCGGCTTGTTGAGCCGCCAAGATGATGTTGGAGTTATTGGGAAGAATAAAGATGTGTTCGGCATTCAATGATTTGATGGCCGCCACGAAATCTTCAGTCGCGGGATTCATCGTCTGTCCACCGCTGATGATCAGATCAACTCTGTAATCTTCTTTGAACAGTTTCGCTAATCCTTCGCCCGAGGCTACCGCGATCAAGGCATATTTTTTCTTTGGTTTCGGGGTATCGACTAAGGTCGAAGCATGTTCATGCTGTAGTTGCATGTTATCGGATTTGATTTTTAGAAGCTCGCCGTAAGCTTGGCCCAGATTAAGGACATCGCCCGGGCTCAATGTATGAACGTGGACCTTGACGATTTCTTCATCTTGAACGACGACGATCGAATTACCGAGGTCTTCAAGCTGTTCTCTCAAGTGGGTTTCTGAAAATTCAGGAATGACTTCTGCATTCAGACGGATGATGATTTCGGTACAATAGCCGAATTCATCATTTTCGAGTTTGGATTGGACCCCTTCGATCTCACCGGTATCTTCTGCCAGTTCAATCGGAATTCCGCTGAGTTCGGAAAAGAACCCTTCCAAGACGACAACATAACCGGCTCCTCCGCTGTCGACGACACCGACTTCTTTCAGTACAGGCAACAGATTCGGGGTATTTTCAAGAGAAATTCTGGCTCGTTTGATCATATAATCCAAAACATCGATGATGTTGTGGGAATGCTTGGAATCAATATAAGCGACGGTTTCATTGGCGCTTTCACGCAAGACCGTAAGAATGGTTCCTTCGACCGGACGCATGACTGCTTTATAAGCCACCTCAGTCCCTCTGACAAACGCATGGGCGATGTCTGACGCCGTCAGTTCATCTTTGCCTTCTACGCTTTGATAGAATCCTCTAAAGATCTGCGATAAGATAACGCCTGAATTGCCGCGTGCTCCCATCAAAAGACCTTTCGATAAGGTCTTGGCGATTTCACCGACATGGGTGGACGGATGGGCCTGTGCTTCTTTGACTCCAGCCGTAAAGGTCAGATTCATATTGGTGCCAGTATCACCGTCTGGAACTGGGAATACATTTAAAGCATCGATTTCACGATGGTGGTTACTAAGATTGTTGGCCCCACTGACCAACATTGCTTTGAATTTATTGCCGTTGAGTTTTTCCATGGTTTTACAAGATGACCCTGACTCCCTGGACATAAACGTTGACCGATTTGAATTTGACTTCAAGGGTCTTTTCCAAGACATATTTGACTTTCTTTTGAACTTCATAAACGACTTCGGTGATTTTGACGCCGTAGCCTACGATGATATATAGATCGAGTTCCAATTGTTTATCTGTTTCTCTGACGACGATGCCCCTGGAATAATTCTCTTTTCCTAAGAGTTCAGCCAGACCGTCTTTAAGCAACTTCTGTGAGGCCATACCGACAACGCCATAACTTTCCGTAACGACGCCGCCCGCTAATGTCGCGATGGCATCTTCGGAAATTTTGATATTCCCCAGCTCAGTTTCTTTTTGAATGGACATAATAACGCTCCTTAACCTTATGTATAATATAGCATAAAGCCCCTCTTGTAAATATTAATGCGATGGGCACTCCAGTTTGACCAAACTGAAACTGATGTCCGCAATGGAGAAACAACTGTTGGTTTCATTGGTCATTTTGACCACTTGTAGATACTTATCCAGGGCCGAAAGGGCTGAAAGCGGGGCAAAAACAGTGTTTCCTTCCTGCATCATGAGTCTCAGCTGTGGTTCGTTATACAAGGTCTTCTCTTTATGGATCTCTGAAATATTCACCAAAATTTCATCATTTAATGACCCCAAAATCAACGCCAAATCGCTTAATTCCTGGGAATCATCCATTCCGACGACCAAAGGCAAGTTCATATTGAGAAGCAATCTTTGGGCACTCATGGTGATAAATTCGGCTTCGTCGGTCAGCAGGATGAGTTCTGAAGGCAACAGGATTAAGGCGACCCCTCTTTTCTCCATCAACTCGATCCGAATCGTATTGTGCTCCGTCAAGGACACAGTCCCCATCTTCACCAGATCGATCGATGATAAGGTCGCATTCAAGGCACTGATATCCAGTGTCAGCAACGGAGTTCCCTGAGTGATCTTAAGGGTAGACAGGATCTCTTGTTTGCTGAGCATGTGATTACCGATGATCTCGATCCGGTTGACTGTGCTGAGCGGTGTAACGACATAGGCATACGACAGAAAAGTCAAGGTACCACTCAACAAAAAAACACCAAGGCGTTTTAACCACTTGTTTCTTTTTACTTTACGATGATGGGCTTTGCGTTTGGCGATCAAGTCATCGACCGACTCGATCTGAGGCCCGCTTAGGGTCTTGTTCTCTTCGATCAGCTCAAACGGAGTCAAACGGTCAGGCGCCATGGACCAGTTCCATGATCCAATCGACCATAGATTCAGCCGCATCTGCTTTACCCAAGGTCTTGGCTTTGTCTTTCATTGACTTTAGGGTCATCGGATCCGAAATCAGGGCTTGTACGCGATAAAACAGGGATTCTGATGTTAAGTTCTTTTCTTCGATCAAAGCGCTCGCTGAAGCATCAAACAGGGCTTTGGCATTATGATACTGATGATTGTTGGGAACATAAGGACTGGGAATGATGATGGACGGGACCTGTAAGACAGTCAATTCGGCAGCGGTCGTTGCCCCGCCGCGGCAGACCATCAGATCAACCTGCATCATCAGTGAAAGTTGGTCGACATAGGGCGTGATCACGATGTGTTTCATCGGCGTGACGGTCTTGATGAACGCATCGAAATGTTTCTTTCCGGTCACATAGATCACTTGGATCTGAGCTTCGCTGAAACGACGTAACGCATCCGGCATGATCGCATTGACAGATTCAGAGCCCAAAGAGCCCATGACGATCAAAACGGTCGGTAAAGATTTGACCAAGGGATAAGTCGTATACATATCCGTGATGTTGCGGTGATGTTTGATTTCATAGGTGCGCGGATTGCCCAATAAACGGGTCTTATTTTTGGGAAAGACGCTGAGGTTGGCTTCATATGCACAGACAATCGCATCGACTTTACCCATCAGTACTTTGTTGGCTTTACCGACAATGGAATTTTGTTCATGCAGCATCGTTTTGATCTGTAACGCTGAGGCCGCATTCATGACCGGTACACAAACATAACCGCCAAAACCAATGACGATATCGGGTTTTCTTTCTTTAAGAAGCTTCATCGCCAAAGCACGGCTTTTTAACAAAGCAATCACTGCTCCAAATTTAGCAAACACAGACCCGTTGAAGCCTTTGGCGGGTAAACCGACAAAATCAAAACCCAATGCAGGGATTTCTTTCGCTTCCATACGGTCGTTGTTTCCAACAAAAAAGATCTCAGTCGACGGATCCCGATCCGATATAGCATGGGCCAAAGAAACAGCCGGATAAATATGACCACCGGTTCCACCGGTAACGATACAGATTTTCATTGTGAACTCCTGCTTGGATTATACCAAAATCGGCTTATCTTTTCGAGTGCTTAATGCTACAATAAAGCCATGCTGAACTATAAATGCCTGATCCTTGATCATGATGACACCATCTTCGACTCCACCAGAACGGTCCATTATCCAGCGTTCATCGAAACCCTGACCACTTTAAGACCAAATCAAAAAGATCTCCCTTTTAATCACTTCATTGAGATGTGCCATACCTTGGGTTTTGAGAAGATCTGTGATGATGTCTATCATTTCGACGCGGATGAGATGAAGACCGAGTATGCAATCTGGAAAAACTATACCGGCAAGACGATCCCGGATCCTTTTATAGGTATCGGTTCCGTTTTAAAGGATTTTGTCGCTCAGGGCGGTAAGATCGCGGTGGTCTCTCATTCAGAAAGTACTGAAATCAAGCGTGATTACCTCACCCACTTCGGGTTTGAACCGGATCTGGTCTTTGGTTGGGAACTGGGATCATCGTTACGGAAACCTAACCCCTACCCTTTAAATCAGACCTTATCGATCCTGAACCTTCAGCCTCAGGATTGCCTTGTGGTCGATGACATGCGTTTAGGCAAAGAGATGGCTCAAGCCTTAAACGTCGATTTCGCTTGTGCAGCCTGGGCCCATCAGAATCCGGTCATCATGGCCGATATGAAGGATTCCGGCTATTATCTTGAATCAATCGAAGACCTTAGAAAGCTCATCTTCACGTAAAAACCTCCGTATGGAGGTTTATTTTTCAAATAAGGAATCTTGATGATGGATGCCCAGATGTTTGTAGGCTTTTTCGGTGACCACGCGGCCTCTTGGAGTACGGTTGATAAAGCCGATCTGAAGCAGATAGGGTTCATACACATCTTCTAAAGTCATGGTTTCTTCCTGGATCGAACTGGCCAAGGCTTCTAATCCGACCGGTCCGCCTTTGAAGCGTTCGATGATGCCTTTAAGATAACGGATATCGACTTCATCCAAGCCCAAGACATCGACTTTCAGCTTATCCAAAGAGCTTTTACAGATGTCATGTGTAATGGTGCCCTGATGATTGACTTGAGCAAAATCTCGGACCCTTCTGAACAACCGGTTGGCGACTCGAGGGGTTCCGCGGCTGCGCTGAGCCAGTTCCAAGACGGCTCCTGATTCGATGGGTGACTGTAAGACACGGGATGTGCGGTTGATGATTTGCGACAGCTCTTCGATGCTGTAATAATCCAGTTTAGAGACGATCCCAAAACGATCACGAAGCGGAGCGGTCAGATCACCGGCGCGTGTGGTCGCTCCGACCAAAGTAAACGGAGGCAGATCCAAACGGATCGAACGGACAGAGGCATCTTTACCGACGATGATGTCGATGACATAATCTTCCATGGCCGGATACAGGACTTCCTCAACGACTTTAGGCAAACGGTGGATCTCATCGATAAACAAGACGTCTCCGGCTTCCAAAGTACTTAAAATGGCTGCCAGATCGCCGCTTCGTTCAATCGAAGGACCGCTGGTGACTTTAATGTGTGAATTCATTTCATTGGCCAAGATATGAGCCAATGTCGTTTTGCCTAAGCCCGGAGGCCCATACAAAAGGACGTGATCCAAAGCTTCTTCGCGCTTATTGGCGGCTTGGATGAAGACTCTGAGGTTCTCTTTAAGATGGGTCTGGCCGACATATTCATCCAGGGTTGTGGGACGTAGGCTCAGTTCCTCTTCTTCGGTTTCTATTTCAGCGGAGATGATTCTTTCCATGGCTTATCCTTTACGTGAGCCCAGGATCTTAAGAGCCTGACGCATGTAGTCTTGGGTCTCTAAGCCCGGATGGCTGTTGAGTTCTTTTAAAACGCCCTGAAGTTCTGCATTTTTATAACCCAATGCTTTCAGGCCTTCCAAGGCGTCTTTGATCTTGTCGTTGGTGACACTTTCTTTATTGGCAACAGAAACCAGTTTTCCTTTAAGATCCAATACGATTTGTGAGGCTGTTTTGGCTCCGATACCGGGAATCTGTTTCAGTGCGGCAACATCCGCCTGTTCTATCGCCAAAAGAAGACGGTCATACGTCGAATAGGTCAGCATCGCATTGGCAGTTTTTGTGCCTAAGCCTTTGACGCTGATCAGTTTTTCAAACAGATCGAGTTCTTTGAGTTCTAAGAAGCCATAGAGGCTCTGATCATCTTCGCGGATCTGATGATACGTATACAAAAAGACGGGTTCATTGAGATGAACGCGTTCGGGATGGTTAAAATAGACCTTGTAGCCGATGCCGTGGGCATCGACCGTGATAAAGTCAGGATTAATACTGTAGATGTTTCCCTTGATGAATGCAATCATGTCATCATTATAACACAATAAAAAACTCCGATTTTACTCAGAGTTAGTCAAGATAAACAAATTGTAAGTCTTTGATGTAAACGAGATCGCCGTCTTTGGCACCGGCTTTGCGCAGTGCGACATCCACCCCTAAGAGTTTGAGTCTTCTGGCGAAGCGGGCTGAACCGGCATCCGTGGTCACATCGGCCATGGCGAAGGCCCGCTCGAGGTCATCCCCCTGCAACATCCAGGTATGATCATCCATTCTTTTGATGATGAAGGGCACTTGTTCAACGAATTTATAGACCATTTCATCACGTTGGGTTTCATTGAGAATGAACTCCGGTGTGTCTTTTAAGAGTCTGGCTACTTCGTATAATACAGGCTGAATACCTTCTTGAATCAAGGTGATGGTCTCATAGATCTTCAAATCCGGATAGGCTTCTTTAAAGCGCTTGAGATTGTCTTGCGCATGAGGCAGATCCATTTTATTGGCGACCACGACTTGGGGACGTTCCGTCAGACGCAACTGATACTGTTTGAGCTCATCATTGATGATTTGGTAATCGTTGAGCGGATCGCGTCCGTCTTCAGCGCCCATGTCGATGATGTGGATCAAAACGCGGCAGCGTTCGATGTGTCTTAAGAATTCATGACCTAAGCCTTTGCCTTGATGGGCTCCTTCGATGAGTCCGGGCAGATCGGCCAAGACGAAGGATTCACCGCCGACGACCTGAACGACACCCAAATTAGGCACCAAGGTCGTAAATGGATAGGCAGCGATCTCTGGGGTCGCTTTGGAGACAACAGAAAGGAAAGTTGACTTCCCTACCGAAGGAAAACCGACCAAACCGGCATCGGCCAGCAGTTTGAGTTCCAAGGAGAGTTCTTTTTCTTCGCCGGGTTCGCCCTTTTCACAGAAATCAGGGGCTGGATTACGGCTGGTTTTGAAATGAAAATTGCCTCTTCCGCCGCGGCCGCCTTGGGCAACGACGACTTTCTGATCAATTCTGACCAGATCGGCGATGATGACATCGTTTTTGATGTCTTTGATGATGGTCCCTAAAGGAACTCTGACGATGTAGTCAGAGCCGGCAGCCCCATGGAACTTCTTATTGGAACCGTTGCCTCCGGAAGGCGCTTCAATTTGCTTATTGAAACGCAAATCCAAAAGGGTCGACTTGTTGGTATCGACTTCGAAAATGATGCTGCCACCATCTCCGCCGTCTCCTCCGTAAGGTCCACCTAAGGGTTCGTATTTTTCACGGCGAAACGACGTCATGCCGTTACCGCCTGTGCCTGCTTTTACTTTAA
>CAZLWH010000025.1:8134-9258 GCA_964563265.1 uncultured Erysipelotrichaceae bacterium
TACGCGATCGATGAACATTTTTTTCCTTTAAAAAAATCCCGTAAGGGATTTTTATGCTTCTGGGTAGACTGAAACTTTGGTTCTGAGTTTACCTAACCGTTCAAATTTGACCACTCCTGAAACCGTGGCGAACAAGGTATCATCCTTGCCTCTGCCGACGTTTGTTCCCGGATGGATTTTGGTCCCTCTTTGACGATACAGTATAGAACCGGCGCTTGCATATTGGCCGTCCGCTTTTTTGGCTCCGAGACGTTTGGATTCCGAATCGCGGCCGTTACGGGTAGAACCTACCCCTTTTTTAGAAGCGAAGAGCTGAATATTTAAGATGAATTTCATAATTGCACCTCCTGAATGTGTACGTATTGACCTTGAGTTTCTTCAAGGGTCTTCAACTGGATTAAAACAGCTTTGAGGATGTGCTGAACATCCTTGTTTTGTCCTTCTTTGACGATGATGTCAATGACAGGATCCTTCCCTTTCGTCAAGATCAGTTCACAGGCATCGTGGACCAGAATGTCCAGAGCGTTTAATGCGCCGGTGGTGATGCTGCTGACGGATGCACACACAAGATCTTCTCCCTTACGAGCCGATTGTGCATGACCTTTCACAGTCATTCTGACGATGTGTTCTTCTTTGAGCGAAACAGAGATAGTGATCATAGATTAACCTTCGATGGTTTCAATGATCAGTTTGGTATACGGTTGACGGTGACCTTGTTTACGACGGGTCGAGCCTTTTTTCGGCTTGTACTTGAAGATGATGATCTTCTTGGCTTTGCCCTGCTTTTCGACTTTTGCGGTGACAGTAGCGCCTTTGACATAAGGTGTTCCTACTTTGGTGCTTTTGTCAGAGACAACGAGCACTTTGTCAAACGTGACGACATCGCCTGCGGCGACTTCCAGTTTTTCAACGTAGATGGCCATGCCGATTTCAACTTTGAGTTGTTTTCCGCCGGTTTCAATAACTGCGTACATGAATGTTCCTCCTTTTCTTGGTTTGAGACTCGCTGCGAGGGTGGTTTTTGAGGACACTTGAACCCATGACATGCGGTTGCATCCCAAAAAAGGGATAACAACGTAGTCAGTTTATCATAATCACCTTATTCCGTCAAATAAAACCGCAAG
>CAZLWH010000025.1:9268-12426 GCA_964563265.1 uncultured Erysipelotrichaceae bacterium
TAATGGATCAAAACACGTAAAACTACGACAACAATGAGGCTTGGAAGCAGATTGGCAACCTTCAATTTGGTCGCGCCGATCATATTGAAACCCAAGGCCATGATGCATAAGGATCCGACGGCACCCAAATCGGTGATCAGTTCGGGAATGGTCGTCAGTAAGGGCTGGATGAAGCCGGATAACAATGTGATCGAACCTTGATAGAGAACGACCGGGATGGCTGAGAAGATGACCCCTACCCCAAAGGTTGAGGCAAAGACGATCGACGAAATAAAGTCCAGTAAAGATTTGGTATATAAGGTGATTTCTTTGTGCATGAGGCCGGATTCGAGTGAACCGATGATGGCCATGGCTCCGACCGCAAACAATAAGGTCGCAGAAACCAAGCCTTGGGCAAACTTCCCATTGGATCCTTTGGCATAACGGCGCTCGATCATCAATCCGAAACGGTTGATCTTATCATCCAGTTGCCATAGTTCGCCCAGAAAGGTCCCAATGGCAATGGAAACGATCAATATCAGCATATCGGTAGGTACTTGCTGACCATAATTGATGACGCCTTGAAGACCCAATACGACGATGATGAGTCCAATCGCACCGAAAAGCTTATCACTGATGTTTTTAAAGAGGCTTTTTTGTAAAAAGAGGCCGATGAGACCGCCTAAAGCGATGGCCAGTCCGTTGACGAGTGTTCCGTTCATGTGTTATCGATTGAAGATGGGGGCTTCCACCTTCATTGTTCCCTTCCCATTTTTGACGGCTTCTACCAAGACGGTATTGGCCGGATGATCTTGGCTGTGATGAATAAACGCACAGCGTTTGACTGTTAAGCGATGGTCATTGGCTAAAATGAGCCAATCATGAAATCGTTCAACAGGTATGATTATAACCAATCTACCCTTATCCTTCAACAATCTAGCCGAATTTAATGCGAGTTCCGATAACGAGAGATCGGTTTCAAAACGGGCCTGAGACTGAGTCAGGCTCACTGTAAGGGTGTTTTTATAGTATGGGGGATTACAGACGATGATGTCGAAAAGATCGTCTTGGTAGTCCTGTAAACGGCTATGGATGAAATTAAGGTTATCCAATGCGTTCAGTTTTGCATTGGATCTGGCCAGTTCAATGGCTTGGGCATTGATGTCGATCCCGGTCACTGATAGTTTTGTTTTGGTTGCGGCCACTAAGCTCAATACCCCGCTGTTGCATCCGACATCCAAAACACGGTCTTTCTTTCGGATGGCCATGAATTGAGCAAGATGGATACTGTCTGAGGTCATTTTAAAACTGTCATCATCCTGAAGCAGTTTAAGAGTGGTATGTGGTATGTAATCAGTCATGTTCACTTTTAAATTTCTTACCGTAAGGAAGTTTGAACCAGAAGGTCGACCCTTCATTGAGGACGCTGGAGACCCCATAATCGACCCCATGGCTCTTCAGGATAGCACTGGCGATGGAGAGTCCCAGTCCGGTACCGCCCGCATTGCGCGCATGATGTTTATCGATCTTATAATAACGGTCCCAGATGTGGTTAAGATCTTCTTCTTTGATGCCGACGCCGTGATCAGTGACTTCAAAACGGATCGATTCATCTTCCAACAGGATCTGCAGGACCAGTTTCTTATCGTCACCGATAAATTTGATCGCGTTGGAAAGATAATTGAAGATGACTTGCTGGATCTTGATCTTGTCAGCATTGACGATGACGGTATCCGGAGTCAGGAATTCAACTTCGATCTCATTGGATAAGATCAGCGCATCCATGAGCTTGATGATGTGATTGGTCAAATCCACCAGATCAAAATCGGAACGGTTCATACTGAGGACATTGGACTGAAGTTGAGACAACTGGGTCATGTCTTTGACCAAGGCATCCAAATGATCGACTTCTTCCAAAATAATGTTGATATTGTCTTCGCGTTTTTTCTTATTGTCACCGGTCAGATCTCGGATCATTTCCGCATAAGCTTTGATCATGGTCAGCGGTGTCTTGATGTCATGGGAAACATTGGCGATCAGATCTCGTCTCAGTTCATCCATCTTTTTAAGCTCACTGCCGGTATGATTCAAGGTATTGGCCAGTTCTGTGATTTCTTCAAACTCAGAGGACTCGAAATGGACATCGTAATTGCCTTTGGCCAGGCTCATGGCGCTTTTCTTCATCTGAACGATCGGACTGGATAAACGCCGAGAGATATAAAACGCTAGGACCGTCGCCAGCAGGAAGACGAAAAAAGTCACATAAATGAACTGATTGGTCAGGATCGTGATCGTCGAATCGATCGGATCCAGCGGTGTGTTGAGGAAGATGTAGTAGTTTCCAAAATCACTGTCAACTTCCCTTCCGTAAAGCAGCATGTTTTGATCGATGACCGCGTTTTTAAGTTTGATGATCATTTCACCGTTGACTGCCGTCTTCAAGACCTCGATATACTCCGTAATCTTGGCTGCAGAAGCCAATGCTTTTTCATTGAGCACGCAGCCTAAACCTAAGGAATCCACCTGATAGAGTAAGACCCCTTTACTGTTGTAGACAAGACCGCAGACGTTTTTCTTGACGGCTTCGATTTGGATCGACATGGTAAAGTTGTCGTTGATGATGCCTCGTTCGACTCTGTCCGCAACAACACGAACCTGATTGACCTTCATATCCTGATAGGTCGCCCCCAACAGAACGACTTGAAACAGCCATAACATGCCTAAAATACCCAAAGTCAGGGTTATAAAATAGAACCAGGTTCGGGTACGGATGTTATGGGAGTTAAATTTCAAACTTATAGCCTACCCCTCTGACTGTTTTCACATAGTCACGATATCCTTTTAAACTGTGTCTGAGCATCTTGATGTGAGTATCGACCGTTCTGTCATCCCCAAAGAAGGTGTAATTCCAAACCTTTTCAAGCAAGACTTCTCTGGATAAGGCCACGTTTTTGTTTTTTATAAGATAAAGCAGGAGATCGAATTCTTTCGGAGTCATATTGATCTTTACGGAATCAATGAAGACATTTCTGGCGGCTTCATCGATGGAAAGTCCTTCGAAAGACATGATTTGATTAGAATTGGCAGAATGTCGGCTGATGACCACATGGATTCTAGCCATCAATTCTTTAGGGCTGAACGGTTTGACGACATAATCGTCGACGCCCAAATCAAAACCA
>CAZLWH010000026.1:0-12290 GCA_964563265.1 uncultured Erysipelotrichaceae bacterium
CCTGATAGGCTTTGGTGACGATCAACGGACGTTTGGCGTCGTTTTGATCGGCTTGGCCTTCTTCCAATTCAAAACTACACTTCGCCATCTTTTCAGCACTGGTTTCTCCGGGAAAGCCCAAGCGGACTGCTTCTTTGAAATCCTTGCGGCTATCTTCGATGAAGTTGAGGGCACATTGACCAGTCCTCAGGATGTTTTGAGCTGTGTTGGAAGAGTTACGGCATTCCAGGATCATCGCATAATAGGATTTCCCGGCCACATAATACGGGAAACATAATGAATAGGATCCGATGGACGTTGATCCGTCTTCCGCCAAGGTCGAAACCAAAACTGTAGGCATGGGATAATAGGCTGAGGTCTGATAGAAATTGTCGACGATACGCAGATCTTTAAATGAACTCATAGAAACTCTCTTTCTTAGACCCTGTCAAAAGGGTTAATGGCCTTGTTTTACTTCCAGAGTGAACACAAAGGATTGATCTATACGGTAAGAAGAAAGATGATGAAGGACACAGCCAAAATGATGAACAACAGAAGCTTTGGCATTTTCTGTTTCTGATAGACCGTTTCGGTTTGCATCGGTTGAGTCAGCTGGACCTCTTTGAAAATTCTTTTGTGATAGATTAGGGCAACCAGGATACTGATCCCCAGGTTCAACAGATACATCGTTGAGAACAACGTTGTTCCTGCGATAACTTCGGGAATGGAAATCGGTAACGAAGGGTCTAAATAGAATGACAGCATCGTGACAAAGACGGCCAGCAGGATCGCATAGGCCATAAATAAAAAGGGCGGAATCATCAACAAGGTCGAAATCTTTTTCTTATTGATGGTTTTGCTGAGCATCATGACGAAGTTGAGGATAACCACGACGACTGCCAAAATCATCAAAGGAAATAGAATATGATGAACGAACAGTCCCAGATCATTGAAGAAAGGATGCTGATCAAAAAGGATTTTGAACTCATCCTGCAAGCCCAGATCATCAGGAAATGGGATCCCAATAATGACAAATAAGGTTCCGATGACCACATGATAGTATAACTGCAGGATAGAGAGGATCAGGGCTGTGGTATTGATGATGTTGATTTTTTTCATTGGTTTACCGTGGCTTATCTTTACTGTATCACTAAATGAAGTCTCTCGATGACCCTTCTTTACTCTTGATGCAATATTTCCTGTGATTGGCTACTCATTGATAAAGGACCAATAATGCCGATCACCGACATCGAGTGCCCATCCAAGAAAGTAACCATCATAAAGCTTTACCAATCGACCCAATTTAACACACGCATCATTGATGTGTTGGGGTTGAAGGATGACATTACGGTCTAGATAGACCTCACCTTCGTCGTATTCAACGATGATGCCATAGCCCATTTGTTCAGCCGTTTCTATAAACGCTTTTTTGGATGCACTGTCATTGATGGTGACTGTAAACCGGACTTTCATGATCTGATCAGGATCAACTTTATTCATTGCCATTTGTTTAAAGGTTTTCTCATTGGTCATTTTGATCAGCATTTCAAGATCAGGAACCAAGGTATCCATATAGTAGGTTTGTTTGGGATCGTTTTCTAAAGTCATGTTTAATTCAGACTTGATGATGCGGCTCAGTTTCTCTTTGATTGATGTTAATGTCTTTTGCGATGGCGCATAAAAAACAAGCTTGAGTTCATGCGATGACTGGTCATGAATGAATCCCGGAAACAGGATCCTTTGAGCGTAGGCAACTTTACGGATCTTATCGCAGAGATGGACAAAAGTCATGGAATGGGGATCACCAGCCATATTGAAAGTAACGATCCCTAAAGCAGCATAGCCTGACATCGGGACTTTGTGTTTGACATAAGGATCATAACCGAAGATCAGATTATCCTCTAGACGGTAATCATGATTTCTTAAGGAGACCTTCCTGACGGTTCTGATAAACCAGACCCACCATAAAACAACCAGGATCACCAATCCGATCATCACGACCCAAAACAAAAACGGATCTTGGCTACTCAGATTTACGATCCAAGGCGCACCCACGATCAGGATCCCATAGAGAATCACAAAGCACACCAAGGTGATCAGTGATCTGATAAAGCCGGTAAAAAACAGAGCCAAGCCCACAAAGATCAAGACGAAGGCAACATAGATTCCGCTTAAGGTAAAGGTTTCCCCATAGTAATCATGGATTCCTGTCACATAGACCAACACAATGATCAGAATCAGACCCACGATCATGCTGGTCATTGAGAACCACAATCTGAGTTTTTTTAATACATAGGGGCTTTTTTCATAAGCATAGGACTTGTCGTAAAAAAGACCCCTTGAACGTTGTTCAAATAACTCATCATGAGGACGTTGTTTTTTTTGTTTAAAGATTCTACGTTTTGGAGATGATGGAATCAAAGCGTGATCCATGTGCTTGATAACCCAATCAGAGACCATCGTTGGAATGGGAAGTACCTGAGTCAGAATGATTTGAATGATGACGCATACTCCGATGAGGAGACCGTTTCCATCCAGATACGACGGCATTTTGATCGTCAGTGTCAAGTAAACTCCTAAGAACATGACAACCGTATAGATCACGATGTAGGTCAAAACTTTCATACTGACGATGACTCCGGCAAAGCCATGGACCAAAGACCAAAAAACCAGGACGATCAAAACAACCGAAGACAGCACTATTGTTTTTTCATCGGATGAGCTCAAGATCCATGGTAAAAGGATCATTGTGCTCAGTATGATTGTGGCAGCCGCAATGGGTTTTCTGTTTTTCTGAAATGCGTTGATCCAAGAGATTGCTTTTTTCATAAAGACCTTTTTATTTGTCAACATCAACGATGATAATGGTCATCGATGAGTAAACCATATCAAACGGGTTTGATCCCGGTGATGCGCTAGATCGGTCATATTAGGACATCTTGACCGGAGTCCTTAATGCTTCCCCTTCTGCGCTATATTCACTATTATTTATCTTATCATTTTATCGTATACTCGCAGATGCATTCAGGCTCTTTTTCACTTACGACAATAAAGACTTTTTATTGAATTATCAAATGATGATGACAGATGGAAGGTTTATAATGGAATTAAGGAAACATGAATCAGTTCATTATAAAGCCGGTCTTAGGACTGATGTTTTCTCATTGCTTCTGGTAGGATGACAAACCCAGAATTACTTGAAGCCATAAACTTGATGATCGTTTGGTTCAACATGACTGTTTACTGGAATAGTATTCCTTGTTTCTAACCTTTGGGGAGGATAAAAATGAAACAGAACAGTTTGGAAGAGGTCTTAGCGTTGGCCATCAATCGGGCCAGAACCACCATGAATGAGGATCTTGGAGGACCTTTCGGAGCCGCCGTGATCGATCCGCAAGGCAAGATCATTGCGCTGGCTTCCAATTCGGTCCTCAGTGATCATGATCCGACAGCCCACGCTGAAGTGAATGCGATCCGTCAAGCCGGACACAAACTCAAGACCCATGACCTGAAAGGCTGCACTTTGGTGACCACGGCCTATCCTTGTCCGATGTGCTGTTCAGCCATCATCTGGGCCAACATCACGGAAGTCTATTATGGGGCAACACCGAAAGATGCGGCAGACACCGGTTTTCGCGATGATTTCATCTATGCCTATTTAAAAGATCCGAACCTTCGTCCGGATCTGATCCATCTTCATTCACTGGGGCGAGATGTTTGTCTGCCTTTGTTTAAGGAATACAAAGAGAAAGCCAAACAGCTGTATTAGTTTATAGCACTAAATCACATTTCTGATCAGGCACTTCCCTGCTTCAGTTCATCCGAAATCAATAGGTTTGTTGATCGATTTTCTTTTTCCTGAAATCATAGATGACTTCTTCAGTGACCGTCTTGGCGAAAGGATTGATCAGTTTCTTGGGGACACTAACCTTGACCCCGATCCATTCCCATTGTTTCCCGTGTTGGATATACAACGTCCGTTTCATCAAGGTATCCCCTTTATAAACCGACACATATTTGATTGGACAGGTATAGACGGTCGTAAAGGTCGTTATGACATCCTGTATGACTTCTTCATCGCTTTCAAAGTTCAAGGCATAATAATACTTCTGGGTAAACAGAAAACTGGTCCAGAAATCTCCATCCTCATAGACCACACATTGGATCTTATTGTCTCTGTCAAAGACCACCGATTCAAAGTTGACCGGTCCCTTTTTGGTTTCTTTGACATCTTTAGACAATAAGACTTGGTTAAGATCGATCTGATCGCCCAGCGCAGTGAGGATCTGACGCGTTGTCTTTGAGGCTTGATCCGGTGTGATCCTTTTCTCATCGATCAGGTTCTGGATGGCTTTCAACAGATATTCCGGCGCATCATCCTGACCCTTGACATGGTAATCCTTGGGGTAGATCAAAGTATGGTTACACCAGATCTCGCCACGATCGGAATAGAATTTGTAGACTTTGGTGTCATTGTAGATCACTGCCGTCATGTTTCCGAAAAACTGAGGATCCAAGGTAAAGTCAGTCAATTCAAAAGTACTGTAGACCAGCAGGGTTTCTATGTGTTGTCTGATTTCTTGTTCGTTCATGATGGCCTTTTGTGTCCTAAAGTCTTTACATATTCAGTATGCCATAAAGACAGGTCTTTTCCAGTATCCTTTAATACAATTGTAATGGTACTTCTTAGCTTGTGTCTAGAATATGCTCTGATTTATGTCGAATTACAAAAGCATCATTACATCGTAAGCTTTGAATTCATACATTGTTTGCCTTTTTAAACCCAAACAACGCTACTTCAATTATTGTGCTACACTGAAATTAAAGATGGTTTTCATGGATCTAACCTTGTTAATAAAGGAACAGAAAGGAAGAAGGAGCTCAATGAAAATAAAAGCTATTCTATTGATTGGAGTGTTAACTTTGGTGTTAAGCATGGTTTCAGGTTGCGGTTCAATATCAAATGAGTATGGCACAGATTACAAGACCAAGTATGCGGATGAGTTGGAACTTGCTTTTGGCCCTCACACGATCAGCGAAAGCATTAAAGAAACCCTCCATTTTGAGGATCAACCAGAGATTAAACGTTTGATATGGAGAATCAAATATACCGATGCTGACGGAAAAGAACGGACGTTCAAGCTGGCCAATAACGGGGGGTTCAAGGAACAGATTTATAACGAAAGCATCGGTATCTTTAGAGATAAGATTTATGAACTTTTAAATGGCGATGTCTCTTCCGCCATGGCTTTTATCGGATCAGAAAAAATAATGAGTCTTCCATTGACTGAGGCAAACAAAGCACTTTTCCCTCACTATATTACATCTTCAGATTTACCTGACTATATTTTAATTGACCTTATCCTTTATGACATCAATAACAAAGACAAAGTCATCGAGATCCTGAAAACGATGCCGGAACTTTCCTTTTACCTGGGTCTTGATGGGAACACAGGAATCATTGTTGAGAAAGGAATCGTGCTGGATAAAACCTATAATTATCAAGATATCTTCGATTATCCGAATCTTCCTTAAGGGATCATTGATTAATAGCATTCAAGAACTTGACTCCTAGACACTATAAAACCCTGATTGATCATCAGGGTTTTTAGAAGTCCTTCTCGATTCAAGACTTACTCTACTTCTGCATGCTATGCCTTCAGGAATACTTCGATCCTGTCGATCATGCCGTCACGGGTAAACAGACTGTGACTGGTCTTCAGATCCAAGGCATCTTTGAATGTTTTTTCAGTGCCGTCGTTATGGTAAACCACGGTTTTCTTATGATCAGATAAGGTATAGATGACCGGAACGGTACAGAAAGTAAAGCCCAATTGGTGCTGTTTCAGTGTGATCGTTTCAGACTCTGAGCCTTTCGCGTTTCTCGGTAAGGTCCAGGCTTGAGGTTCAGGGAGGAACTCTGATTTTTCCAGCAAGACCGGATCAAAGTGGACAAGACCATCGCAGACTTTCACACCCAATTCTCCAAAACGGGTGATGAAGTCTTCTTTGACTTGGCCGGTCAGGCCCGGCTGCTGAACACCGGCGAAAGATGGCGTATGGGAATAAGCATCGGTCGGGAAGGCCCCGTAGAGATCCGGTGACTTCTCGACCCCAAGACCATGTTTAGAGGCTCTATAGCCCTTTAATAAGGCCATGGCTTCATCATTCAATCCTTTTTGGGCATAGACATCCTCGAAGTTTTCTTGGGTGGCCAAGACCAGTTTTGAGACCATATGCCAATAGATGGATCCTAAGCCTTCATACTTATAGAAGGTTCCGGAACGTCCGGTAAAGGCGTGGTGATTGAACAGTTCTGAGAAGAGTTCTCTGACGATGCGGATGTCTTCTTCTTTGAATTCCTTGGTGGCTCTCAGGTCTTTTTCGATGTCATAGCCGTTTCTGAAGCGTCCGTTGAAATGAAGCTTTCCGTAGACATCTCTTTCGATGAAACGGGTGCGATGATGTTCAAGTTCTTCTTTCAGGATGACGGAAGACAAGGCCAAGGATTCAGGGATGATGTTTTTCTCAAGGAAACGAGGCAGTGCACGATTGGGATACAACATATAACTGTCCTGATCTTGTCGATAGATCGGGCTGTGTTTGAGGGCTTCCAGGACAGCCATACAATCTTTGGGATCCAGAGCTTTTGAGCTCAACACGGAGACTTGACCTTCCAGCATCTCATACAAATGGGAGATACTGGCGCTTTCTTTCTCAAAACGGATGAGGTTGTAGGAATGATACAGGCCGTCTTCACGGCGGTTCTTTGTGATGGAATCCTTCAGGTGTTTCAGGGTCAATTCAGTGAAGGCTTTGAGATCCGCAAAGGAGATCTTGGCTTTCTCTCCGCTGAAACCAGTGGTATAGATACTGTGACGATAGGTTTCCCCGATCTTGCCTAAAGCTTTGGTGATCGCATAGCGATCTTTGTCCGAGAGTTGTGAACCCAAAACGTGCTCATTGGTTTTCAGGACGTCTGCGGTCGCTTTGAACATGCGTAAGACTTCCACGGAGATCTCGACGGAATCCACTTCGGCTTCATCGACCAGCCCATTCATGAAGGTCTGGAAACGATGCAGATAATACAAGGTCACCATCGATAATCCGTTACCGACCAAAGCATTGTTCGCATCATTCCATTCCGGACGCTGCGTATTCATCCATATCCCGCCTTCAGGCACATAATTGGAAAGTTTCGCCAGCAAGGTCACCAACAGTTTTTCAGTCAGATTGACTTTATAGATCTGATGGTTCAGCGAGATCAGTTTTCCATCTGATCCAAGCTCTGCGGTCTTTTTATGAATGGCATTCTCAAGTTCAAAATCATAGTCGATGCTGTTTCTGGGATCTTCGACCAAGGCATCAAAGCCTTTGATCTTATAAGGCACATTGGCATACACAAAGAGGTCTTTGTGTAGATAGGCTTTCAGTTTCTCAGGATGATAAGCTTTGGATAATTCCATCAGTTTGAGGAGATAGATGATCTGATGATCGCCCCAGTAACCGATGTTGGAGAAGGGTTCATCCGGATTCAGAGCTTCCCAATCCAAACCGTTCTTGGTGATCCGGTAAGGGTTATAGCCATCTGCCGTCGAGGCATTGACAAACTTCGCGATGATGCTTTCGGTAAATTCCGGATACGACAAAGACAAGGCTTCCCAGTTTTGGAAGATATCGCGCCAGTTGCCTTCAAAGTTCAGTTTCTTGCTGCCGTCTTCTTTGGAGATCTCAATGCTGAAACGGTTCCAGGGACGGCTTGGATCGCCATGACGGCGGCTGTAGGTCAGCGGCAGGTATTCCAGTAAAAGGCGCTCGAAATCTTTGTTGTTGAGGGCTTCTACTTTTGAAAGTAGTTCATTATAGTTGATCGACGACGGCAGTTGCTTCAAGAAGCTGGATTGTTGGGCATAGATCTCTTTGTTCCAGACCTTGACGAACGCTTTGAAGTCGTCTCTTTCGATGTTGTAGCCATCCGCATAAACGCCTCCGCGCATGATGTTATAGAGCGTATTGGAGAAATGACGGTAGCTTGCTTTTTTGTTGGCGGTGTATTGGAAACCGTCAGCGTTGAAAACCAGTTTCTTAAGGTTAAGATCGCCTTTGGTGATATCCGCATTGACCTCTTCGATCAAGGACGGGTTATCGCTTAAGCCTTTGATGAGCCGCGCCACATCGACCGCGCTCTGATTCAGATCAGCAACTATGATCCAGGATTTGGATCCGTGTTCCTTCAGGCTGATTGAATCGACCACATAGTAAGAACCCCGTCTTCCTTTGATGTCCACTTCAGTTTCGATCTCATGGTTCAAGGTGAAGGCTTCCGTCTGTTGTTCAGACAAGAGAACTTTAGGATGATCCAGTCCTTTGGACCAGACCGTGGTTGCTTTCAGAGATTCACTGGGTTCGGCTCTGTCGGTCAAGATGGAGCTCAGGTTATAGATCCCCAAGCCGACGCTTTCAACCAGCTCACAGCGTTTGTATCCGTCCAGAAGCGTACTCAGTGTGGTCTGTAAACCGGTGGTGACCCCATAAGGCAAGATGTTGCGGATCCCATCCAGGACTTTGACTGTTACGGGCTTAACATCGTGATTAACGACACTGGATTCTTTGATGAATCCATAGAGATTGCTGCTTTTCCAGGCTGTGGTAAAGGAAATCTTCAAATCATGGTTGATTTCTTCAAAAAGGATCTTGTTTCCAATGGTGTTTTTATACAGATTACGGGTAATTTTATAGACATTGCTGTGATGAGACGAAAACGGTTTCCATAAGAAATCCTTGCCATCTTTAGAAACGATGATGATCGTATTGGATCCTGTTGTTTCTACGCTGTCATGGATCTTATCATCGGTATAATACGGAAATAAGGCAGATTCCGCGTTTTTACGGCCGCAAGTGAGCCCTTGAGTACTGGAAATGAACATCCAGTGATCCACATCGCTCACAACGGTCATAAAAAACGGATTCATGTGATCATAGTTTTCAATCCTAAAGAAAGACTCTTTGTTGATTGAAACTGTATCAAGCGATACTTTTTCTTTCTCGTCGTTCAAGGATGCGCTTCCAAAGAATAAATTTGTTGGTTTCATGATGGTTAACCCTCTCTCATGGCTAAGATAGACCCTCTATTATCGATTATATAGTGCTATTTTTAAAAGCGCAATCGTTTTCAGGCATAAGAACCCCTAAAATATGATAGTTTTGTGAAAACGCTTTCGTTACATTCGAATAATTTATAAATGGGGGTTTTTAACGCTTTTTTTAGGGTAAAAACAGGCCGGTTTTGAAGTGCGTTTTTTAGGGTTGTTTATACAAATAGAAGATGAAAAGTCAGAGTGATCTGATCATTGGATAAAATATTTCTCATTGTATGAATGAAACTCTGGTAAATAAAGTTAACCCTTTCCATGGGCGTTCTTATTCCAAACCCGATTTTCTGTTATAATTGAACCATTACTATGATGAAAAAGATCTCCTTGATTGCTGTTGCAGTGAGTCTCATCGCATTATCCGCTTTTTTTATGACGCAAAATCTTAAACCGGTCGATAAGGTGCCCATTGAAGATAACACACCGGATCCTGTAATTCCGGAAGTCATCCCGTTGGTCATCGTCATCGATTCGGGTCACGGGAAATTCATCAGCCTGGATAAAGAACCCAATGCCCCTGATTCGACGGTCATGAAATACAAATCCGTTGTCGGAGCTACCGGTACTGTGTCACGTGTCCCTGAACGCGACATCAATCTGGCTGTGGCCTTGCAACTGAAGGCACTGCTTGAGGATGCCGGATATCGGGTCATCATGACGCACACCGACAATACGACCAACCCCAGCAACATCGAACGGGCCAAGATGGCCAATGACCTTGAGGCTGACTTGATGATTAGGATCCACAACGATTCCTCAACCAATGCATCCTTACACGGCGCCTCTGTTTTGGTACCCGGGAATGTGGGCTACGCCGGTCCCATCGTGGATGTGAGCCGCCAATATGGCACCCTGATTCTGGATTCCCTGATCGATCAGGTCGGGATGTCCAGCCGCGGTCTTGTGACCAGAACCGATCAGACCGGCTTCAACTGGTCAAAAGTACCTGTCGTCACCGTTGAAATGGGCTTTCTCTCAAACGCTCAGGAAGAAGCGAAGCTGATCGATCCCGCATATCAAACTCAACTCGCGAAGGCCCTGTTCACCGGCATCCAGATGTGTTTCAGTACTGACTAAAAATAACCTGACCCGCCATAAGCGGGTTTTATTCTGTGCACGGAGACTTAAACATTCAGCTTGCACAATAGACGATCCATTCACTCTTGCTTGAATAAAAAAAGACATCGTTTTAGATGTCTTACTTACTGAGTTTGAGGATCTCGTTGAGTTGTTCAAGGATACTGCTGTTGGAAGATAAAGAAACAGAGCCTACCTTTTCAAAAATATGTTCGATGTATTCCAGTTCTTTCAGTTTATAAAGCGTTGTATTTTCTTCCATCAGTTTGGCTGTATTGAGCAAACTGCGGGTAGAGGCGGTTTCTTCTCTGCGGGTAATGACGTTGGCCATGGCTTTCTTTTCAGCAATCAGGATCATATTGAGAATGTCGCGGATTTCCCCAGGCAAGATAATGTCCTTGATCCCTGTTTCTGAGAAGACCGCCCCAAATTCGGATTCTTTGTCTTTGACACTTCTTAAGATGATCTTTCCGATCTCGTGTTTTTCGGCCAGCAGTTCATCGAGCGTCGTCGTCGACACATATTCACGCAAAGCAAGTTGCATCAACAAATACAATTGTTCTTCATAATTCGAGAAATTCGTTGCGGCTTTTAAGGGATCGTTGATGCAGTAATTGAGAATAAAATTGATGCGTAAAGTCACCTTATCTTTGGTCAATAATTCTTGACCATTCAGTTGAATCGTTTGATTGCGGGTCTGAATCATTTGGACATCAATTAGAGAGATTTTTGAAAAGAAAGTGTATTTCCCGGGTTTCAATGTTTTCACATATTGCCCATTCACCTTTAAGATTCCAACAAACCCATCCTCAACCAAAACCGTGGAAACCAAGCCCAAACTTGAATTTTGTTCCTGGAAAGCTTTGGATTCCAAGACGCCAACATCGATTTCCTTGGGAAGGGTGAGCTCACGCATGTCTGCCAAGACAAAAGAGTGAACATAGTTGGTTTTGAAATAAGAATGTGTTCCGGAAACCAGAAGATCCTGAAACAGACCATCCACAAAATGGAAAGCCACTTCATGTTCCTTTACGAACATCGTTTCTATACGTTCAGTCAAGCTGGCCTTGTTTATGACCTTGACATCGATGCCCCTGGATTCAAGAGATTGCTTGCGGTTAACAACGATGATTTGTTTTTGTTTAGGCCGAAAACGGAATTTATATTCCCCGGATTCCAGCACTTCTTCAAACACCTGTTTTTTGAACAACAAACCATAATCTTTGCTTGTAATGATGGTTTTCATAATTCCCCTTTATGTGAAACCCTTTGATGGGTTTGCGTGTTAGAAAGACCCGGTAAAGCTTTCAAAAACAAACAACGGATCAGTCTTTGAGAGCGCTCTATCGTAAACGAACCTCAGTTGGTTCACGATTGACCATCTCGGTATCCAGACTAATACAAAGCCGTTTGCTTTTTGCCCATCCTAAGACAGGCAGATTACGATACCAGGTTTTCAAGAATTCTCATTAGATACTGGGCAACCACGCACTCGACATGAGCCGGGGATTCGAACCCCGTTTGCAAATAAAATCCGGCATACAAGATGACAGGGTCAAATTGCACCCTACCAGGATCACAACCTGATAAATAGGATTTTGTTTGATAACATTTCCATGTTATGTTCTTATCATACACAAAATCAACGCACTTTTATACACAAAAGGTGTGTTTTATAAAAAGCAAGAACATATTTTTTTGTTGTTTATTCCTAAAATTACTTTGTGGTAATCCATCGCTTTATGACTGGCTTAGTTATGCATACCACGAGCTGCATGTTTGCTTTAGGTTGAGCATTCAGACTGATTTTTTATGAATACCTAGGGCTAGTCAATCGTCTTTCTTGACGCATTTACCAAGACCGAAGTCGAACAGATGTCTTTAATAAAACTGTTAACCACCCCAACCCCCTCCAATGGATATCGAAATTGCCTTCCCGGTAGAATCAAAGATGATCATATAGTACTTTTCAGGGTTTGTACCTAAGTACCCTTGTTTTTCTTGCTGAACGAGATATCCGGCACCCGATATTGTACTGTTGCTGGAATCTGTGTAAAAAATCTTATCAAAGTCACCGTATTC
>CAZLWH010000027.1:0-8073 GCA_964563265.1 uncultured Erysipelotrichaceae bacterium
AAAGGCAAGGTGCTTTTACGAGTACTTGCGAAAGATAAATTCAACCGTAAAATCAATGAACTCCATTATCTCAGTACTTTGGATCTCGCTGACGTGAGATTCAGTGAACCGCTCTCTGTAGAACTGAAAAACGACCAGGTCCATTATACGACCACTTATATCGAAGGCAGGGATCTTGAAGCGGTCATTGAGACCTTGAGCGAGTCTGAACAGATCCGGCTTGGCCATCAGGCAGGCTGGGTCTTAAAAGAGATCCACACCCAGATCAAAGTCAACGATGACAAAAGCTGGGAGATGCGATTCAGCGATAAACTTGACCGTAAGATCGCCTCTTATGAGAAAAGCGGTTTTCATTTCGAACATGACAGGGCCCTGATCGAACAGTTACTGTGCTTGAAACCTTATCTCAAAGGAAGACCGATGTGCTTTCAGCACGGGGATTATCACATCGGTAATTTCCTGCTTTGTGAAGATGGCAATTTGGCCATCCTGGATTTTGACCGTTGGGACATCGGGGATCCTTTGGAAGAGTTCAACCGCATCGTGTGGTGCAGAGAAAAAAGTCCCTTGTTTACCAGTGGGATGATCGATGCCTACTTTGATTTTGAGATTCCTCAGCACTTCTTTGAGTTGTTGTATCTGTATGTGGGAAGCAATGCGGTCGGATCGATCGCGTGGGCTCAAGGCTATGGTGAACAAGAAGTTGAGGTCATGATGAGACTGATCAAACAGTTTGATGAAGATACGGATCATTTTACCCTAGGGATTCCCAAATGGTATGCTTCTACGAAATAAAACCTCCGAAATCGGAGGTTTGTCTATTTCAGTCTGCCAAGCGTTTTTCACCGCTTAAGGCTTGGATGTCGAGGATGTCTTGGGTCACTTCCAAGGTTCCCAGAAACTCATTCTGATCATTTCTGACCGCATAATAGCGGATCAAGGCAAACTTACCTCTGAAATGGATCCAGAAATCTTCATGGTCTTTTTTGCCGCTTCTGAGGTCTTCAACGATCTTCATGACGACATGAACGGATTGTGGAGGATGACAGAGTTCGATCGGTCTTCCGATGACGGATAGGGGACGATCAAAGATGCGCTCTTTCCCTTGGGTGACGAATTTGACCTTGTTGTCGGCTCCGACAAACGTCAGATCAAACGGCAGGGTATTGAAGATGGCATTGATGGCTTCCTGAGTCAATGCGCCCGCGCTCATCGCAATGGATCCATCCACGTTGGCTGCCTGTTGAGATGAAGCAGGAGTTTTGTAGCCTTGTGTTTCATTCATACTGGCAGCGACCACTCTCAGATCATCGGTGGTCAGATGTTCTTTAAGCATCGGAAACAGGATGTTGTTTTCTTTGACGATCATTTCTTTGATCATCGTCAGGACACTTCTGAAAGAGATCAAGAGTTCTTGGGGTTCAGGACTTGACGTGACCTGTTCTTTAAGAAAACGGATCCCGTCTCTGATCTTGTTGTCAACGCCCCACATGACTTGAGGTACGGTCGTGATCCCATTTTTCTCCAGCATCGGAAACAGGATGTTTTCTTTGCGGGCATAATGGCTTTCAATGTCTGATAAAGAGGCGGTGGTTTCTATGATGAATTCCACCAACAAGTTTTGTGATCGAGGATCATCGGTAAAGGTTTCTGAGGCATCGATCAGTTTCTGGAATCGGCGGTTGTCGTTTTCAAATTCGGTCAAAGGATTGACCGTCAGGACGTCATCATGCATTTCCTGAATGGAACCTTGAAATAGAGAGGCATGGACATCACACAAGGATTGGATCTCTTCGACAGAGACGCCTTCCTGAACGAGGTTGTATTCCATTTCGGCGATTTCGGCACCGGTCACGTAGGCAAAGTCCCGTCTGAATTCCATTTCGATGGCGGCTCTGTCTTCGCCTGAATGAAGACGCTGGATCAGTTTCTTCAGCTTTTCCTGGCGTTGGGAATGATTGTTGATGATTTCACTCATGATTGGGTTCCTCCACGCACAGTGTAACGCGTTTATTCAATAAAAAATGTGATATACATCACATTTTAAACTAGAATTATTTCTTTATGAGGCAGGATCTTGATCTTACCTGAGAGTTCCATCTTTTTAAGGGTCCTTGAGACGGCTTCACGGCTGGATCCCAATCGGCTGGCCATTTCTTCCTGATTCAGCGGAAGACGCAAGACCCGATTTCCTTCTCGAACAAAGCCATAATCATTCTCAAAGGATTCCAGTAAGGCATAGAGCCTGTTTTCCAAACGCTCCACGTGAACGCTTTTGATTTCGTTTTCCAGCGTTTCGATGCGGGAAGTAAGGGAAGCCAGGATGCCCAAGGTGAGTTCCGGTTCATTGCGGATCAGCCGCTGCATGATGTCGGAGTGGATCGTACACAGACTGCCGTCTTCCACGCATTCGACCGTAAATGGAGATAGCGTTGGTTTAAACAGGCTGTTTTCACCGAAGAAGTCTCCGGTCTTATAGAAGTAAACAACGCTGCGTCTTCCGTCTTCTGAATCGGTATAGGCTTTGAAACGGCCGCGGCTGATGACCACAAAAGACTTCAGCGGATCCTGTTCATGAATATAGATCTCGCCCTTTTTAAATGCCAAGCGGTCTACGTTGGCGATGATCAGGGCTTGCTGTTTATCGGATAAAGACCCGAAAATACGCAGGTGAGAGATACAGTTGGGGGCTTTACATGTCAGACATTTTTCCATGACTCTACTTTAGCATGTTTATCTTTGGGGATGCAAATGATGCATCTCATAAAAAAACCCGATGTGAATCGGGTTAGACTGGTAAGATCTGGAAACTGAGCAGGGCTAAGATGACCAAACCCAAGACAATGCGATAATACGCAAAGGGGGTAAATTTATGTTTCTTGACGAAGTTCATCAAGGCTTTCATGACAAACAAGGAAACAACGAAGGCACTGATGAAGCCGACTGCCAGGACACTGATTTCCATCAGGCCTAAGCTCACATCGGCTTTGAGGATGGAGATCGCGCCGGCTCCCAGCATGACCGGGATCGACATCATAAACGAGAATTCAGCCGCCACAGTACGGCCAAGCCCGATAAACAAGGCTCCGACGATCGTGGATCCGCTGCGTGAAGTCCCGGGAATCAAAGACAGGACCTGGAAGAATCCGATCAGTAAGGCCTGGACGTAGGTAATGTCGGTGAGTTTTTTGACACTGGGGATCTTATCCTGTCTTTCGATCAGGATAAACAGGAAACCGTAGATGATCAAGGCGGCAGCGATGATGACCGGTGTCCGCAGTTTGCTTTCGATGTCATCCTTAAACAGGATGCCCAAGATCCCGGCCGGAACTGAGGCGATGATGATCTTGACCCACAGAAGAAAAGTATTGTTTCGATGTTCTTTCGAGGAACCAAACGGATAGAGCCGTTTAAAGAAGATCAGGATGACGGCTAAGACCGAACCCACTTGGATGAAGTTCACAAAGAGATCGACGAAGTCTTGTGAGAAAGACAAAGGCCAAAAAGCGTCAAACAAAATCATGTGCCCTGTGGATGAGACAGGCAGCCATTCGGTGACCCCTTGGATGATACCCAGGATCAGGGCTTTAAGCAGTTCAATGAGATTTTCCATAGGTCAATTATACCACCCCAACTTGTTAGAAAAGAGAATAAAGCGTATGATAAAAAGGTAAAGACTGTAACAAGCATCTTGCTTAGACAAGGCAGTTTACGGTAAGATAATACAAGGTCATTCCTAGGAGGCACTTATGCGCGGCGTATTCACCACAATCAAATTTCTCAGAAACGAAATCTTCAAGAATATTTCGGTCGCAGCCTATGAAGGATGGTCAAAAGAACAGATCGAAGCGATCCCGTTTCAGATGATCGAAGAGGGAAAACCGCTGTATCGTGATACGACGGAGCGCGAACGGGAAATCATCAGGGCCAGAATCAAACTGGCCATGAATATGGAGCTGGGGACCCGCTTTGAGGCTTCTTTCATCGAAGAAGATCTAGAAGCTTTAAAAACCAAAAAAGTCGGTCATGACTTGATCAGTGTCATCCCGATGGCCTGTGAAGCGTGTGCCGAGAAGAGTTTCTTTGTGACCAATGCGTGCCGAGGCTGTTTGGCTCATCCGTGCGTCGAGGTCTGTCCGGTCAAATGCGTCAGTATGCAGAATGGCCAAGCCTTTATCGATCAGGAAGCCTGTGTCAAGTGCGGACGTTGTGATGATGTCTGTCCTTACGGTTCCATCGTCAAAAACGAAAGACCGTGTAATGCGGCCTGCGGGGTCAATGCGTTCACCAAAGATGACCAGGAACGCGCCGTCATCATCACCGAGAAATGCGTCAGTTGCGGGATGTGTATGGTGTCTTGTCCTTACGGGGCCATCATGGATAAATCCGAGATCTATCAGTTGGTCGAAGCCTTCAAGAGTCCTGAAGAAGTCTGTGCCATCATCGCACCGGCTTTTGTCGGTCAGTTTGGCGATAAAGTCAGTCCTGAACAAGTCGTTGAAGGCTTACTTTCACTGGGTTTCGATGATGTCCGCGAAGTGGCTTACGGTGCCGACATCACCACTGTCGATGAAGCCCGTCACTTCTTGAAACATGTCCCTGTCGATCAGCCTTTCCTGGCGACCTCTTGTTGTCCAGCTTGGCTGAAAGTTGCCCAGAAAGAATTGGGCGATAAAAAATACTGTGTCTCCGATTCTTCCTCACCGATGGTTGAAACGGCCAACTTCTTAAGAAAACAATTCCCCAAGACCCGCATCGTCTTTGTCGGACCGTGTTCCGCAAAGAAATTCGAAGCAGCCTATATGGATGTCCATAAGAACGTGGACTTTGTCTTGACCTATGAAGAAATCAATTCGATGTTTATTGCGCGCGGGATCGAGCTCTCTAAACTGACACCGACCAAGACTTTAAATCATGCCTCCGTAGATGGCCGCGGTTTCGCCATCAGCGGCGGTGTCCTCAATGCGGTCGAGAATGTCATCCGTCGATTGGATCCGGATCGTGTCGTCAAAGTCGAACGGGCCGAGACCTTAAGCAGCTGTAAGAAGATGCTGTTGTTGGCGAAAGCCGGCAAAAAAGACGGGTACCTGTTGGAAGGTATGGCCTGTCCGGGCGGTTGTGTCGGCGGAGCCGGAACGATCATCCATCAGACCAAAGCGGCTGCCAACGTCACCACCTTCTCCAGAAGCTCCAACAAGGCCTCTGCGTTGCATACCTATGAAGAATTCAAAAAGCAGGACTAAGCTGCTTTTCACCAAAGGACCTTATGAAACTGCTCATCACTGAACTCTTTACGTTACCGCAGGATGTCAAAGAACGCTTTACGAACATCGGACTGGATGTCGATTATACGGATGGGACGTCTGTGGTCGATCCGACCCGATACGATGTCGTCTACGGTCAGCGTCCTTTTGCGCATTATCCCTATGATGAATTCATCAACCTGAAGTTTCTGCAGCTCAGCAGTGCCGGTACAGATCATCTGCCAATCGAGACCTGGCTTCATGATCAGGTCCTGATTTCCAATGCGAAAGGGGTCTACAGTGCCCCCATTGCCGAGATGATCACCTTAAGCATCCTGATGTCTTTGAAACAAACCAAGTCCTTTATCGCTCATCAAGCCAACTCCGAATGGAAAAAACACGACTTGCGTGAACTGGGCTTTTTGAAGATCCTGTATCTTGGATCCGGCAACATTGCCCAGGAAAGCGCCTTGCGTCTGAAAGCTTTCGGGCCTTTACAGATCGCGCTCAATACCGACGGCAGGGCCGTTTCTCCCTTTAACGTGACCGGAAAGCTCTCTGAGGTCCATGACTATCTGCGCAGTGCCGACATCGTGGTCAATACCTTGCCTTTGACGCCACAGACCCATCATCTGATCGATGTGGCCTTCTTTGAAGCCATGAAACCCAACTGTACCTTCATCAACATTGGACGAGGCAAGTCCGTCGATGAATCCGCCCTGATCAAGGCGCTGGACACCGATCAGCTGGCCTTTGTCTATCTGGATGTCTTTGAGGATGAACCCTTGCCTAAAGAGAGTCCCTTATGGTGCCATCCGAAAGTGTTCATTACCCCGCATAATTCAGGCTCAGGCCACATGATGCCTGAACGCAATTATGCCTTACTCATCAATAACCTTCAGCATTACCTGCGTCATGAACCCTTGGAGAATGCCTTGTGAACGATGAAGAAAAACTGAAACTGAAGACCCTGATCTCTTATTTTGAAGATGATTTCCTGGGGGTCGATCAGATCGGGCTGATTGCCTGTATGAAAGAGATCCAGGCTCAGTTTGGACTGGTTCCTGAAATTGCCTTGGAGATGATGAGCACTCAGCTCAAGACCTCACCGGCCATTCTCAGAGGTCTCATCGCGAGAAGTCCTTCATTACGCACTGAAACCAAGATCCATACGATTACCTTATGTAACGGAGAGCGCTGCAGTAACCGCGGGGCTTTGGCCTTCATTAAAAGTGTGGAAAAAGCGCTCAACACCGAAGTCGGAGGTAAAACCAAAGACGGACGCTTTGAACTGAAGACCCAGCGTTGCCTGCATCGTTGTGAATTCGGGATCAATGTCAACATCGATGCGGCTGAACATACCCAGATGACCTTAGAAAAACTCTTGGCTGAACTTAAAAAGATCTAGAAAAAAGCAATCTGTGAAGATTGCTTTTGTTTAGGCTTTGGCTTTGGTTTTATTACGGCGTAGGATCCACAGGATGGCGCCCAGCACGATCAGTGCCAAGACCACAAACGTGATGTCCTGATAGGTGCCCAAGATCGCTAAGATGCTTCTCCAGTTGGCCCCTAAAGCGGCTCCCGCATAGACCAGGATGATGTTCCAGATCAGTGTCCCTAAGACCGTAAATGACAGGAAGGTCCTAAACTTCATCTCTGCCATACCGGCAGGGATGGAAATCAGAGAACGAAGCACAGGAACCATGCGGCAGAAGAAGACGGCAGCAATCCCGTGTTTCTCAAACCATTTCCCGGCTTTTTCGATGTCTTCGACTTTCAGACGCAGAAGGTGGCCCCATTTGGCGACGAAGCCTTCGATGACCTCAACATTGAATTTATAACCGATCCAATACAGTAAGACAGCCCCGGCCACAGAGCCTAAGGTCGCGGCGAGAATGACGCCGATGAGGGTCATATTGTATTCAGGGACGGTTGTCGCAAAACCCCCAAAGGCCAAGATGACCTCAGATGGGATCGGCGGAAAGATATTTTCGATGAAGATCAGAAAGAAGACCCCGAAATAACCGAACTGACTCATTAAACTGATGATCCACTGTTCCATGAAGGGCGTCCTCCTTTTTCTTTATACCGTGTATTTTCACACGAGCGCACGGATAAGTCAAGAAAACAGGCTCTGCTGACACAATTCACCATCATTCATCCATAAAAAAACCAAGGTCATTCCCCTTGGTCATATTCATCGTATTTGAGATTTTTGCCTTTGACTTTATGGACAGGATACTTGGCCTCGTTTTGGATCATTTTATGTCTGAGACCTTTTTCTAAATCCAGTCCGTAGAGATCAGCGATCCTCAACAGGTAATAAAAGACATCGGCCAGTTCATCTTCGATCTTTTCAGGATTGGCCTTCAATACGGCCAGACATTCTTCCTCGTTTTTGAATCTGAAAATCTGAAGCAGTTCATTGGATTCGGTCGAGAGTCCGATCGAGAGATCTTTCAGGGTATGAAACTGGGTCCAGTCCCGTACATTGGAGAACTCAGAGACCAGTTTCTGTAAGGTTTCCAGCTGGGTCATTCAAAGTCCTCGTTGATTTTCTCATAGAGCCAGAAATCACGCCAGACGCCTCTGATCTTTTCGTTTTTCCGTAAGAGTCCGACCTTGACATATCCGATGCTGCTTACGTATTGGTGACCGATCAGATTGGTATCCACCAAGGTGATGGTGGCCTTGCGGTAACCGTATTCTTTGAAAGCCAGGTTGGTCGCGCGGTTGAGGATCAGCTCATTGTAGCCTTTTCCGTCCAAAGAACGGTCAACGGAATAGCTGATGTCACAGGCTTTTTGATGTTCATCGCCGATGGTGGTGA
>CAZLWH010000027.1:8083-12132 GCA_964563265.1 uncultured Erysipelotrichaceae bacterium
GATCTTGACGACCCCGATCATTCTGCGCTCATTGGTGATGACCGAGAGGCGGTAAGCGATCTTGCGGTCGGCTTCGATGATCGAACGCAGTAAACGGATACGCTGTGACTGTAAAGAAAAATCCAGGTCTCCCGGATCAAAATTTTGCTCATGCTGAAAACGGTTCTCGTTGTAGTACGTAAAAACATCTTCTAAGGTCATGTCATGCATCGGTACAAGATAAAAGTCGATTCGGTCTTTCCCCATGTTTGGCCCCTGTTCGATTTAATTGTATCGTATTGTGTGAAGTTTTCAAAACTATTTGCAATTAAGATGAGCCGATGGACAAATGATGTCCATTCCACTGGTCAATTCAAGGCCTAATGGTCTATAATAGACTTAAGTGAGGACCTTTTATGCTCAATACCAATCAAGCCATCCATGTGACAGGACATAAGCATCCGGATACGGATTCGATTTGTTCTGCCATCGCTTATGCCAATCTCAAGAGTAAACAAGGTCTGGAGGCCATTGCCTGCCGTTTGGGTGAGGTCAATCATGAGACCGCCTATATCTTGAACCGTTTCGGTTTTGAAGAACCGAAAGTCCTCAGTGATGCGAGAATGACCTTATCAGAAATCGATCTGGATGAACCGGTCACGATTTCTCCCGATACGACCATTTTTGAGGCCTGGCAGATCATTCAGAATGAAAAGAGAGCCTTGGTCGTGGTCGATCAGGACCAGCGTGTCTTAGGCTTGGTCACCAATTCCAATCTGTCCGCCATCGCCATGGGCGATACGGCCAAATCGATCGAACTTTTACAGAAGACCCCAATCAGTTATATTGCCCAAACCTTAAGAGGGACCTTGGTCTATGAGCCGAAAACACCGCGTCTCAACGGAAAAGTCTCGATCATCGCTGTGGCTGAACATAAACTGGAAAACTATGAACTGGCGGATCGTACCGTTATTTTAGGCAATGATACCGAAGCTCAGCTTCAAGCCATCGAGAAAGAAGCAGCCTGTCTGGTCGTGGTCTGGAGCGATAAGATCGCCGATGAAGTCATCGCCTTAGCCAAAGAAAAGGGCTGTGCCATCATCATCTCCGGACACGGGACACTGAATACCTCCCGTTATCTCTATTACTCTACGCCTGTTAAATTCATCATGAGCACGGAACTCTTGACCTTCCAGAGAAGCGAATACGTCGATGACGTCTTGGCCAAACTGTTGAAGTCCAGATTCAGATCTTATCCGGTCTTGGATGAGAAACGCCATGTCTACGGGTTGATCTCCCGTTTCCATCTCCTGAATGCGAGAAAGAAGAAGATCATCCTGGTGGACCACAATGAGGTCTCCCAATCCGTGGATGCGGTCTTGGATGGGGATCTGATGGAAGTCATCGATCATCATCGGATCGGAGACATCACCACTTCCAAACCCATCATGTTTCGTAATCAATTGGTCGGATCGACCTGTACGATCATTGCGACCCTTTATGAAGAATCCCGTGTCCCGCTTGACGGAAAGATGGCCGGTCTCTTGTGTGCCGCCATCATCTCGGATACGCTCAACTTCAAATCACCGACCACGACCCAAACCGACATCAACATCGCCCAGCGCTTGGCGCGCATCGGCCAGCTCAACATCGATGCCTTAGCCAAAGACATTTTTACCAACGGTTCCGGTCTCAAAGACAAATCGCTGGAAGACATCATCGAAAACGACATCAAGGAGTTTACCTTAGGCAAATACAGGGTCATGGTGGGACAGATGTCCTTGTATGATCCCAGCGTCATCGAACCCTTAAGAGCCGATCTGATCAAGACGATGACGACCTACGCCACAGACAAACGTCTGGATCTCTTGTTGCTTCTGTTTACCGGACTGGAAAACAATCAGTCGGCGATACTGTATGCCGGCAAGGAATCCTGGATCGCCACGGATGCGTTTGACGGGATCAGTAACGATAAACTGGTGTATTATGACGTCATCTCCCGTAAGAAACAAGTCATGCCGAGACTATCGGCCGTGGTCGAAGGGAATGGTCGCTAAGATGAAACTCGCAACAGTCGGCACCTCTTTTGTAACCGAATGGTTCATCAAGGCTGCTCAAAAAGAAGGATCCTTTGAGGTCACGACCGTCTATTCACGCAGTGCTGAAAAGGGAAGAGCCTTTGCGGATAAGATGGGGGTCAAAGGGACCCAAAGCGATTGGAAAGCCTTATTGGACGATCCAAACATCGATGTCTTGTATATTGCCACCCCCAATGATACGCATTATGATTTGGCGACACAGGCCCTTAACGCCAAGAAACATGTCATCTTAGAAAAGCCTCAGGTTTCCAACTCCAAAGAACTCACGGCCTTACTGAAAACAGCCAAGGCCAATGACCGTTATGTCTTCGATGCGATCATCCCGATCCATCTGCCCAATCTCAAGGTCATCAAAGACAATCTGCATCACGTCGGCCAATTGAAACTGGCCCACATTACGTTTGGAAAATGCTCATCGCGTTACGCAGCCTTACTGGCTGGCGAAGAACCGGCGATCTTCTCATTGAAGAACTCCGGCGGAGCCCTGATGGATCTGGGCATCTATCCGATCAGTGTCTTTATCGGACTGTTTGGAGCCCCCAAAAAGGTCTTCTATCAATGTACCAAGTACACCAACGGCATCGATCTGAACGGGGTCATAACCTTGACGTATCCTGATTTCCTGGCCGTAGGGGTCATCGCGAAAGATTCTGACGGACTGGCTTTCTCGACCTTCAGCGGCGATCGTGCCTGGATCAACGCCAGCGAGGCACCTTCACAACTGACCCAGGTCCACCTGATTGAAAAAGACAAGAGCACGCTCATCAGCGGGTTCCAGGATCCTCAAACCATGGTGTATGAAATCAAAGATTTCCATCACGTCATCGCCAATCACGATGATGCGCGCTATAATGACTATACGAAGGTGACCAAAACGGTGTTTGAGGTCATGGATGAATGCCGCAGACAAACTGAGCTGGTTTTTCCAGCCGATGGTGAACAATAAAACATGAAACTGGTTATTTCCAAAGACGCAGATCACTGCGCTGCAATGGTCGCTCATATCCTTGAGGGCCAAATCAAACAAAAAGCAGATTCTTGGATTGCCTTGCCTTACAGCCCGTCTTTCAAGCGGGTCTATGATTATCTCGTTGAAGCCCATCAAAACAAAGAGGTCGACTTTTCCCGTGCCCACTTCATCGGCACCTCGGAAGTGGTCCGATGCAGCCATTGTTTTTCGATCAAAGATCAGTTGATGTCGCGTTTCTTTACGCCATGCGGTATCGATGAGGATCACATCCATTGTTTCGATCCGGATGACTTATCCAATGCTGCCGGGGTCTTCAATCAGTTTCTAGACATGATCCCGCCTTTGGATCTGATATTGACCTCTGCCGGTACCGATGGCCACATCGCCAACAACAGTGCGTCCGATGCCTTATCAGCACGCATCCATTTCGATACCATCACCGAGGCGACAAGACAGACCCTGGTGGTCGATTATGACGATCTTTCTGAAGTGCCCACCCAGATCCTGACCTTTGGGATCCAGGATCTGCTGAGAGCCAAGAAACTTCTGATCATGGCTTCCGGAAGAAACAAATCCAGTGTGGTCAAGACCTTATTGAGCACCAAAAAAATATCGACAGGATTCCCGGTGTCGATGATGTTGCTACATGATAATTGTATCTTGGCTGTCGATGCGGATGCCGCCTCGGAAGCCGATATTCAAATGCCTACGTTTGAATAGGAAAACACGCTTTCAGTTGTTTTAAATACGGTCGATTATGAGGAATCCAGGACAATGCGTCCACTTCCTCTTTTTTTATGGTTTTCATCTTGGTGTAGATGACCGGTTTGAAGTCGCCTTGGATCGTGGTATAAAACCAGGTCAGATGCATCGGTCCTTGCGGGGTAATGACGTTATAGTCAAACATCGAACGTGCGGTCATGACTTTGGCATCGCCTTCTTCTGCGATTTCCCGTACCAAAGCTTCCGTCAGGCTCTCTCCGGCTTCGACTTTACCACCC
>CAZLWH010000028.1:0-8074 GCA_964563265.1 uncultured Erysipelotrichaceae bacterium
TCAAAAGCTCGAAAGACGGATCCCTCAGGTATTGATCCTAACCCCAACCCGTGAGCTCACCTTACAGGTCACCAACGAACTCAGAAAGTTCGCAAAATATACAGAAGGCATTCGTATCGTATCCATTTACGGCGGAGAACCCATCAGTTCCCAGATCCGTGACTTAAAAGGCGGCGCCGACATCATCGTCGGAACTCCTGGACGTGTCATGGACCACATGGAACGCAAAACCCTGCGCTTCAGCGATCTGAAAGCATTCGTCTTAGACGAAGCCGATGAAATGCTGAAACTGGGATTCAAAGAAGACATCGAAGAGATCCTGAAATCGCTGCCCAGCGAAAAACAGTTCCTTTTGTTTTCTGCCACGATGCCCAGAGAAATCCTCAACATCACGGATGAATACCTGAACAATCCGATCCACATCAAAACGACCCAAAAAGAAATGACCGTCAATGCCATTCAACAGGTCGCTTATGAAGTCTCCCAAGGTTCCAAATCAGACACCTTGGTCCAACTCTTGGAATTCTACAGACCCGATTCCTGCATGGTCTTCTGTAATACGAAGAAAATGGTCGATGACGTGGCCGCCCTCTTGGGCGCCAAAGGCTATAACAGTGCTGCCATCCACGGTGACCTCAAACAGGAAATGCGTACGATCGTTATGGATCGTTTCAAACAGAAAAAACTGAATGTGTTGGTATGTACCGATGTCGCTGCCCGCGGCATTGACGTCGATGATCTGGATATCGTCTTCAACTATGACGTTCCCCAGGAAATCGAATACTATGTCCACCGTATCGGCCGTACAGGCCGTGCCGGCAAAGAAGGCCTCTCAATCACCTTGATCACCCCGCGTCAGCGCAATATCCTGACCGTGTTGGAAAGACTGACCAAAGCCTCCATCGCCAAAAAGAATCTTCCTTCCTTGGCTGAGATCCAATCTGTCCGTTTCGATCACCTGACGACCGACGTCATGAATTCACTTCAGAAAAATGACATCCCGGTTGAAATCAAGGCCTTGACTGAAAAATTGATGGACAGCGGACTGTCTCCGATCGAACTGGCTCATGCGTTACTGTATAAGCTGGTCGGCAAAGACATCTTCACCGAAATCAAAGAACCGCTCAATACCACCAAGCGTGCCAAACGTGTCGCAACTGCCACCATCCAAATGGATGTCGGCCGTAAGCACAACGTTGCCCCCGCTCATATCGTTTCCGCCATTGCGGAAGCCACCGGCATTTCAGGACAGGATATCGGTAAGATCCGTATCTCCGAACACTCCACCACCGTGGAAGTTCCTCTGGAATTCCTGGAAGACGTCTTACGTGTCATGAATGAAGGTACCATCAAGGGCTACAAGCTGAAATGCTTCGAACTTCAAAATCCGTCCGTTGAACCGAAACGTCGTTATCAACACGACAGCCACAGTTCCTATCCGAACAAACACAGCTTTAAAACAAGACATGGAAAAACCGATTAATTTCGGTTTTTTTACGTCTGTTTGGTTTTAGCCCAACTCCTGAATCATTACTGTATCAGGATCTGTCTTGATTCTTTTTATGACGCACCTTTCTGCGGATGATCATATAAACAACAGTGGGGATGTTCATCACGATCCATGTGGGTACGACATCCAGGATGGTCGAGTCGCTATACAAATCAAGCAACAATAGCCACGCTGACAAAAAAGAAAACGCAAAGGAAAAGATAGGCAAGATCAATGATGGCCAATCTCTGTTCAGTTTGGACAACATAAATTGCAGTGTGATCAGCGCCGCAAAGATGGTGGCATAAAACACAAGCATAGACACAATAATAAGCGTGTCAGACATCATCGTCATCCTCCTTCTCAGGATTTGATTTACTAAGGGTCTATCCTAAATCCTGAATCGTCATCTTATCGATTTCGTTCTTCGGAGCTTTTTTATGAATGTTGAAATAGATCAAGGTAAACACGATGGGTGGGATATTGATCAGAATTAAGTAGACGATGACGGTAATGATCACACCACCGCGAACCGCCATCAACACTAAAATTAGACTGGATAGTATCGAGAAGGTCCCAGACAAGATCGGTAAGACCAGCCCCGGCCAGTCTTTTTCCATTTTAGACAAATAAACTTGTAAAACAACCAAGGCTACCAGCGGTACAATCATAAACAACAAGCCGATTAAGATCAACGGAAGGATCGCAACATTCATATCAGACATTCTCCTTTTTAGATTTTTTGTATTCACTGATCAACAACTTCGCCGTCGCGATGTCCAGTTTCTCATTGACCGCCAGGCGTTTGATCAAAGCCACATACGGCTCATTGGCAGATTCTTCACTGATTTGGATCTTTTGGATCAATCGATCCAGTTTTAATCGAACGGTTGGATAAGTTACCCCATATTGAGTCGCCAACTCTTTCAGTGACCCAGAAGCCAATAAGAAGCGTTTGGTAAAGGAGACATCCTCATCATCGAGGTTGATCATCCATTCAGGTATGACTTGCAGTGCCATAATGTCCTCTTTCTTTAATAATATTTAGTATAGTCTTTAATATTATTAAAGTCAATACATATTCTGTTCTTTAATATATATAATTTAGATTAAAAATCCAATAAAAAAACCGCCGAAGCGGTTTAGGATTGATTAACCTTTTAAGACAGGCTGAACTCCAAATGCGAATCCTGTATGACCGGCAATCCCTGCAGGTAATGTGATCTGTTCAATCTCATAGCCCGGTGCTTTTTCATTCAAGTACTTCTTAAAGGCTTCGACTCGATCAAAGGATTCACATGAAGGCACAAATACTTTATGCGTCTTTGGCGTATTTCCTCTTGCCTTCATATCATCAACAACCGCTTGAAACAACTTGACGTCGGTTCTTGAAGTATCCATTTTTTCGATGCTTGGTACTTTATAATCCAAAGCTAGCAGTAGTTTGATTTTCAGAAGGGTTCCCAGCAAGGCTGTTGCCCCTTTGACACGACCCCCATGAATCAATTGTTCAAGGTTGTCCGGAAGGATATAGGTCTTAGAGTCTTTGGCGATGACATTGACGATGTTGACGATCTCTTCTACGCTCTTTCCTTCATCCACCATTTTCTTGGCGACGAGGACAGCTTGTTTACATGGACCACAGGTTGTCATGGTATCAATGATGGTGATCATGTTTTCTACTTCCGCATTGGCAGCACCCAAACAGAAGGTTTGATAGGTTCCTGAAAGTACGGAGGATAAAGATACAGCAATGATATGATCATAGCCTTCTGATTTTAGTTGGTGGAATAATTCTTCAACAAAACCGATATTGGGTTGAGAAGTTTTAATGTTTTTGTGCGTTCTTAAAGCATCAATGACATCGGCTGGTTGAATATCGATCATGTCTCGATATTCTTTTCCTTCAAGATTGACTTGAATTGGGGCGACAAATACGCCTAATTCTTTCGCTAAGGCTGGGGAAATCGTAGAATTGGAATCTGTGACTATGGCAATTTTACTCATGGGTTCTCCTTGTTTAGTGTTCATATCATAGAGAAAGCGATAACAAATGTCAAATATTACTCTTTCTTAACAATCACAATCTTACCCAAAGCCTTCGCTCGGGCTTCAGATTGCTGTACTGCATGGACGATCTGAGACTCGACCTCATGGTCACGCATGGCTTTGATGCCTTCGATCGTGGATCCGTTGGGAGAACAGACCCGGGTGATCAATTCATTGGGATCGATCTCGTTTTCCTGAAGGTAAGACACCGTCCCAATCACCGTCTGATAGATCATTGTCAGTGCTTCTTCATCGCTGAATTGACCAGCCGCTCCCAGTTTGATCGCATTGATGAAGTAAGCGATATAGGCTGGGGCACTTCCGATCAAAACAGAACCGATGTCCATTTTGGCCTCATCGATCAATTGGACGAGACCCAGTTTAGAAAACATCACGGCACAGATGTTGAGATTGTCGGCATCCAAGGTATGCGATTTGCTCAAAAGGATCACTCCTTTAAGGACTTCGACCGCCAGATTCGGCATGACCCGCATGACTTGGGTACTGGGATCTGTCATCGCGATCAGGCTTTCGGTAGAGATCCCGGCTGCGATCGAAATGATGGCCTTGTTTTTAAGATGGTCTCTGAGCTCATAGAGGGCCGAAGGCAAGACTTGCGGTTTGACCGCCAACAGAATGAGATCACTGTGATCTGCCATATCCCGCGCATCAAGACAGATGTTTATGCCTGGATGTTCCTGCTTGGCTTTGGGGGAGGAGTTGGGGGAATAGATAAAAAGATTGGCTTCATCCAAAAACCCTTGGGTGATCAATCCATCAACCAAGGCTTTTCCCATCTTTCCGTATCCCAGCAATCCTAATTTAAATGGTTTCATCGTTTATACTTCTATTTTAAGGTATTGCGCTTTAAAGTTCACGCTTATTTGTTAAAATGTGTGTATGTTAAATCCAGAGACCCTTTTAAGGGAAAGTAAAACCTTCGCCGTATTGGGCGTTAATCAAGATCCGGAGTCTTATGCCAACCTGATCGTCAAGAAGTTAAGAGAGAAAAACAAGACAGCTTATCCGGTCAATCCTAAATATGATCACCTTTTTGGTGAACAAGTGTATGAAGATCTTGAGAAGACCCCTTCTGTTGTAGACGTTGTCGTCTTTGTGGTCAATCCCACCATCGGGATCCTTTATCTTCAATCCATCAAAGACCTAGGTATCCAAGCCATCTGGCTTCAGCCTGGAACCATCAGTATCGAACTGCTTCAAAAGGCAGAAGACTTGGGCATTCATGTCGTTGAAGCCTGTGTTTTGGTTGTCAGTGCCTATTTGTAGACATGAAAAAGCCCACTGTTGAACCATCATTGACCGTGACTTCACTGAAAGAGCTCGCTTTGATCTTTTTAAAGCTGGGCACTTTTGCGTTTGGAGGACCGGCTGCGCACATTGCGATGATGGAGAAAGAATTCGTTGAAAAACGACAGTGGTTATCGCAAGATGATTTTTTGACCATGCTGGGATTTACCAATCTGATTCCTGGCCCTAATTCCACAGAGATGGCACTCCATATCGGATATCTCAGACGAAAAGGGAAAGGTTTACTGGTGGCCGGGATCAGTTTTATCTTGCCGGCTTTTTTGATGATCACGATTCTGACTGCCTTGTTGGTTGAATATGGATCACTTCCTGGGGTGGATAAGGCCTTGTCTGCCGTAACTCCGGTGATGTTGGGTTTGATCCTCAGTGTCATCATCAAATTCTCAAAACCACTGCTGAGGTCGTTTCAGGATTGGTTTTTATTGATCACGATTTTGATTTTGGCCCTGTTTTTTAATGAACTCATCGTATTGATCCTGGCCGGATTTGTGGTTTATCTGGCAGACAAAAGAAAAGTACTTGTCTTGGAACCGATCAGTCTGATGACCTTATTTTTGATTTTCCTTAAGATCGGTTCCATCTTATATGGCAGCGGTTATGTCTTGTTGGCCTACATCAAGACTGAGTTTATGGATATCCGGCAGGTCTTAACGCTGGATCAAATCATGGATGCCTTGACCTTAGGTCAAATCACCCCCGGTCCTGTCTTTACCACCGCAACCGCCATTGGTTATCTGACCCATGGCTGGATCGGAGGCTTGGTCGCAACCCTCGGGATCTTTCTTCCCTCATTTCTGCTGGTTCAGCTGCTTCATCCCTTGTTTGTCCGGCTCAGCCAGAATTCATCCCTGAAATCCTTCCTGCGCGGCTTAAAATTGGCTTCTGTTGCTTTAATGATCATGGTCGTTGCGGAAGTGGCTTACAGTCAACGAACCAACTGGTTGTTGATCTTGGCTCCGATCAGCGCATTGATTTTGACGAAGACAAAAATAAACCCCACCGTATTGATCTTGGGTGGGGTAGTTTTGGGTATAATACTCAGTCTATTCTGAGATGGCTTTTCTGACAAAACCTTGAGCTTTTTCAAGCCGCTTAAGGGCTTCTTCTTTTGAGCACTTTGTTTTGATCATGACGATGGCGACTTTTGCTTTATAGTCGCATTGTTTCAAGGTCGATTCGGCCGTCTCATCATCACAATGTGTTGCGCTCATGACGATACGTTTGATACGGTCATACAATTTACTGTTGTCGGGAATCACATCGACCATCAGGTTGGAGTAAACTTTACCGAGTTGGATCATGGTTGAAGTCGACAGCATATTCAGCACCATCTTTTCGGCAGTGCCGGATTTTAACCGTGTCGATCCGGTCAGGATCTCCTGGCCGATATACACATCGATCCCAATGTCGGAGATCTCTGACATTTTAGAATTCGGATTGGCGGTCAGGGCAATCGTTTTTCCACCCAAGGATCGACCGTAACGCAACCCCGCCATCGCATATGGCGTACGGCCTGATGCCGCAACCCCGATGAAACAGTCTTTGCCTGAGGCGTTGTGTTGTTTAAGATCTTCTATGATGGCTGTTTCGGAATCTTCGATCCCATCGATCGGATGGCTCAAGGCAGTCTCGCCTCCGGCCATTAAACCGATGATGTCGTCTTTGGTTCCAAACGTCGGTTTGCATTCCCAGGCATCCAGATACAGTAAACCGCCGGAAGTTCCGGCTCCGAAATAAAAGACGCGGCCTTTATTGCGGATGGTTTCGGTCATCACGTCGATGGCTTTGGCGATGTTTGGCAATTGGGCTTTGACCCCTTGGATGACCAACTGATCTTCTTCATTCATGATGGTGGCGATTTCCAGCGGTGTCATCATGTCCAGATCCAAGGTTCTGGGATTACGGCTTTCTGTACTCAAGGCATTCAGTTTTTCTTGCATGGCGCTCCTTTATAGTCCTACCCTTTGGTAGATCGCATCCACATGTTTCAAATAGAAATCCAAGGTAAAGCAGGCATCGATCTCATCCATCGATAAAACGGAAGATACCGCAGTATCGTTTTTTAAGATTGTTTTGAAGTCTTGATGCTGAGTCCAAGCAATCATGGCCAAAGGCTGGATCAGATCATACGCTTTTTCGCGTGCGTACGCCTTTTCATCAATCAGTGTATTCATGACGCGCTGAGCGAAAATGACCCCTTGGGTCAAACCGATATTCTCAAGCATCCGATCTTCAAAGACCTGCAGGTTATCGATCAATCCGCTCATCCGATTCAACATATAATCCAACAGGATGGTCGCATCCGGAAAGATGATGCGTTCAACGGAAGAATGGGAAATATCGCGTTCATGCCAAAGCGGGACATCTTCATAGGCCGCCATCATATAGCCGCGGATCACTCTGGATAAGCCTGAAATGTTTTCAAAGGAAATCGGATTGCGTTTATGAGGCATGGCAGAAGAGCCTTTTTGACCGGCACTGAAGCCTTCTTCGACTTCACGGACTTCTGTTCTTTGTAAGTGCCTGAATTCAATCGCGATCTTCTCTAAACTGGTCGCAATCAGTGCCAGCACACTCATGTATGCCGCATGGCGATCGCGTTGTAAGGTCTGTGTTGAAATCACAGCGCTTTGTAAGCCCAATATCGTACAGACTTCATCCTGAAGTTCTACACCGGTATACAGGCAATTACCGACAGCCCCTGAGATCTTTCCGCATTCGATTTCTTGACAAACTTCATCGAAGCGCTTGATCTGGCGGTTGAATTCTTCGACCCATAAGGCAAACTTTAACCCGAAACTGGTGATTTCCGCATGGATCCCATGGGTCCTGCCCATGCATGGGGTCATTTTATAACGCTGAGCCTTTTTGATCAGGCTGTTTTGTAAGGATACAAGATCCGTTCTTAATAAAGCATTCACATCCTTCATGATGAGTCCGGTGGCTGTATCGACCACATCCGTTGAGGTCAACCCGTAATGGATCCAGCGTTTTTCTTCGCCCAAGCTTTCAGAAACACTGCGTGTAAAAGCCACCACGTCATGTTTGGTCTCTTTCTCAAGGTCATTGATCCGATCGACAGAAAAGCTGGCCAAGCGTAAGGCTTCCATCTCCTGCGCTGTGATCTTGCCTTGTTGGGCATAGACTTCGCAGACAGCCAATTCGACTTTGAGCCAGGCCTGATACTTGGTCTCGTCACTCCATAAG
>CAZLWH010000028.1:8084-12050 GCA_964563265.1 uncultured Erysipelotrichaceae bacterium
GTATACTGGTTGATGATGTCAACCCGTATTCATTTTAACACAAGCAAGACTCTGGTCATTAAGCACTCTGAATTTATCACCCATCTTGAGCGAGTTTTTTCTTTTGAGGAAGCCAAGGTCATTTTAGGGAAACTCAGGGCTCAGCATCCTGAAGCCACCCACATCACCTATGCCTACCGCAGCCACAATGAAGAGCGCACCGGTGATGACGGTGAAGTTCCCGGCACTGCCGGAAAGACCGAACTGAAGGTCCTCAAGGAACAAGACATCACCGATATCCTGGCCGTGGTCATCCGATATTACGGAGGAACCAATCTGGGGATCAACGGATTGATTCATGCCTATATGGATTCCGTGATCCAAGCCCTTAAGACAACGACCCTGTGCGATCTAATCGAGATGAATGAGATCCAAGTCCGTATCCCTGTTGAAAAAATCGATCTGATTCGTAAGTACAATAGAGAATCCCTGAAGGAAACTGTGTTTGATGAGGATGGCTTTGGGGCCGTGATGCGTTTTGTCTCTCAAGATCCTGATCTGATGAAATCTTTATCCAATCAGACCTTGGGAACCGCCGTTCTCTTATCTCAAAAAACCATCCTTGATGAAGTGCCTGTAAGCCAAGATCCGTAAGGATCTTTTCTAATGTGAAAAAAGTCTCATCTTAAACAAGGCGAATTCGTTGTATCATAGACCCAGTTTACTTATAATGCACCATTAAGAGGTCCCTTATGATCAACCTATATTATCGTCTTTATCAAGCCATGTTCAGAGTCATTACGGCTGTGATCCCGTTTAATTTTCCAATCGTGATCGCCGGAGAAGATGCCACACTTAAAGTAGCCCCGCTGATCAAGAATAAACTGATGTTTACGCGTTTGCTTTTGGTTACGGATCCCCATCTTTCTAAAATCAATCTCTATGGTGCTTTATTGACTCACCTTGAGTCTCATGACATCACCATTACGGTCTATGATAAGACGCAAGCCAACCCTACCTTAGACAACATCGAAGAAGCTTTGGGACTTTATCATACCCATCGCTGTGAGGCGATCATTGCGTTTGGGGGAGGATCCCCCATCGATTGTGCCAAAGGGGTGGCCGCCAGAGTGGCCCGTCCCAAGAAATCACTGCGCCAAATGAAAGGCGTCTTGGGAATTCTGAGAAGGACACCGCATGTCATCGCGATCCCGACCACCTCCGGAACCGGCAGTGAAACCACCTTGGCCCTTGTTGTCACCAACACCCAAACCAAAGAGAAATATGCGATCACCGATCCCAATCTGTTTCCGTCCTATGCGATCTTGGATCCGTTATTGACCCGCAATCTGCCTTCTCACATCACGTCAACCACAGGCATGGATGCCTTGACCCATGCGATAGAAGCCTACATCGGTCAAAGCAACACCAAAGAAACCAAGACCTTGGCCATTGATGCCATCAAACATATCTTTGACCACTTACCGAAAGTATTCATCGATCCCAACAATATGGCTTCCAGACTGGGCATGCAGGAAGCGGCTTTCTGGGCAGGCAAAGCGTTTACGATGGCCTATGTCGGTAATGTCCATGCGATTGCCCATACTTTAGGCGGTTTCTACAATACCCCTCACGGTTTAGCCAATGCGGTTCTCTTACCGAAGGTTTTGAGGGTTTATGGAAGTGTTGTCTATCCTCAGTTGGCTCAACTGTCCGATGCGATCCATTTGATCGATCCCGCTTCAACGGTAGCCCAAAAAGCAGAAGCCTTCATCGATGAGATTGAAACCCTAAATCTGTCTTTGAAGATCCCCACGCAGTTACCAGGGATCAAAGATGACGATATCCCCAAGATGGCTAAGAATGCGTATGCCGAAGCCAATCCTTTCTACCCGGTCCCGGTGATCTTTACCCTCAGTGATTTTGAAACCATTATTCGCAGTATCCGCAGTGATGCCTAAGGAGCCCCTATGTTTGATACACTTCTTCAAGCCCAGCAAGACTATTTCCATACTGATGTCACGAAATCGATTGAGTTTCGTAAAGCCCAACTGATCAAGCTGAAACAAGAGATCCTCAAAAGAGAACCTCAGATCAATGAAGCGTTACGGCTTGACCTCAATAAATCTGAATTCGAAGCCTTTACCACCGAAGTCGGTTTTTGTATCAACTCGATCGATTACACCTTGACCCATTTGAACCGTTGGGCCAGGCCTCGTAAAGTACCGACCCCGCTTTTCAATTTCTATTCGAAATCGTTCATCATCCCGGAACCTTTAGGCTCTGTCTTGATCATCGGTCCTTATAATTACCCCTTCCAGCTGATCATCGAACCTTTGATCGGGGCGCTGAGTGCCGGCAATACCGCCATCCTGAAACCCAGTGAAGACGCAGTCCATACCGAAAAAGTCATTGTCGATCTGATTAAAGCTGTGTTTGATCCAAAGCTCGTCGACATCGTGATCGGAGACAGTAAAGTAACCAATGCTTTGGTCCATATGAATTTTGACCATATCTTCTTTACCGGATCGACCAAGGTTGGTAAAGTCGTTTATACGGCAGCCAGTCATCAGTTGACCCCAGTCACCCTTGAATTGGGTGGGAAGAGTCCGACCATTGTGGAAGAAAGCGCTGATCTGCGCTTCTCGGCACGACGCATCGCTTTTGGGAAATTCATCAATGCGGGACAGACCTGTATTGCGCCGGATTATGTCTATGTGCAATCCTCCATCAAAGCCGCATTCATTACCGAACTTAAAAAAGTCATCGATGAGATGCGCATCGATCAGTCCGGTTTTGGGAAAATCATCCATGAACGTCATTTTGATCGCTTAAAGCGCCTGATCGATCCCGCTAAAGTCATCTATGGCAATCAGTCTGACAAGCACCATCTCTATCTGAGTCCAACCCTGTTGGATGAAATTTCCTGGGATGATGCGATCATGGGCGAAGAAATCTTCGGACCCATTCTTCCGATCTTGAGTTTTGATTCTGTCGATGAAGTCATCGAGACCTTACGCAGAAAAGACAAACCGTTGGCCTTGTATCTCTTTACACAAGACAAACGTGTTGAGAAGAATGTCTTCTCGAAGCTTTCCTTTGGCTCGGGAGCGGTCAATGATACGATCATGCAGATCAGTAACCGAGACTTGCCGTTTGGTGGGGTCGGTTCTTCAGGAATCGGTTCTTATCATGGTAAGACCTCCTTTGAAACCTTCTCCAATCTGAAAAGCATCGTAAAAAAGAGTTCTCTTTTCGATCTCGACCTGCTTTATCCGCCTTATTCTAAAACAACCTTAAAACTGATCCGCAAGATCATGAAGTAATAGTTCTCTTATCCTTAAATCATTCATCGTCGTCAATAAAAAGCTGACAATCATTATGACTGTCAGCTTTTTTGATATTTCTTAAGGTTCAAGTACTTCAAAGCATGAAGTCCAGGTTAACAGCTTAGTTAGGAACTACGACGCCTTTGCTCTGTAAGTAGGTACGTCCGCTTTCATCGACCGGTCTGTAGCCGGCAGCGATCAAATCATTGATATAAAGCTTGTTGTACAAGAAAGGCAAAACCAGCCATGAGATACCGAAGGTGAGGAATGATAATAAGAACGAAATACCTGCCCACTTCCAATCCCCTCTAATTACTGGTACCCAAAAACCAAAGAAAAACATCGTCCAACTAAAACCAAATTTGACATTCTTAACAGCCCCAAAATTATTCTTGAAAACAATTGTCATATCTATTCTCCCTTTTCTGTTTTTATCTTATAACGAACAAGCCCTATTGTCTACACACGATGAGTGTGATTTTAATTATTTTGTACGTATTTATCATATAATGAATAAAATTGAAATGTTGATGCTATAATTTCCCTAATCATTATGTGTTCCGTAAGGATTCTTACCGGGGCATAATGCGTCTGGGGGTTTATGAAAAAAGTAACCATCTTACTGCATGGTTTGGGTCAAAAAGGAACCGGTTATTTC
>CAZLWH010000029.1:0-11870 GCA_964563265.1 uncultured Erysipelotrichaceae bacterium
GCCATGTATGCGTCGTTTTGTCTGAGTCCCATCGTCACGACCAGCATCCGCTCCGCCGAGATGACCAAGATCGTTGAAAACACTTATCGCGACATCAACATCGCGTACGCCAATGAATTGGCCAAGATCTGCCGTGAAGATGAGATGGATGTCTATGAAGTCATCAAGATCGCCAATCTTCATCCGCGCGTCAACATCCTTCAGCCGGGTCCCGGTGTCGGAGGCCACTGTATTTCCGTCGATCCCTGGTTTTTGGTTGGGGATTATCCGGGCTTGGCCAACATCATCCTGGCGGCCCGCAAGATCAATGATTCCATGCCGGAATTCGTTTTGAAACGGACTCGCGACATCATGGCTGAACTTCACTTGATCGATTTTAAGCAGGTCGGGGTCTATGGTTTGACCTATAAGGAAAACGTCGATGATACGCGTGAAAGCCCGACCCTGCAGCTCTTTGAAGCCATGGCCAATCATTTGTCGGGGCCATTGAAGTGTTATGACCCTTATGTCAAAAAGGATCTTTTTCCGACTCAGGTCCATGACCTGGATGTCTTTTTGAAAGATCTGAAACTGGTCATCGTCATGGTGGGCCATCAGGAAATCATCGATCAGATCGATAAACTGAAAGGGAAGGCGGTCTTCGATACCCGAAACGTCTGTCCTTTGGAAGGGACCTTTAAGCTCTGACATGAAAAAGATCATGATTGTGTTTGGGACACGTCCCGAAGCCATAAAAATGTGTCCTTTGGTGAAGGAACTTAAAACCCGTCCCGCTTTTAACGTCGTGGTCTGTGTCAGCGGTCAACACCGCGAGATGCTGGATCAGGTCCTCAATGCTTTTGACGTCGTGCCTGACCATGATCTGTCGATCATGGAAGCCAAACAGACGCTGTTTGATGTGACCACGGCAGTGTTGACAAAGATCCGTCCCGTTTTGATCGAAGAGAAACCGGATCTGGTTTTGGTCCACGGCGATACTTCGACTGCTTTTGTCACCACGCTGGCATGTTTTTACCTGCATATCCCGGTGGGACACGTCGAAGCCGGACTGAGGACCCATGACTTGCAGTCGCCTTTTCCCGAAGAGTTCAACCGTCAGGCCATCGGGCTGATGGCTCAGCTCCATTTCGCACCCACAGAAACCGCCAAAGCCAATCTGATCCTTGAAGGAAAGGATCCCCAAAGCATCCACGTCACCGGCAACACCGCCATCGATGCGCTCAAGACCACCGTCAAAGCAGAATACACCCATCCGGAATTGACGTGGTCCCAAGGCAGCCGCTTGATCCTGATCACGGTCCATCGGCGTGAAAATCTGGGTGAACCCATGCGTCAGATGTTTCAGGCGATCCACTCGATCGTTACCGATTTCCCCGATCTGAAAGTCATCTATCCGATCCATATGAATCCAGTCATCCGCGAAGCCGCCGCTTCGATCTTAGGCAACCATGATCGGATCCATCTGATCGAACCCTTGGATGTCTTGGATTTCCATAACCTGATGGCCAGAGCCCATCTGATTTTGACCGACAGCGGCGGGATCCAGGAAGAAGCCCCCAGTTTGGGCATTCCGGTTTTGATCCTGCGGGAAACCACCGAGCGTCCTGAAGGCGTCTTGGCGGGGACCTTGAAACTGGTGGGGACCCGTGAAAGCGACATCGTCCGAGAAGTCACCCATTTACTCAAGGATCCAAGAGCCTATGAAACAATGAGCCGTTCCAGCAATCCTTACGGAAACGGAACCGCCGTCCTTCAGATCGCTGATCTGTTGGAGAAATTCGACGTTAAAAAGGAAAGAGCAGCATGACCCTTCGTTACTCCTTCATCATTCCCATCTATAATGCGGAAACGACCCTGACCCAATGCGTCAACAGCCTTTTGGATCAGATCCGCGACAGTGAGCTTTTGTTGATCAATGATGGATCGACCGACGGTTCTGCCGCACTGTGTGATGCCTTGGCTGCTCAGCATCCCTCGATCCGAGTTTTCCATACCCCCAACGGCGGGGTCTCCAAAGCCCGTAATCTAGGCATTGCCCAAGCCAAAGGCGAACGCGTGATATTTTTTGATGCGGATGATTACTGGATTTCAAACAGTTTCGAGGCGCTGGATCAATACATCCAACGCTTTCCAAACACGGATGCCGTTCTTTTTGATTATATGGTCTTGGATGTCCTAAACGGACAACTGACCGATCTGGACAGTGATCGCGGAATGAATCTGGATCAGCCCATCGACGGGAAGACATTTTTGGATTTGGCTTTGAAACAGGACCCGCATTTTCGGGTTTCGGCTTGCCGCTGGGCTGTGCGCCGCGAGTTCATCATCGATAATGAACTTTGGTTTAAGCAGGATCTTTATTTCGAAGACATGCTGTGGGTGTTTCAGGTGATCTTGGCGGCCCAATCGATCCTCTATCATCCCTATCCCGTGTATGTTTATCGCCAGAATCAGATCACATCGATCACCGGCAGCCTCAACGGGAAAAAGATCCAGGATCGGATCTGGATCAGTGGGTATTGGCTCAATCATCCTTTGTCTATCTTGACGGATCCGGTTGTGAGATCGCGCTTTCTCAGACGGACCAGTGAATTGGCGTTTACGTCTTTGATCCGTTATCAGTCGATCTGTACGCCATCCCAAGCCAAAACCGTCTTGACGTCCCTGAAAGAAAACAAGGCCTTCCTGAAGTATCCCAATTCCAAGATGCATAAGTTGTTGGCGAAGGCCTGTCTGGTGTTTGGAATCTCAATGACCGGATCAATCTACGGATTGTTGTTTAAAATAAAAAACGGAATGAGACGTCTCATCCGTTTGTAAGGTTCAATGATTGTGCGCTAAACTTTCAAAGCTTTCGATGAGCTGCTTCATGTCGGATTCATGAAGCGGATCGCGGAAGCTTTTTAATCGTTGGGCAATCGCAGACTCATGGCCTTCACAGCCCTGCAGATGCGCTTGGAGCGCTTCGATCCATTGGGTGTCCATCGCATCAGACCACAGTGAATTCTTTACGATAATGCCTTCCTGAGTCTCAAAGAACCATTTCAGCAATCCGAAATCAAAAGCCTCCTCGAAGACGAGGTTTTCTTTTGCGCTGATCGGAAACAGCCAATCCTGTGAGGCATACTGAGACATAAAGCTCTTGCCTTCTTCAACAGGGAAAGGCATTTTTAAGCCTGAACAGTGGGTATATTCTTCCGCTGAGGCGAAAAGCAAGGTTTTCAAGCGGCGGATGTCGATGTCGATCAGATCGCGCAGATTGACGATACGCGACACCACGGAAGTGACGTTTTTCCGTTTGAGTTTCTTCGGATTCACATTGAGGTATTTGGCCAGTTTCATCTTATCGACGGAAACCAATAAAGTCCCGTGATGAAGATGACGGTCCTTATTGTGGGCAAAGGCATTGCCGGAGACTTTGGCCCCGTCGATTTCGATGTCGTTGCGGCCATTGACCTGGGCATTGACACCGGCATGACGCAGCGCCAAGGCAATCATTTCCATTTGTTTCTGGATGTCGAAAATACCGGTCGGGGCGATGAAGGTGAAGTTCAGGTTGCCCAAATCATGATAGACGGCTCCGCCTCCGGAAGAACGCCGGGCCAAAAAGCCTTGGTCATCCTGTAAGGCGGACACAAAGACCTCAGAATCCGCATGCTGGTTCTTACCGATGACCACGGTATGCGCATTCTGCCACAGATAAAATCTCAAAGTATCCTGGGGACAGGTTTCAAGCAGATACGCTTCAGCCCCTAAGTTTTCATACGGATTAAACGAAAAAGATTCGTAGAGTTCAAGTTTCATAGATGTCTCCTACAGCCATTATAGAAAAAACAGACCGCATTCACAAGTCAAGCGGTCTGTTTGTTTATTCTCCCATGAAATTGGTGGTGACCGTAAGGTTCATCTGGGCCGCATAATAGGCCACGATGACCATCTGCGGTTTCTCAGCCGTGATGATGTCGGTGAGTTTTTGACCGGATAATTTACGCAAGTCGACGACGATGACTTCGCTGAATTCATTGGCCATGAAGGGGATCATCACATCGGCGAAACTGTCTTTGACGATCAGGATCTTACGCGTGTTTGTGGATTTGTGGTTGATGATCCTGATCAGGTCATGATCGCCATCCAGATTGACCATATACGGATTCATCACATAGAGATCCTTGGTTTTCAGATAATACGGAAACAACAGCGATGTTTCGAATGGTCCGGTTTGGGTCACTTTGGTGGTGGGGATCGTCAGGGTAAACGCCGTGTCGAACTTGGGTTTCAGCAGTTCATAATCATCGGCTTTTTCATAGGTCGATCCGACCCGTTTGCCCAAAGAACCCAGAAACCAGTCTTTATAGATGACGGACTGATAATTGGACAGCGAGAAATTCGCCGGATCCATCGTGAATCCCAGGGTCTCGCTGATCCGTTGCGCGATCTTTTCGGCAGCCCACAGACCGGCTTGGGTCTTGTAGTGATGGTCGGTGACGTAGAAGAACTCATCCATGGTGAGACCTTCAGTGACCATGTCGGGTTTGAGGTCGTAAACAGAGATCCCGTTTTCCTGAAGCAGGGTCATCAGTTGCGCCATGTTGGCTTGCGAATAATCCTTGACCCCATAAGGCAGTCCTGAATCATCAAACGCCATCTTAGTGGGCTCATTGACATAAAGCAATGGAATATCCATCGTATCCAAGAAGGACTTCAGTTGTGACAGTTTGGCCACGCCTTGGGTGAAATCCGCTTCAGGGACGATCCAGGTCAGCTGACCGGAATCTGTCTTATAGACGGTATTGGCCACCACGACATCATTGATGATGCGCTTGTCCAACAGGAGCGAAATCTCGCCATAGCGGTCAATGAAGAAGTTTTTCGTATAGAAACCGCCAAGGACCGCATTGTCGAAACTCAGGGTAAAGGCAGAGAAACTCAGATTGCCGCGCTCGATTTCAGAGAGGAAAGTATTCTTGAATTCTCTGGCGATATTGCGCGCACTGAAAGGCAGGGAACCGAAACCCAGACAAACGATGATCAGAATAAAGAAAATGGTTAACGGAGCAGGACGTTTTTTCATGGCTTTTCCCTAGAAGTTGAAGTAAATGAAAGGGTTATAGGAACCTTTCACGATATAGGTGATGCAGATGAGAAACAGGATGCCGTAAGCGACCTGGATCAGGGTCTCGCGGGCTTTGGAGTCTTTCAGTTTCAATAACGTGAAAGCTTTCTGAGGGACATTCAAGGACACCGCAATACCTAAGAGAATGAACGCTTTGAATTCGGAGAAATAGATCAGGAAAGCCTGATCAGAGGCGGCATTGAACTTAAACAGCATCTCAAAATAATGCATCGCCAAAGGCAAGGTCTCGGCTCTGAAGATGATCCAGCCGATCATGACGAAGGCCATCGTATAGAAATGACCGAAGAAACCCAATTTATCCGCATAGCCTGTTACTTTCTCAAGTGCGATCAGGATGAAATACATGACGCCCCAAACGATGAAAGTCCAGTTGGCCCCATGCCACAATCCGGTCAAAAACCAAACCACAAACAAGTTGAAGATCAAGCGGATCGATGACTTGACCCGGCTGCCTCCCAAAGGAAAGTAAACATAGTCTCTAAACCAGGTGGACAAAGAGATGTGCCAACGTCTCCAGAAATCACTGACAGAGCGTGCGAGATAGGGGAAATTGAAGTTTTCCAGAAAGTGGAAGCCAAACATCTTGCCCATCCCGATGGCCATATCCGAATACCCGGAGAAGTCAAAATAGATCTGTAAGGTATAGGCGATGATGCCCAGCCAGGCCATTTTAAAGCCCAGGATGTCTTGCGCATTGGCTTTGAAGGCGGCATCCGCCACCAAGGCAACATTGTTGGCGATGATGATCTTTTTACCTAAGCCGATCATAAAACGGCGGATCCCGTAATTGAAATCCGGGATATTTTCGATCCGGTTTTCGATCTCATAGGCAATCGTCTCATAACGAACGATCGGTCCTGCGATCAACTGAGGGAAAAACGCGACATAGAATCCGACATACATCAGTTTCTTTTGGACAGGGGTGTGTCTGCGGTAAACATCCAAGACATACGATACGGCTTGGAAGGTAAAGAAAGAGATTCCGATCGGCAAGACGATGTGGGTCTGCGGGATGGTGAAATCCAGAAGACTGTTCATCGAGAAGATGGTGAAGTTGAGATACTTGAAGACAAACATGATCCCAAAGTTACACACCAGCATGAGGATCATGAGGTTTCTGCGTTTTGTTTCATCCTTGGCTTGATCGATCTTCATCGCAAAGAACCAGTTGGAGACGATCGAAAGCAACATCATCAAAACAAACCACGGTTCTCCCCAGGCATAAAACAGGATACTCATGGCGAAAAGGAAGGTGTTTTGGTAGAGCCGATTCTTGCGCAAGAAGGCATAATAGATAAAAAGACAGGTCGGCAAGAAATAAAAGATGAAGGTGGTCGTGGTGAAGAGCATGTTTTTTTTAGTGTAAAGTCCTTTCAAATTATAGTGTTTATTCGGGTTTTATGCAACGAAATAAGCAGGCGGGTTCATCCCGCAAGACAAAATGGTTCAGATTTGATACAGTAAACAGGTATATGAATATCCCATGCCCAAACTCGACCTCTTTATCCTTGAATCCTGTCCTTTCTGTATCCGCGCCAGACAATATTTGGAGGAACTGAGACAGGAAGATCCCAAATACCAAGCCATCGAGATCCGTCTCATCGATGAACGCAAAGAAAGAGCCTTGGCCAGCAGCTATGACTATTATCTGGTTCCCACGTTCTATCTGGGTCAAACCAAGCTCTTTGAAGGCATCATGACCAAAGCCGATGTCCGAAAAGTATTGGATTTGGCTTTAGCATCATAAGCATCACAACAGGCATCGCCTGTTTTTGTTTGGGACTTTATTTGTTATACTGAGGGTATGTTATTCAAACGCGCTCCTAAACTCAATGATGGTGAAATAATCCTGCATTTTGCAGGCAAACATGTCGATTCGATCAAAAACGGATGGGGCACCTCTTTTATCTATGACATCGAAGCCCAAGGCAAGATCGTGGGGCGCTGTGACTTACGGATCGGATCCGGAACGACCATTGATTATGCGGGCCATATCGGTTATTCCGTGTATTTGCCGTATCGGGGCCATCATTATGCGGCCAAGGCTTGTGTGTTGCTGTTTAAGCAAGCCAAGCATCTGGGCATGAGCGAGGTGCTCATCACCTGCAATACCGACAACATCGCTTCTTATAAGACCTGTGAATATGCCGGCTGTACGTATGTCACCACCAAGCCGGTTCCGATCGATCATGAGCTCTATCTTCAGGGAGATCGAGAAAAAGCCATCTTTATCAAGCACTTATAGGACTTTTTTAGGTATAATAATCGTATGGATGCCAATTATCACACACACACTTTCCGCTGCGGTCATGCCCGCGGCTCTGATGAACAATACGTAAGGGCTGCGATCGAAGCGGGTTTTCGTATTTTGGGCTTTTCTGATCATGTTCCTTATATCGGGATCCATGCGCCTCAAGATCGGATGGAGTATGATCAGATCGAGGAATATCTCACCAGTATCGCCCGCTTGAAAGCCAAATACGCCGATCAGATCGACATCAAAGTCGGCTTTGAAATTGAATTCTTTCCGGATCATCTGGAATACTATAAGGCACTGCTCAAACGGGTCGATTATCTGATCCTGGGTCAGCATAATCTTGTTTTAAACAGCCATGAGCTGGATTGTTATGCCGATGATCAGGATGTGCTCGATTATACCGAACTGGTCCTAAAAGCCATCGACAGCGGTCTGATCTCTTATCTGGCCCATCCGGATTATTTTATGTTGGGACGACGAGACTGGAGCCAGGTCTGTATCGAGTCCTCACACAAGATTTGTGCCGCAGCCGCCAAAGCCAAGATCCCTTTGGAACTCAACCTCAACGGGATCCGTTACGGCCATAAGTCCTTCAAAGGCGGTAAAGCCTATGTGTATCCCTATCGCGCATTCTGGGAAATCGCAGCGCAGTATGACACGATCTGTGTCTACGGTTATGATGCCCATCATCCGACGACCCTATTGGAACATGACCGCATCGATACCATCGATGAGATCATCAAAGGGATTCCCCTCAACATCATTGAGAATTACAGGTTCTGATCATGCATGACCTTCTCAAAAGGCTGACCTCCAAACCTTACATCATCAGTTTACTGGTTTTGATCCAGCTTTTTTTGGTGTATATGCTGATGTATCAGCTCAACAAGTATATTCCTGTCATCTATGTCATCTTTGCCGGATTGGGCGTAGCCTTATCGATCTTTCTGATCAATACGCAGATGAATCCGTCCTATAAACTGTCCTGGATCTTTTTGATCCTGACGGTGCCCTTGATCGGGGTCACCACCTATCTGATGTTTGGGGGAAGAAAAGTCCCCAAGGATCTGAGGACCGGGGTCAATCAGCTTTCTTTAAACAAGCAGCCTTTGCTGATCCAAAAGGTAGAGCCCTTGATCCAACTTCAGGATGTCTGTCCGCGTGGCTTCAAGTTGTCCAATTATTTGTTTAGAAACACGGAATATCCCGTCTATGATGATTCCCGTACGACCTATTATCCGACCGGAGAATCCAAATATGAAGCCTTGATGGAAGCCCTCAATAACGCTGAGAAGTTCATCTTCTTAGAGTACTTCATCGTCAGTGAAGGTTATATGCTCAACAGCATCAAAGCCGTGCTGAAAGAAAAAGCCAAAGCCGGTGTCGAGATCAAATTGATCTTCGATGATTTCGGAGCGCTTAAACTGCCGGACAGTTTCAAAAAAGAAATAAAAGCAGCTGGAATCGAGCTTTACTTCTTCAATCCGATCCGTCCGATCCTGGCCATCAAAATGAACAACCGCGATCACCGTAAGATCGCCGTCATCGACGGAAAGATCGGCTTTATCGGCGGGATCAACATCGCCGATGAATACATCAACCGTAAAGTCCGTTTCGGGCACTGGAAAGACACCGCCATCAAGATCGAAGGCAATGCGGTCTTCTCCTTGACCGTCATGTTTCTTCATTTCTACCGTCATCTCAGTAAAAAACAAATCAACTTCATGGATTATTACGTTGAAAACCCAATCTATCATAACGAGGGTTTCGTTCAAATGTTTTCCGATTCGCCTACTGATGAAGAACAGGTGGCGGAAAGCGCCCATCTGAGCCTCATCAACGTGGCTGAACATTATCTCTACATCATGACGCCGTATCTGGTCATCGGTCATGAGATGATCGAAGCCTTGACCTTGGCGGCCAAAAGCGGGGTCGATATCCGAATCTTGGTGCCGCATATCCCTGATAAATGGTATGTCTTATCCGTCACCCGATCCAACTATGACGTACTGACCAAAGCGGGTGTCCGCATCTATGAATACACCCCGGGCTTTGTCCACGGGAAAGTCATGCTGGCGGATGACGTTATGGCCATCGTTGGGACCAGTAATCTGGATTTCAGAAGTTACTACATGCACTTTGAATGCGGGGCTCTGATCACGTATTCACCCAGCCTGCAAGCCATGAAGAAAGACTTCCTGGAGACCTTGGAGGTCTCTCAGGAGATTTCCTATGAAGATGCCAGAAAAGTCAACGCCATCATCCGTTTGGGAAGAATGCTGCTGAATGTCTTCAGCAGCGTATTATAAGGAGCACTATGAAAAAAGCATTGGTACTAGAAGGCGGAGGATTACGGGGTGCTTATACGGCCGGAGTCTGTTCCTGGCTGATCGAAAACAACATCGAATTTGATCTCAATGTCGGGATCTCTTCAGGCGCATTGTTTGCGATCTGTACCGGATTGAAAGATGTCAAGATGCTCCATGACTGTGCGACGACCTATTCGATCTCGCCCAGAAATGCAGGTCTACAGGCTTTTCTGCATGAACTCCAGCCGGTCGGTTATGATTATCTGTTCAACGTCGTCTTGCCGATCAAGGTCAGCTTGACCCCGGATCGGATCCAAACGATCAAGCCTTTGGTCGAATACGGCGTCTATGACCTCAATAACGAAGATGTGTTATGGAAAACCCAATATGATCTCAAAGAGGATCTCATGTGGCTGAAAGCAGCCTGTGTTTTGCCGATCGCCGGAAGAAACGTCAAGATCGGAAAAGATGTCTATATGGATGCCGGGGTCAGAACCATGGTCCCCGTCGATCAGGCGTTGACCCATGGGGTCGACAAGCTGTTCATCGTCACCACCAAACCGGCCAACTTCGTCCGTAAAGACAATGCGCCTTTCACGCAGTTCTTACTGGATGTCCTGTATCACAAATACAAGAAACTGTTGAAAGAATTCAGAGACAGAAGGGAAGTCTATTACCGTGAAATGGGTCATGTTGCCCAGTTGGTCGAAGAAGGCAAAGCCATCCACATGCGTCCCACCAAGGATTCCGGCGCCAAACGGTTCTCAGCCACCTATGAACAGGTCGATGAGCTCTATGAACTCGGCAAAGCCGACTGCGAAGCCCGCAAAGCAGAAATCTTGGCATTCTTAAAAGACTGAAGAAAATCTCGCGATTTTCTTTTTTTATCGTCATCGGCTCATAAACACGCTAAGATAGAGGTACAGGTCCTCATGACACTCACCCCGATCCAACACTTCTTTGAAAGTTCACCCCAATCCAAACCGCTTTTCGATGACTTGGTCATCGCTCTTTTGTCTGCCTTTGAGGAAAGTTCTTTTAAAGTCCAGAAATCTCAGATCGCGTTGGTCAGTAAGAAACCGTATGCGGCCGTATGGCTGCCCATCCGAGAAATCAAAGACAGACCCAAGGTCTATCTTATCTTGTCATTTGGACTAGACATAGAGATCTCGCATGAGCGCATCGTTGAGGTCAATGAGCCTTACCCTAACCGGTATATGCATCATGTTTTGATCAGTTCCAAAGACGACATCGATGAGACTTTGTTGAACTGGCTCAGATTCGCCATCGATTTCTCCAACCGAAAACGGGTAAACACCCATGAATAAAGCCCTTTTCATCGAAAACTACCAAAAAAGAAACTTCAGCCAAGCCGTCATGGATCAGGCCTTGTCGGCACTGGATCGAGCCGATGCTTTTTTAGTCAGCCAAGGCAGTTCTTTGGATGACGCATCAAGTGAACAGATTAGGACCCTGCTGGATCTGTGGATCGAAGACAGCACCAATGACGCTGAATCGATCTTGGCCTTGGCCCGATACTTTTATCTGATCGGACACACTGATCAGTATGTGTACTTCACCCGGATCACCGGAGGCATGGGTGTCATTGAAAACATCAAAGCACGCTTTGACACCATCTTGGCTCCTAAACGGTTTGAAGACGCCATTCATGTCAAACAACCGCCTTTGGGCAGTGATCCCGCTGTGATCCCGGCTTTTACCGCAGCGTTTATGGATCAGTTGGAAGCGGTTGCGGATGAACAGCAGACCATCGACATCCTGTGCGGCAACAATCACAATTTAAGCAAAGACGCTTTCCTAAAAGAGAAAGCCCTTTATGAAGCCAGTCCTTCGATGGAGGATTATCTTAAAGATCTGCATCAAAGAAGAGTTCAAGAGCTTCAGGACTACTGCGATCAAGGTAAAGTCTGGTTTGAACAGAAGATCACCCAGGCGACCGTTGATTTCGTGGCGTCAAATCAAGAACTGCTTTCAGCCGTACTGAAAGACGAGGTCTTATATCTCACCAAGATCCCTTATGATCCGCAAGCGTATCTGGATGAGCACGATCCGATCAAGAAACGCTACTTTGCCTGTCATTGTCCTTTTGCTCGGGAAGCGATCCTGAAGGATGGACCTCAGATCTCCAAACACTGGTGTTACTGTTCCG
>CAZLWH010000030.1:0-11830 GCA_964563265.1 uncultured Erysipelotrichaceae bacterium
TGTTCTATGTTTTACAGCAACCATCAACACCAAAATGGGCAAAATCGCTCATCATTGGTGCGTTAGGCTACTTTATTTTGCCGATTGATGCTGTACCAGATTTCATACCTGGAATTGGGCAACTCGATGATTGGGCATTATTAGTGGCTGCCCTCGGTGCTGTCGCTGTGTATGTTACTGAAGAGTCGAAATCAAAAGCAAAGGAAAGATTACATATCTGGTTTGGTGATTATGATGCTGAAAAACTTGAAAAAGTAGAAAGCAAGATCAAGTCCGAAGACGTAGAGAAGTAGTTTTTTGTAACCAGTATTCTGTAGCTTACGAATCAACAAGGGTCTCACTTACACTGTAAGACCCTTTTTAATGGTCTATCCAACTGAGTCCACAATTCGCTAGTATTTGCCTCGACCAACCTTTTTACAAATTTCGCTTTCCGATCCGGAAACTAGAATATCCACTGCGGTAGCTTTATAGTATCCTGCCATTAGTTTTTAAGAATGAATCAACCTAATTGGTGCCTGTGTACCGGTATACCTCAGTTGAGACACGCTTTTAAAACCGATTTACCGTTTTGTTGTGAATACCCTAATTGTTTGAAAACCAGACGTATTAGAAGGGGTGTCTTATCATAATAAAAATTACTCTCCAAGTATGTAGACTTTATTTTATAAGTTAGTTAGAATGAACTAGAAAGTGAGGATTTTATAATGAGGATATCTTATTTTGATGGGGGTTTATTAGGTTTGATTGGAATTCGAATCATAGGGTTTCTGATTACCGGTTTAACCTTTGGGATCTGTTTCCCATGGGCTGTGGTGATCTATTACGAATGGGTCGCCAAACACACCGTCATTGACGGTAAACGTCTTATGTTTGATGGATCTGCAATGCAGTTGTTTGGGAATTGGATCAAGTGGTTATTATTATCGATCATTACCTTTGGGATCTACGGATTCTGGGTCAGTATAGAATTGAAAAAGTGGGAAATCAAACATACCCACGTCTTAGGTTAAACAATGAAGGGGCAAGAAATCTTGCCCCTTTTATATTCATTTATGTTTTCCTTCTCTGTATTGTATTGATACAGTCAGGCGTATTATGAAGGGTTCAATCCTATGTTCCCTCTTTTTTCAACCGTTGAGACTAAACTGTTTGGACAAGCAAAATTGGTTTTTTTGTCAATGCGAATCCAACATAAGATAGTATCATTTGAATTATCAAGAAATAGAAGAAAGGCGGAAAGAATACCATGCCAACTGTATACAGAATCGCGCATGTTAAGGCAAATCCTCTGCTCTTCAAGGCCCATCCCAAGATATTGAAGATCAAAGCCAGAAGAACAACAATCAGATGAGGTATCATTATTACAAATACTACCCCTTGAGCCAAAGCGCTTGTCTCTGTACCTTTCCCAATATTTGTAAAATTAATAAACAAGACTATCAGATATCCAATGGTCAACATCCATGACAGCAACAATAAAATACTCTTTTTCATGATTCCCTTTCATTTAGAAATTTACAGACGAATTTCCACCCCATAATCTGTCCGATTTGGTTACTGGTATTATTTCAAATAATCAACGGACTGTCCATTTGTATTTCTACTATTGAGTTAATAATCTTAATTAACCATTTAAAAACTCAACTTTTGATTGAGTTGCGTTATTTTCTTCTCAGTACCGCATTGATCCAATCCGGCGCATAAGGCGAGGTACAGCCCTTCGCAACCATGACTTCCTTATAAACACCCAATCGGGCTCCGATCTCTAAACAGCGCTCTGTGAGCGTCTCATGGGTCAGCGCGATTTCAACCAACGCTCTATTCATCGCGTACTTGACTACCTCTGGGGCAGTTACCAAATTGGCTTCGATCTGATTGATCAGTGATGTGGCTTGTTGATCGGTGATTCTTTTACGGTGGACCTGAACGATCAGGCTGTTCCAAGCCACCCGCTGATGGATATGATCTTGATGATGGACCCAGTCTTCAAACAATTTGTCACTCAACGGAAAACTCTCAAAGACCTCAAAACTCAGCTCATCGATGACTGAGACGGACTTGGTTTGACTTAAGAGTTCATCCAAATCTTGGATCGTCATTCTTTTGGGTTCCAGAATCATGGTGGCCATGATCCGGGTTTCATAGGTGTTGGTGCTCCAAAGCTCTAAGCCCAATTCATGATTGGGGATATAGGGCTTTGCCAGTTTCCGTAAGGGTCCTTTGTTGACCCCGATGACAAGTTCATCGACAACCTGTTTCTGATAAATACGGGCTGCCGTTTCATTGGAACTGGCTTTCAGTTCATTCAAGATTGTGTTTAGTGTTTCAGACATAGGATCCTCTTGGGATAATCATATCATTTGTCACTTGCTTGTAACCTGAAATGCTTCTTGAGTCTGTAATGTAAAAGGTCTGCGTTGACACAGACCTTTGATTCACTTTATTCAGCTTTGGCTTTCTTATCCTTTTTGGCTTTAACGGCCTTCTCTTTTTTAGGTTTAGCCGTCTTTTCCTTCTTAGGCTTGGTCACTTTTTCTTTCTGAGGCTGTTGGGTTTTGGGCTTAAAAGAGAACCAGTGTTTCTTGACTTTCTTATCGGCGGTATAGATGATGCCGGCACTCTTTCTTGCCTCATCCAGGATCATCTGGACGGCTTGGATGTGATCGAGCTGAGCACGATACGCTGTCTCATCGTTCTCATTGAGGATACGCAGGAATTCGATCAAGTTGTAAGCCATCGGATTCAAGGGCTGTTTGACGTTGATGAGTTCTTTATGATCCGTATCCAGTTCAACCTGATCCAAAATCCAAGGGGTACCGCTGATCATCAGCGTTCCTTTTTCACCTTGAATGGTGATCCTGTTGTCGGCTTTGGAGTTTTTAGATTGGACCAGGCTAGCAAAATAACCATTGTATTTCAGGATCAGATTGCCTGAAGTATCGATCGTGTTGGGCAATTGGGTCGCCACATAGGTGATGTCTTGAGGCGCTCCAAACAGACCCGTCACGAAATGAACCCCATAGACGCCCAGGTCCACCAACGCACCGCCAGAGAACTCCGGAGAAAAGACATTACGGATCGACCCGGCCAAAAGATCGTTGTATTTTCTGGAGTATTGGCTGTAGTTCCAGGTGATCACACGGATCGGGGCTATGTCTTTCAAGTGATCTTTGATCACCTGGTAATTGGGCAACTGTAAGACACGGTTCATCTCGAAAAGCTTCACATTATTTTCCATCGCAGTTTGGATCAAATGGATGAATTCATTCATATTGGAAGCAAACGGTTTCTCAATGATGACGTGTTTCTTGGCTTTGAGGGCTTTTAAGGCCACCTCATAATGAAGACTGTTGGGTAAACCGATATAGATCATGTCGATGTCAGGATCCTTCAGCATCCCCTCATAATCCGTAGTCGTCTTTTCGATGTTGTTTTTATCTGCGAATGCTTTGGCTGTTTCTAACTGGCGGCTATGAACCGCAACGACTTGGAGTCCATCAACTTGTCTCGCAGACTGAACGAACCAGTCTGAGATGACTCCTGTACCGCATAATGCGACTTTCCACATGGTTGAACCTTTCTATGCCTAATTGGCTGGCAGTGACATAACATAATCCACACTCTTATTGTACACTTGATTAAGCTTATTTACCCCGTTTTATGGGCCTCTTCATTGATAAACACAGGCTAATAAAATGGGCTATTCACCGCTGTCCAATTGGATTCTTTGGTTTACTGGACATTTCTTATGTCCCTTTCTACAATGTTGAATCGTTTAAATTCAGGAAGTGAGTTTTGATAGGATTCTTGTTTGATCTGATCATTGTTTTGAGCAAGGCTAAGGATCAAGACATCGGCTGGATAAAGAATCTGATCGAGCTGAAGATCTCGGTACTGATCATACTTTGTGGCAAGCGGAAGTTGATGGATCCGGCACAGCACATCCAACATCGCCAAGGTATACAGGGCTTCCGGATACCATTGCTGTCTTACATAAACTTCAACCAGATCCATTTCAAGGATCCTGGTCATCAATGCCTTATCCCCCAAATCATGAAGCTGATGTCTCAAACTGCTTTTGAAAAGCTCAAAAGAGACTCTTTTGACGCTCTCCTGGTTGATCACTGAGCCGACCAACTCATCCATCGACACTGAGAGCGCTTTGGCGATCTTAACTGCCACATCGACGGAACTCTTACTTAGTCTTGTTTTCTCATTGACCAGGTCGCTGATCGTAGAATAAGGGACCTGACTCATTTGCGAAAGCCGATAGATACTCCATTTTCGCTGGCTTAACAATTCTTTCAGGGTCATTGCTCATACTCCTATAGAAACACTATAACGGTGTGCCGTTATAGTGTCAAGATGATTTGAGCTCAGGCACACCAGGCTCTACTCTCAATACGCAATATTGGTTCCTTCACCTGCATCGATATTTTATCGTCATTGTCAGCCCCTCCAATAAAAAACATTCCTGACGGAATGTTTATTTCTTGCTGGATTTGGCTAAGTCTTCGGCCAGGATCTTGACGATGTGGGATCTTCTTTCGGATTCGTTGAGATCGTCCCATTTTTCATCAGTCAACTTCAAGGTGATCATGGATGCTCCACACTGAGGACAGATCGGCTGATCCTTGTGTTTGATGGCCCAGATCGATTGGCACTGCTTACAACCATACATGTCTTTCATCGTTATCACCTGCGCTTTTCTTAGAGTACTACCCTATTAAACAACTTTTAGTGCGCTCTGACAAGTAGAATTGTCACAGTCTCTTACTTCATTTGCGCTTTCTCAAACTGAAACATTCTGACCGAGGCAACAAGACACAAAAAGGCAGGAAACATAAAGAGCTCAAAGCCTTCCATCGGGACAAAGATCGTCACCGCATACAAGAGAGCACCGATCAACGCCATCAGTTTATCCTGATACACAACCGCCAGAATATTGGATGCAAACGCAGGCATGCCTAACCATAACAACATAGAATCTGCCAACATCGTTTCCAATAAGGCATTCTGATGGGTTTGGATCAGTTGTGTCAAAAACAAAAGATGCAGGGTGCCGGAAACGATCAGGGCACTGCTTAACCAAGGATCTTTCTTCATCGGATCAGATCAGGATCGTTCTCAGGCCTTCTTTTTCTCATCCCGATGAAGGCATAGAAACACAAGCCGCCCGGAATGATCAGCCACATCATGACCACACTGAGATACAGGCTGGAATTGAAATACCCCAATGCGGCCAATAAGGTCAAGACCCGGTTGTTGGTGTAATACGACAGGATATTGAGGATCAAACCCGGAGACAAGATCGTCAGATAGATCAGGATAGAGAAAAGTCCCGTAGCGAAGGTGAGGTGCTGCGGTTCTACAAGCATGTCAAAAACGATGCGGAAATGAACGACGCCCGCAACGATCAAGGCATAACGCTGTAATTGGCTTCTGTGCACCATAATGACCTCTGTTAAGGTTTGTAAAGCAAAAATAAGGAAGATCTTCTTTGATTGTCATATTCATCACAACGGGAAACTATGACACCATCATACAACAAACCTGCGCAGTTGGATATCTTTGTTATTTATAAGTGGATCAGGCTTTCTGGGCTTGACGGATATAGGCAAGCACCAGGATCGCTGTCGGGATCAGCATCAGTAAACTGATCGGATAATAGGAAACGGCTGAAAGCAGACTGAATAAGGACGCAAATACGATATGAATGGTCTTGCCTTTAAGATACGACAGCACATTAAAGATAAAGGCCCCGATCAACACCAAGGAATGCGGGATCATCGGTCGGATGCTTTCAAAGAGATTGTTGAAATCCAAGTCATTGAGTCCAGCCACTTTCAGATACGCGATATACGCAAACATCACCAACAGTGCAATCAGACACAGTGTTTTCGTTTTCATCTTGATTCTCCTTTTCTTCATCCCTATCATACATCATTCCTCTTTAGGTTGACAATGGCTCCTCTTATGAGGGAATTTATGATGACGATTGTGTCTTGTATTTTATTTCCGCCAGGCATAAAATGTGGATAAGAAGCAGTGTTGATCATCATCATCAATCAGTGTCATTTTTCATTGAAAAAGGAGGAAGCTTCATGAAAAAGACCGTTATCCGATTTGAGACTGGGTTCGTTTTTGTTATGGATTTATCTCCTGCTGAGTTGTGCTCCTAGAGGATCACCCATGAACTCACTGAAACCCGTTGTATTGATGTCACTGACTGAACCCTTGGTTCAAGATCCGCCACCAGAAACACCACCGGTCCCTGCCGGCTCCAATCCGCCGAAACCAAAAAAGAAACGGATCCTTCTCAAAGTAAGCTTGAGTGTGTTGGGCATGATCGTCCTGACGGTCGTTTTGGCTTTGACTGTCTTCAAGGATAATGTCGATCATCTGGTCGCAGATTATTATTTCTCTCAAAAAGACTATGAGACAGCCCAAGCCAAATATCAAGCCTTGGGTGATTTCCAAGACAGCCTACTCAAGAAAGACGAAGCGACGTTCTATATTGCCAAAGCACAAATGGAAGACGGCAAGTACTCTACCGCTTGTATCACCTTAAACGGGATCCGTGTCTTGGACAGCGTTGCGCTTTATAAGGAATGCGTCTACTTATGGGCTGCAAAATACTATGAAGATAAGAACTACACAGAAGCTTTAAAGAAATACGGATTGATACCAGGTTATAAGGATGTCGTAGAGATGGTCAAGATCGTCACTTATGACATGGCCAAAGCGTATTATGATGAAGCCGATTATGATTCTGCGGCAGTCTATTACTTTAATCTGGGAACGTATAAGGATGCGGATAAGCTGTATCACTATACCTTGTTCATGTTGGCCAACCAAAGAGCGGATACAGACAAGATGACCTGTGATTGTGCCATTGTATTTGGTGAGCCCGCCGTGACCGTTGAATTGTATGATCTCAGGGCGGCTTTGGTCAGCTATGATTACCCGGAGAGTGTCCTCTATGACGATATCTTCTGGAACATCATTTTAAAGGGATCTTGGAAGAATTCAGCAGGTTACGTTTTTAACTATTTCGAAAAAAACGGACAACAATGGATGACCTATAACATCAAGTATAAAACCTTTGATTATTGGACCATCCATAACAACAGTGTCTGGATGAATTACGATGACGGACGTGCTCCTGAGCGCTGGATTGATATTACCTTCACCTCTTCGACCACCATTGAGATCCTCAATCACCTCGACAATATCACCTATCATCTCAAAAAAGATCAATAGACCGTACTTCAAGCCTGTTCAGCAATGAACAGGCTTTTTGATGATTTTAGGTCTTAAGTGTATTTTTCTTTGGACAGCTCGTTTCGTTTTTCGTTTTGAGTGATACACTATTGACATGAAGAAGAGGTACCTATGGATCCGATCAATATCCTCATCATTGCCTTACTGAGTCTTACCCTGATACTGGTCATCATCCTATTACTGCGTAAAAGCAGCAGTGCTGTCGGAGATGATCTCAAAGCCTTCAGAAAAGAAACCCAGGATGATAATCAAAGAACCATCAAATCGTTCAATGACATCTTCGTCTCTTCCAGTCAAAACACCAACGCCATCGTGGATAAGCGTCTCTCTGAACTGGCGACTTTGTTGCACTCCAATCAAAACGCCCTCAACACCACGGTTTCTGAGTCTTTGCGTCAGATCCAGACCTTGCTCAACAATCACTCGATCCAAAATGAACAGAAGCTCAATCAGATCCGTGAGACCGTTGAGAAACGCCTTCAGTTCTTACAGGAAGAAAACAGTAAGAAACTCGATGAGATGCGCATGACGGTCGATGAGAAGCTCCAAAAGACCTTGGAAGAGCGTATATCCCAATCCTTCAAACAGGTCTCAGAACAGCTGGAATCGGTCTATAAGAGCTTAGGTGAAATGAAAAATATTGGGATCGAAGTGGGGGATCTGAAGAAAGTCCTCTCCAACGTCAAAACCAAAGGCATCCTGGGCGAGATCCAGTTGGGAGCCATCTTGGAACAGATCCTGTCTCCTGAACAATACGTCAAAGATACCGCGACTTATCCGGGATCCCGTGATCGCGTTGAATTCGCCGTTAAATTACCGGGTGATGAACGCGGACCGGTCTTGTTGCCGATTGATTCGAAATTCCCTACCGAAGACTTCGTCAAACTGATGGATGCTTATGAAGCCGGAGACAAAGTCCTGGTTGAATTACATCTGAAAGCCTTGGAAAGCAGTATCCGTAAATTCGCCAAAGACATCCATGACAAATACATCAAGATCCCGTATACCACCGAATTCGGGATCCTCTTTCTTCCTACTGAAGGGCTCTATGCGGAAGTCGTACGCAGAGGCTTGGTTGAAAGTCTGCAGCGTGATTTCCAGATCAACATTGCCGGTCCGACCACCATGGCCGCATTGCTCAACAGCTTACAGATGGGCTTTAAGACCTTGGCCATCCAGAAACGCAGCGGTGAAGTTTGGGGCATCCTGTCGGCCGTCAAAGTCGAGTTCCAGGAATTCGGCAATGTCTTACAGAATGCGCAAGATAAACTGGCCAAGACCGGGGAAGAACTCGACAAACTGGTCGGTGTCAGGACCCGTAAGATCAATCAGAAACTCAAAGATGTGTCTGTGCTCGATGTGGGCAAATCTCAAGTCATCGAAATCGATGACAGCGAAGACAAGAATTAAACAAACCGGCGCAAGCCGGTTTTAGTTTGATCAAACTTTTTTCGAAAAGATGTTGACAATGAATAAGATAGTTGTATTATTGTATTAGGTGCTTAATACAATAGGCAACGGAGGAGAAATGGAAACATTCCAGAACACCCAACCGATCTACATCCAAATCATGGATTTGCTTAAAAAGAAGATCGCGACCCGCCAGTTGGATCCAGGTCAGCTTCTTGACCCTGTCAGAGAACTGGCCATGACCTATCAGGTCAACCCAAACACCGTTCAGCGCGCCCTCAGCGAACTGGAACGGGAAGGCTTATTGCACAGCGAAAGAACGGCAGGACGCTTCGTGACCGAAGATGTCAGTCTGATCGAAGCCTTGCATCAATCCCTGTTCGATGAGGCAACCCGCCTGTACATCGACTCGGTCAACGCCTTGAATATGGACAGTAATACTGTCATCAACACGGTCAAAGACCGACTGAAAGGAGAAAACAAATGATTGAAATTAAAAACCTGACCAAGTTCTACGGTAAATCACCGGCCTTGATCGACGTGAATCTGTCATTGACACCAGGCATCATCGGCCTGTTGGGTCCTAACGGTTCAGGCAAGACCACCATGATCAAGATTCTTAACGGCTTACTGAGAGACTACGCCGGCGAGGTCCGCATCGAGGGGATGAAAGTCTCCGATAAAACCAAAGCCATCGTCTCTTATCTGCCGGATCGTACTTACCTTCCGGAATGGACCAACGCCGAAGGCGCCATCACCATCTTCAAAGACATGTATACCGACTTTGATGAGCCCAAAATGAGAGGGATGCTGGCGAAACTGAATCTGGATCCCAAACAGCCCATGAAGACGATGTCCAAAGGGATGAAAGAAAAGTTCCAGCTGTGTCTGGTCATGAGCCGCAACGCAAAAATCTACATCCTGGATGAACCCATCGGAGGGGTCGATCCGGCCGCCCGCGAGCTGATCCTAAGAACCATCTTAGAAAACTACGCTCCGGACTCCCTGGTCATCATCTCGACCCATCTGATTGCCGACATCGAACAGATCTTCGACTCCGTCATCTTCTTAAAAGAAGGCCAAGTCGTCTTGCATGATAATGTCGATGCCTTACGCGCTTCCAAAGGCATGTCGATCGAAGCATACTTCAAGGAGGTCTTCCGATGCTAATCAAATCCGTTAAACATGATCTTATGGCGACCTATCGCGACTTTGTCGGGATCTACGTTGCCTTGTTTGTGGCTGCCATCATTGGACCCTTTGTGATTCAGGTCGGCAACACCATCCTCTTTTATCTGGCGATGATGGTCTTATCCGGCTTGACCATCGCCACAGCGATCATTACTTTTCTGGCCATCATCCGTCTTTATAACCGCCGTATGTTTTCCAATGAAGGCTATCTGACGATGACCTTACCGGTCAAGACCCATACGACCATCATCTCTAAAATCATCACCGGAATGATCTGGTCGATCCTGACCTCTGTGGCCTTCTTTACAGCATCAATGATCTTCTATGGCATTTATAACATGCTCTATAATGTCTTTGGCGTAACCAGCCTCAGCGGATTCCTTAATTTCCTCAATGAAGTTGCCTCTTCCTTATTCCAATGGGAAGTCCTCAGAGCCTTGCTTGTTCAGGCGCCCTTGACCTTTGTCAACGGGATCAAGGATCTGACCCTCTTGGTCTTCATCATGACCTTGATCAATACCTCCTTCATCAAAAAAGGCAAGCTGGCCATCGGGGTCGCTGCTTATATGATCATCGGCAGTATCCTCTCCTGGATCGAAGCCGCTGTCTTGTTGTTGATTGGCGGTGTTGCCTATATGGCCAATTCAGGATCGATCCTGATCAACAACATGGAGTTTGGTGGCGTCGTCAATATAGCTGTCTACAGCATAGACTTCTCCCTGACGTGCGTCTTCATCGCCATCTTAGGCATTGCCTCCTGGTGGCTGTTGGAACACAAACTGGAAGTCGAATAAAACTAAAAGAGCGCAAGCTCTTTTTTGTTTTTTATAAGGTTTTTACAGTATAGGTTTCGCCGAAGGTTTCGACGGTCACGGACGTCATGACTTCCTTAGCGACCGGTTTATCATTGGGGCCTGTCTTTACGGATGCGATACGATCGACTTCTTCCAGTCCGCTTTGGACTTTACCGAAAGCCGCGTATTGGCCATCCAAATGACCTGAGTCCTTGTGCATGATGAAGAACTGGGAACCGGCAGAATCCGGATGACCGGATCTGGCCATCGAGATGACTCCGCGGCTGTGTTTTAAATCATTGTTGATTTTGTTGTTGATGAATTCGCCTTGGATACGATAACCTGGACCGCCAGTGCCGGTGCCTTGGGGGTCTCCCCCTTGGATCATGAAGCCGGGAATGACACGGTGGAAGATCAGTCCGTTATAGAATCCTTTTTGAATCAAAGACACGAAATTGGCGACAGTATTCGGAGCAAGATTGGGATAAAGTTCCAAAGTGATCGTGTTACCGCTGGCCATGGTGATGGTGACGATTGGGTTTTGCATAGTGTTTCTCCTGTTGTGCTCTCTAATGATAACCAAGACCGACCTAAAATACAAGCCGTACGGTTTTGTGATACACTGATTTTATTGAGGTAACCGTATGAATATCACTCGTGCATTGACGCTGGCGCGTCACCCTGTCTTGGTCGCCGATCCCAAAATGATCCAATATCTGATCGGGACCCATTTTGAAGTCGGAGAACGTTTTTTAGGCCTGCTGCTTCAGGATAATCAAGCCATCCTGTTTTTAAACAAGCTTTTCCCTTATGAGAATGATCTGCTGACCATCGTCCGTTTTGGTGATGAAGAAGATCCGATCGACCAGTTGATGAAGCATTGGCATGGCGATACCTTAAAAGTTGACCATGCGTTGCCCAGCGGTTTCTTACTGAGACTGATGAAGATGAGACCCTTGGCTGATTATCATCTGGATACGATGATGGATCAGATCCGTTCGATCAAAGATGAACACGAGATCGATCTGATGAGACAAGCCAGTCAAATCAATGACATGGTCATGGCCAAAGTCCCTTCCTTATTGAAGGTCGGAGTCAGTGAAACTGAAGTCGCACAGAAGATCGTGGCCATGTTTAGGGAAGTGTCT
>CAZLWH010000031.1:0-11823 GCA_964563265.1 uncultured Erysipelotrichaceae bacterium
AGGTCTGGATGTAGTAGGTATTGGCTGCCGGAGACATCGAGATGACCACGTTTTTCGTGAGCAATGCAATTTCTTCAGGAGTCATGGCGGTGGTATCCAGGGCTTTAAGGGTGACGACAGCCCCGTTGGCGACCAGTTGTTCCTGAGCAATCAATACGTTATAGCCCACCATGTTCGGGATGGTAAATTGAACCTTGCCTGCAATGGTCAGCTTGATTTCTTGAGTCATGTTGGGGTCGATCTTATCCCCTTCCAAAAGGTATTCCTGTTTCAGAATGGTGCCTTCTGGTTCGCTGGAATCAAAATCGAACTGTTTGCGGATGGTGACTTTGGTGCCTGCCAGCAATAGTTCAACGGCGTCGATCTGCTGACTGGTATAATTGCCGATGACAAAATACATGCCTTTGGAGATGGTCAGTTTGACCAGCGATCCTTTTTCGATCTGGGTCCCGGAACTGGGGGTCACCTTGACGATCAGACCGGCAGCGATATCATCCGTCATTTCATATTTCACATTGGCAGAAACAGTCAGACCCAACGCTAAGAGCGCGTCTTCAGCTTCGGTGCGGCTCATCTGAGCGACCTCAGGGATCGTGACAAAGGTCGCCGGAGGATTCAGAATCCCGCTCAGCAGACTGAAACCAATGATGCCGATGGCGACGAAAGCAATCATCGTCAATCCGATCAAGGCCTGAAGGATTCCGAGTTTACGTTTGGGTTTGGTGGGGGTCATATTGGCTACCTGATCGATCATGATCGTACTGTCATTCATGGTGTCGGATGTGAATTCCAGTTTCGCGACCGTTTTGTTTTTATCTTTGAGACAGCTCATCAGATCATCATACATTTCTGAGGCTGATTTATACCGGTGGTTCTTATTTTTAGCCGCGGCTTTGATGATGATGTTTTCCATGGCCTGAGGAACGGAAGGATTGAATTCACGCACGGAAGGCAATTCTTCACGCATGTGCTTCATGGCGATCTGGACCGGAGCTTCGCCGGTATACGGCACTTTGCCACTCAGCAGTTCATAGAAAGTGATTCCCAAAGAATAGATGTCGCTTTGGAAAGTCGCGATCTCCCCGCGAGCCAATTCAGGAGCCAAGTAATGAACGGATCCCAAGACCGTATCGGTTTGAGTCAGTTGGACCGCATCGGAGACCGTCGCGATCCCGAAATCGGCGATCTTGACCGTACCGTCATCCTTGACCAGGATGTTTTGAGGTTTGATATCACGGTGGATGATGTTGTTTTTATGGGCATCAATGATGGCACACAACAGCTGATCCATGATTTGGACGGCTTCTTGCTGATCCATGGCGCCCCGTTGAGAAATCAGTTCTTTCAGGGATTTACCGCGGATGTATTCCATGACGATATAGTGTTGGCCTTTGTCTTCACCGACATCATAGATCTCCACGATGTTGGGATGATTCAGACGGCTGGCCGCATTGGCTTCACGCTGAAAACGCAAGAGCGCAACCGGATCCAAGGACAGCTTGCCGCGCAGGATCTTGATCGCAACTTCACGATTCAGGAAACTGTCTTGGGCGAGATAAACATCGGCCATACCGCCTTCGCCGAGTTTTTTATTGATGATGTAACGGTTCGCAATCATTTCTTTCATGGTTATCCTCAAAGGGCCATCAGCACAACGGTGGTATTGTCATAACCGCCTTTGGCATTGGCCAGGTCTATCAGTTGTTGGGTCTTGGATTCTTGATCATCCTTCGATTTCAAGATCGCTTCGATCTCGTCATCCTCGACATAGCCGTGCAGTCCGTCTGAACAGCACAGGATCAGTTTAACGGTTTCATCCAATTCAAACAGGTCGATGACCGCTTCCGGCAAGATTGCCAGCACATTGGTCAGGATCTAGCGCTGAGGATGGATCTTGGCATCTTTTTCACTGAGTCGGCCCTGATTGATCCATTCTTGGACCAAGGTATGATCCATCGTGATCTGACGCAAAGCATCGCTGTAGGTATAGATACGGGAATCGCCGATGTTGGCCATGACCGTGGCTTTCTTGTGATGAAGAACACACACCATGGTGGTGCCCATGCCGTGATATTGATCGGAAGATGACGCTAAGGTATAGAGTTTCAGATTGATCCCGCTGATGGTTTCTTTCAGCCAAGCGCGCATCTCATCGACGTCAGCGGTTAAAGGCGGATGAGTTTCGAATTCGGTCTTGAGATATTCCACGGCTTTTGCGGATGCGACTTCCCCCGCATTGGCGCCGCCCATCCCGTCACAGACCGAAACTAGGGTAAAACCCTCGTGCTTTAAGACAAGAAAACTGTCTTGGTTGATTTTACGGTGGCGACCGATGTCGGTCCTGCTTGTGACGATCATAGTTTCCCCTCTGCTTTCGCCCTTAATTGTCCACAGGCGGCATCAATGTCTGATCCGTGTTCCTGCCTCAACGTACATTTTACCCCACATTTCATCAGTTTGTCATAAAACTTCATGGCTTGGACAAAACCGACTTGTTTATACCCGTGCTCATCGACCACGTTGTAGGGGATCAGATTGATGTAGGCATTCATGCCCTTGACCAAGTGGGCCAATTGATGGACATGCTCATCCGCATCATTGACGTCTTTCAAAAGGATGTATTCAAAGGTCAGACGGCGATTGTTTTCTTCACTGTAGGCTTTTAAGGAAGCCATCAGTTCTTTTAAAGGATAGGCCTTGTTGATCGGCATCAGTGTGCTTCTGAGTTCATCGTTGGGCGCATGCAAAGACACGGCCAGATTGAACTGGGTATGTTCTTTTGAAAATTGATTGATCTTGGGAATGATCCCGCAGGTCGACACGGTGATGTGTCGTGCGCCGATGGACAAACCGTGATCCGCATTGATCGTTCTCATGAAGGTCATGACGTTGTCATAGTTGTCGAAAGGTTCTCCGGATCCCATGACGACGACGTGAGAGACACGTTCGTTTCTTTGATCCAGCTCATGCTGAATGGCCATGACCTGAGCCACCAGTTCTCCGGCACTCAAATCACGGTTCTTTTTCAACAATCCGCTGGCACAGAAGGTACAGCCCATGTTACAACCCACCTGAGAGGTCACACAGACGGAATTCCCGTAGTCATAAATCATCAACACGGTTTCAACCAATGACCCGTCTAAGAGCTTAAAAAGGCACTTTACGGTACCGTCTTTGGACTCCTGACGCTGAACCAGAGTCAGCGGGGTAATGATGAAGTGTTCTTTTAAAAGTCCGATCAGTTCTTTACTGAGATCGGTCATCTGTTCAAAATCGGTCGCTCTTTTCTGATAGAGCCACTGATAGATCTGTTTGGTCCGGTAAGATTTAAGTCCCTGATCCAAGACCCATTGGTTGAGGGCTTCTAAACTGTAATCGTAGATGAGTTTCATATCAAGAGTATTTTATCACACTTTATTTTAAGCGCCTCAGTTTAGCCATATAAAAACCGTCACTGTCCGTTTCATAGGGCAAGATCAGTCGTTCTTCCACCAAGACAAAGCCCGGATGGTCCTCAAGGAAACGCAGGACCTGAAGTTCATTTTCTTTACGATTCAAAGTACAGGTCGAATAGATGAGGTTTCCGTTGATTCTGGTCATCGGTGCGACCGCATCCAAGAGTTCTTTCTGTAAGACGGTCAACTCATCCAAGGTTTGCGGTAACAGATGGACCTTGATGTCGGGTTTATGACGCAAGACCCCCAAGCCCGAACACGGCGCATCCACCAGGATCACATCGAATTGTTTCAGGTTTTGATTGCCGATCAATCGCCCATCGATACACAGGGTACTCAGATTGGTGACCCCCAAGCGTTCGGCTTGTTTTTCAACAAGTTCAAGCCGTGACGCATACAGATCACACGCCAAAATCGATCCGGTATTGTTCATCATCGCAGCCATCGCGGTCGCTTTGGATCCCGGTGCTGAGCACAGATCCAAGACACGGTCGTTTTCTTTGACCCCGCTGAACAAGGCTACCAACTGAGAGGATTCATCCTGGATGACGATCTTGCCTTCCTTGAACCACTCCGAATTCAACAGCGCCTCAGAACTGCGGATCGCCAAAGGACTTAAGATGCCTTTGTTGACACGCTCATCCGCATAGATCTCATTGGGATCGGCTTTTAAGGTATTGATGCGGGCAGTCAGTTGTCCTTCTTCATTCATGGAAGAAGCGATCTTGAAGGCTTTATCCTGCCCAAACTGTTTGACCCATAGTTTATAGATCCACAACGGAATCGATAAATTCAAGGCCTGAGTCGCGATCACATCCACACCGATGAGTTCCTGTTGACCGCGTTCAACGACTTTTCTTAAGACCGCATTGACCAAGCCGGCCGAAGAAATATGATCTTTCTTGGCTAAGGCAACGCTCTCATCGACCACCGCATAGTCAGGAAGCCGATCGAAATAAAACAACTGGATCACAGCCAGATCGATGATCAAACCGATTTTCTCCTTGGGTTTGATCTCCACCAGATCGATCCATTGGGCGCGTGCCGCAAGCTGATGACGGATCGTCGTATACACCAAAGCACTGATCAGGTTCTTGTCTTGATCAGGGACGCTTTGTAGGCTCTGTTTTAGGGCCAGATTCGCAAACTGACCGTTGAGATAGACATCACACAGGATGTCATAGGCAATCGTTCTTGGTTTTCTCATAAGACCGCCATCGGATTCACATCCGCGATGAGTTCTGATTTGAGGGTCTTATCGTAAATGACGGAAGCTACGGTTTTTCTGATCATATCAAGATCCTTTCCTTTGACGATAAGGCGGTAACGATACACATCTTTGAGTTTGCCCAGATCGGACGGACCCAAGACTTCGACTTCCTTGGCTTTTAAAGTCTCAAACATCGCAAAGGCTTCGCTTTGGACGAGGTCATCGTCTTTATGGATCAAGGTCACATAGATCAAATAACTGTAAGGCGGGTTCTGACCCAATTTACGGTAACTCATTTCTTTATTGAAGAAGGCCGGATAATCATGGGTAATGGCCAGTTTGATGGCGTAATGATCCTTGAGGGCGCTTTGGAAGATGACCTCGCCTTGGATGGCTCCCCTGCCGCTTCTTCCAGCCGCCTGAACCATCAGGTCAAAGGCATCTTCAACAGAACGGTAATCCGTTCTCAGTAAGGATTTATCGATATCCAGGATCAAGGATAAGGTCACATTGGCAATATCCAAGCCTTTGGCGATCATTTGAGTTCCCAATAAGATATCGGCTTCATGAGATTCAAAAGCGCTTAAGATTCGCTCATGGCTGTCTTTACCGGTGGTGGAATCGGAATCCATCCGGATGACTTTGGCACTGGGAAACAGACGTTTCAGTTCGGCTTCGACCTTTTGGGTCCCCATCCCCACCATGCGCAATTCATCATGACCGCAGACCGGACAGACCTTGATCAAGGAGGTCTGATAATCACAGGAGTGACACTTTAAGAGATGACTGTCTCGATGGACACTCAACAAGCGGTCACAATGCGGACAGGATACGGAAGAGAAACAAGACAGGCACTGATAAACAGGGGCATAGCCTCTGCGGTTCAGTAAGATGATGATCTGTTGGTTCAAAGCGAGCCGGTTTTGGATGGCGATGACCACTTTGGGAGACAGGATCGGATTGAACCTGAAATCCGGCGGCGTCACGGTCACGGTCGGCAAGATCCCGCTGATGCGTTTGGGCAATTTAACCAGGCCATAGACGCCTTTTAGAGCCCGTGCGTAGGTCTCAAAGCTCGGTGTGGCTGAACCCAGCACCACTTTGCATCCAAAGAACTTGGCCCTGTGGATCGCAATATCGCGGCTGTGGTAGCGCGGGGCATTTTCCTGTTTATAGGAATGATCGTGTTCTTCATCCAAAACGATGATGTCCAGCTTATCAAACGGCAGCCAGACGGCGGATCGTGTGCCCACGACCACCAGGCTTTCTTTGGTTAAGACGCGTTGATACTGTAAGTAACGTTCATGATCGGAAAGATGGGAATGATAAACGATGACGTCTTGGCCGAAACGGTTCTGGACCCGTTTGATCATCAACGGCGTCAAGGCGATTTCAGGCACCAGGATCAAAGCCTGCTTACCTGAAACCATGGCGTCTTCCGCCAGTTTAAGATAGAGTTCCGTCTTACCGCTGCCGGTAGGACCATACAAACACAAGACCTGTTGGGAAGCGGTCTTGATGGTTTCATAAGCCTGTTTTTGAGCCTCACTGAGGTCATAGCTGGCCAGGATCTTTTCAAAAGGACGCACCACATAACTCATCTCACGCTCATAGGTGGTCACGTTGCCGTTTTTGATGAGGGTATTGATGGATGATCCGAATTCCTTGCGCAAGACAGAAAGGATCTTATCTTCGATGCGCAGTTCATCCAGCACAGCCTGTTGTTTATCGGTGATCTTAATCGGTTCATGATCGAGATGGGCCATGGTTTCGACTCTGGCTTCTCTGAAACTGGAGTTGGGTTTGAGCATTTTTGGAAGCATACTTTGATAACAGGCCATGACACTGCTTAGAGATTCCAAAGCCACGGTCTCTCCCAAAGCCAAAAGTTCTTCGTTGAGGATGGGAGACGGATCGACCACCTCAAGGATTTCTTTTAAGGTGATCTTGTTGTCGTCATAGTGTTTCTGAAGGTCATCGGTCAAGGGCTGACAGGCCACCACCATGGCGATACACGCCTGATTGTGGAAGTTGACTTTGACTCGCGTGCCTTTTAAGATCGGGTCACTGGAAAGATAACTGAAGCGGGTGTTCAGTTTGATGGTTTTGTGTTCAATATAGACATCGCAGAGGTTCATATCCTTATTATAACAAACCTCAGCCCATTCCATCGGAAATGCCGACTTAAAAGGCCCCGTGATCACGAGGCCTTTAGGAGGAAGATGGATTATTGGTCCTGATAACCGTCAGGATGAGACTGATGGAAGGCCCAGGCACTTTGAATGATCGAGGTGAGTTCATGATGTTTGGGTTGCCAGTTCAGTTCCAGCATGGCTTTTTGAGAGGAAGCCAGTAAGATGGCCGGATCACCGGCGCGTCTCGCAACGATGTCGGCAGGAATCGGATGGCCGGTCACCTGACGGGCCATTTCGATGACCTCATTGACCGAGAAGCCGGATCCGTTGCCTAAGTTGTAGGTTGCGGATTGTCTGGTTTCAAGCAGTTTTTTCAAGGCCAAGACATGCGCATCCGCCAGATCGGTGACGTGGATGTAGTCGCGGATGCAGGTTCCGTCAGGCGTCGGATAATCATTCCCGAAGATCTTGATCGAAGGGGATTTGCCTAAGGCAACCTTAAGGATGAGTGGGATCAGATGGTCATCGCCCATGGCGGTTTCTGTGCCATCGACTTTTATGAGAAAGCCAATCCGATCGTCACCAAGATCGATTCCCACGGCTTGTTTGAACCGATGGATCTGTGCCTGGTCCAAACCGGAGGATCTCATGCGGATCTGTCATCCGATTACGCTGAGATCTTTGAAGACTGTAAAGCCTTGTCTCACGCTTTCAAACAAGATTATTTATCCAGAGTCGATCCCAAGGATTTCTACTCAAACCTCTCTCAGCTCAACCAAGCGTTTGATACACGCGTCCTTTTGAGAGGCCATCATTTCTTCCATGAGAATGCGAGAGTCTTGGAACTGAAGAAAGCCCTGGATCAACAAGATCTTCCTTCTTTCCTTCGTCACATCATCGCTTCTGGACGATCCTCTGCGACCAACCTTCAAAACGTCTGGAACAAGCATGAATCCAAACAAGGTTTGGCTTTAGCGCTGATGATGGCAGAGAATGCCTTAATCGATCAAGGCGCTTACCGTGTCCATGGGGGCGGTTTTGCGGGTACGATCCTGATGTTTGCGCCAAAAGCCATGACTTCAACCCTGAAATCAGAATTCAATACCGTCTTCGGCGAGAACAGTTTCATCCAGGTCCGTCTTAGAGAAGACGGCGTCATTCAAGTCTTCTAAACCGGTCCAAACCGGTTTTTATCAGATCATTTTGAATCTGAAGGCATCCTTTTGAATGTTTAAATCATGATATAATAAACACATTATGATTGGGGAGCAACAATGACAGAAATCACAGCGCAGGAACATACCCTTTTCGATTTTGAACTGACCGAGGCGATGTATGAAAAGTATTGGAAGTTCAGTTACGGAAAAGGTGTGAATTATAAGTTCAACCGACGGATCCTGATCACTTTGTGGTTGATCATCGGTTTTGCGATGCCGGTATTTAATCTTGTCTATTACGGGATGGCCTATGGGAATCATCTGGACGTTTTGGATGCGATTGATTGGCTGACCGCGTTGATCCCGCTTGGGCTCATTGGTTACTATCTCTTCAAATACTTCTACGGAAGCCAAAGGGCCTACAGAAAGACCCCTCAGATGCATGCGCATTTTACCTTTGATTTTGATCAGGATGGGATCAATGTGACCTCAGCATCCGCCTTTGCAACGGGTCAATCCCAGCTACAGTATGCGATGCTCAAGAAGGTCTATGAAACCCAGGATGCCTTTTATATCCTCATCACAAACCGTACTGGATATGTGGTGGATAAATCAGGACTGATCCAAGGCAATCTCACCGCGCTAAGAATCCATCTGAAACATGTCCTCAACAAGAAGTACATCTTGTGTAAGTAAGCGCTTATGAATGAAAATGTGCTCGTAAAAGCAGAGTTCGATATCAGCGATGTTGACCATTATACCTTCCAGTTTCTCGGAATGAGAAGCACCTGGCCAGTACGCTTGCTGTATTGGATGATCAACATTCTTGCATTCGGTTTTGTTCCTTTCGCACTGGTCGCCCTGGTGTTCTATGGTGATCTCAGTGAAGACTGGTCAACCATTTTATGGTTGCTTGGATATCCGGTGTTTTATTTGCTATATCTGGGTTATTACCGCTTTGTCCGCTACCGCAAGATGTTTGATCCTGAAAAAAACAACGCCGTACCTCACGAGACCTTCCTTTTTTATTCCGATCATTTCGTCAATACGACGGTTTCAAGCCACGAAAACTCTGAGGTGATCCACCACTATGCGGGGTGTACCCGCGCCTATGAAACCAAGAAGTATTTCTATATCTTTATCACCAAAACCTCTGGCTTCACCATTCGTAAAAGCGCCATTACCATGGGTTCAGTCGATGATCTGAGGGCCCTACTGAAAACGGCCTTTCCCAAGAAATTCCACAAAAGATAAACCAAGCACCCTAACGGTGCTTTTTTTTGATTGTCTTTTGGAAATCATCAGTCAATGAAATAAGCTGTGAACTTGAAGGATGCTATAATGAAGTCATTGTTAAGGAGGTCTCTATGACAGAACCGTTCACAGAAAACAAGATCATGACTGAATTTACGGTGGATGAGGAAATCTGGGTCCAATCTCAGCGTTTTACCGCATTTGGCGGTAATCACCATAAAGTCATGGTTCTTGGCCTCAACATCCTGCGTTATGGGGTCTTGCCCTTGACCTTGATCGCTTTGATCCTGGTCATGCAAAATGATCCTAGGGTCACCAGTGCCAACGTACGCAATTACTTTACAGTGCTCGTGGTGTATCTGGCCATGTTGAGTTATCAACTCTATCTGTGGTTCTTTGGTTACAGAAATGCCTACATCACGCATCCCAATTTGGCCAATGTTCGTTTATCTTATCAATTTACTCGGGAATTCTTTCTGTTTAAGACCACAGCCGAGAAGACAGAAACCACCTATACGATTCCTTATAACTCGCTCAAATCCGCCTATGAAAACGCAGACTTTCTGTTTCTCACCAGTAAGAAACGTATCAAATTTGTCATTCTTAAAAAAGCCATGGATGAGTCCTCCATGAATCACGTGCGTGAATGGCTTCAAAAGGCCATGGATAAACGTTACTATATCGTAAAGTAAAAGCACCCGAGGGTGCTTTTGTTTATTCCATGTGTCTTTTTATAATCAAACTGATGATCTGAGCCGCTAAATGCGGATCATCATTACATACGATGAATTTGTAGGTTCCAAGCTTTTCCATTTCTTTCGCGGCTTTGGCCAGTCTCAGCTGAACGACTTCTTCCGTTTCGCTGCGTCGGCCTCTGATGCGTTTTTCCAACTCTTCCATGGAAGGCGGAACGATGAAGATGGTCAAGGCATCCTGTACTTTGGCGATGACTTGTTTGGCCCCTTCGACTTCGATTTCAAGTAAGACGTTTTTGCCCTGATTGCGCAGGTCATCGACGTATTTCTTGGGAGTGCCGTAATAGTTGCCGACGAATTCGGCATGCTCCAGAAGATCGCCATCGGCGATGGCTTTTTCAAACGTCGGCCGATCGGCGAAGAAATATTCGACCCCATTGGTTTCGTTGTCTCGACGCGCTCTGGTCGTCATCGATACGGAATACGCAATGTTGAGCTGTGGGTCTTTACAAAACAATTCCCTAACGGTACCCTTACCGACGCCGCTGGGTCCGCTTAAAATAATCAGTAATCCTTTTTTCATAGTGTCCCTCTATTTCATAAAATCATACCCACCTACAGACCATAAGTCAAGTTATGCTATAATCTTTTTGATATGGCCATCGACGGAATCGTATTAAACAAGATCACGACCGAGCTTTCAGCGCTTTGTCCCTTCAAGATCAACAAAATCAATCATCTCTCCGACAGTGAGATCCTTTTTACCTGTAAATCCTCTCGTCAGAAATTTCAGCTTTTGATTTCTTGTCATTCGGTCTATAACCGACTTCAGATCACCAGTCATGAATATCGCTTGCCTTCTGAACCGACGGCCTTTGTGATGCTGCTGAGAAAGCACATCGAAGATGCGACCGTCATCAAGATCGCTCAATTGGGTTTGGACCGTGTGGTCCAGTTTGATCTGAGGCTCAGAAATGACTTGGGTGATTCGATTGAAATGACCTTGTATATCGAACTCATGGGCAAATACGCCAATGTCATCCTGGTGGATTCTGACAACCGCATCGTCGATGCTTTAAAACGCATCCCGCCTTTTGAAAACAACCGACGTACGATTACCCCGACTGCGCAGTATGTCCCCATCGACGCCCATGATAAAAAAGATCCGTTTACTGTTTTTTCGATCGATCCCCATGAACCCATCGCCGCTCAGTTTCACGGTTTCTCCCCTCTGTTGGGCAGAGAAGTCGAACACCGGTTGATGACTTCGACCTTTGAATCCGTGATGACCGACATCAAAAACTCAGACAAACTCTACATCCATGAGAAGGATTTCCACATTATCCCTTTGACCCATCTGAATCAGGAAGCCAAGGTCATGGGATTGATGGAAGGCTTGGATGAAGTTCATCACCGTAAGGAAGAAAACGAACGCATCAAACAGCACACTGGTGATCTGATCCGTTTCATCAATAAAGAAATCAAAAAGAATGAATCCAAACTGATCAAGCTTCAGGAATCGTTGGATGAAGCCTTTGACTGCGATAAGTATCGTGTTTATGGGGATCATCTTTTGACTTATGGTTATCTGGTCAAAAAAGGCATGAAACAACTGGAAGTCACCAACTTTGAGACCGAAGCACCGATGATGATCCCGCTGGATGAAAAACAAGACCTCAAAGGCAACATCCGCAAGACCTTTCAGAAATACACCAAAGGCAAAAAAGGCCAGGAAGCCATCGCCAATCAGATCCAATTGACTCAAAATGAAATCGAATACTTCAGGATCCTCTCCGATCAGATCGTCTATGCGACCTTACCGGATGCCTTGGAGATCCGTCAGGAACTCAGTGAGAAAGGCTATCTTAAAGCGATCACCGATAAACGACGCAAGAAAGCCACCCCGGCCTACAATCA
>CAZLWH010000032.1:0-11805 GCA_964563265.1 uncultured Erysipelotrichaceae bacterium
AAGATCGATGTGATCCTGGCGGTCGGCGGCGGATCCGTCATCGACTGCAGTAAGATCGTAGCGGCTGCAGCCTTGTATATGGGCAGAGCCTGGGATCTGGTCTTGGATGCCAATCTCATCACCAAAGCCCTACCGCTGGTCACCGTTTTGACCTTAGCCGGAACCGGTTCCGAGATGAACAAAGGCGCGGTCATCACCAATCCGGTCAATCACATGAAAAAAGGGACAGGAAACTGGACCACCATGCCTAAAACATCCATTGTGGATCCGACTTACCTGTATACCTTACCGGCGAAACAAACCGCAGCCGGATCGGCTGATATTTTCTCCCATGTTTTGGAGAGCTACTTCAAAAGCACCCCGGATGCGTATGTCCAGGATAGGATCTCCGAAGGCATCCTTCAGACCGTCATCAAATTTGCCCCCATCGCGCTCAAGGTCCCCACGGATTATTCAGCCCGAGCCAATCTGGTTTGGGCCAGTTCCTTAGCGCTGAACGGTTTGACCGGAAGCGGTAAAGGCGGAGCCTGGAGCGTTCATCCGATCGAACACGAACTCAGTGCTTATTACGATCTCACCCATGGGATCGGCTTGGCGATCCTGACCCCGGCCTGGATGAGACACATCCTCAATAAAAACACCGTTGATAAATTCTGCGAGTATGCGGTCAATGTTTGGCATTTACCCTTCAGTGACGATCAATTCAAGCTCGCTCATCAAGGCATCGATGCGACCGAAGCTTTCTTCAGAAGCTTGGATATTCCGATGAGTTTATCTGAGGTCGGGATCGATGAATCTAAATTCGAAACCATGGCGAAACGCGCTGTCGAGTTGGGCGCCTTAGAGTATGCTTATGTCCCGATGAATGAAAAGGATGTCATGGACATCCTCAACGCCTGCGCTTAACCCTGATCATAAAAAGCACTTCCCTTTTGGGAAGTGCTTTTATTGGTTGACCTGTTTCATGATGTCCTGACACGCCTTGACGATGTCTGAGGTCTGAGGGACAGCCGCATTTTCCAAGCCTTCGCTAAAGGGGATTGGAACTTCCTTGCCGGCCAATCGGACGACAGGATGATCCAGCGCTTCAAAGGAGGCTTCTTCCGCAATGACCGCGGCCAATTCTGCGGAGAAACCGGAACGTTTGACTGCTTCGGTGACCACCAAGGCACGATGGGTCTTCAAAATAGAGTCCACGATCGTTTTCTTATCCAAAGGGACCAAGGTTCTCGGATCGACGACTTCGATCGAGATCCCTTCTAAGGCTAAGCGTTCAGCTGCTTCTAAAGCACGGTGAACCATGATGCCGGTGGCGACGACCGTGATGTCGGAGCCGATGCGTTTGATGTCGGCGACACCCAAGGGAATCGTATATTTGCCTTTGGGGACATCCCCGATGATTTTGTAACAGAGCTTGTGTTCATAAAACATGACCGGATTATCATTTTCGATGGCACTGTGCATTAAGCCTTTGGCGTCATAGGGCGTTGAAGGCTGAATGACGATCAAACCCGGAATATGGGCTGTCCAGTTTTCCAGGCTTTGGGAATGCTGGGCCGCTGCGCCGGTTCCGCTGCCGCCAGGGGTCCTCATGACCAAAGGAACACTGACCTGACCGCCATACATGTATCTGTTTTTCGCGGCCTGATTGACGATCTGATCTAAGGCAATCGTAATGAAATCAGAAAACTGCAATTCAAAGACTGGTCTTAATCCGGTCATGGCTGCGCCGACACAGGCGCCTGCCAAGGCGGATTCTGAGATGGGGGTATTACGGACACGATTGGATCCGAAAGCGTGGATCAAGCCCTTGGTGGCGCCGAAAGCGCCGCCGTAAACACCGATGTCTTCTCCCATCATAATGACCCGTTCATCGGCAGCCATGGCCTCATGAAGGGCTTCGTTGATGGCTTCCAGGTAAGTGATATTTCTCATGCTTGCCTCCTTACGCCAACACGTCTTCAGTGAGATCACTGAGCTGCGGATCGGGACTGTTTACCGTAAAGGTAATCGCATCCTCGATGGTTTTGTTTGCTTCTTTTTTAATGGTATTGGCCAAGGATTCCGTCATGATGCCTTCATCGATGAGGACCTTCTTGGTCATCAGGATGGGATCGCTGTTGACTTTCCACCAATCTTCTTCAGATCGGGTACGATAGATGCGGTGTTTGTCTGATTTCGAATGGCCCAGCCAGCGGTAGGTCTTGGCTTCGATCAAGGTCGGGCCTTCCCCGTCACGGGCCCTTTGAGCGGCTTCTGAGGTCGCATTGAGAACCTCAAGGATATTGTTTCCGTCGATGGTGATGCCCTTGATACCGTACGCAATGGCCCTTTGAGAGAGATCCTTGATGCTGGTCATGTGTTTGATGTCACTGGATAAACCATATTGATTGTTTTCGATAAAAAAGATGACCGGAAGTTTCCAGATCGAGGCCAGATTCAGGGATTCATGGAAACTGCCCTGATTGGTAGAGCCATCTCCGGAGAAACACAAAACGACTTGGTTTTTGCCTAAGATCTGTGAACTTAAGGCTGCCCCGACGGCAATCGGATAATTGCCCCCGACGATTCCGTTAGAGCCAAGATTACCGATGCTGAGATCCGCGATGTGCATGGATCCGCCGTCGCCTTTGTTGGTGCCGGTGCTTTTTCCGAAAAGCTCCGCCATCATCGCTGCAACATTGGTCCCTTTCGCAATCGCATGGCCATGATTCCGATGGGTCGAAATCATCAGATCACCGGGATTCAAGGCGCTGCAGGCGCCGACGGCCGTGGCTTCCTGGCCGATGGCCAAGTGGGTCGTACCATGGATCTTGCCTTCCGCAATGAACGCATCGATGCGTTCTTCAAAGATGCGGATGAGCCACATTTTACGATACATTTCGATAAACTGCTGATCGCTGAGTCGTGACGGGTTGTTGGTCATGGGGGGTTACCTTTTCACTGATGTCTATCAGGCTAAGCCTTGTTCAGCCGCCTCAAGAAGGGCTTCTGAAAGACTGGGATGAGGAAAGATCAAGCGGGTGAGGTCTTCTAAGGTCAGTGCCTTATCGATACACAGGGTACAAAGACTGATCAGTTCGCTGGCAGCTTCACTGGCGATCTGAGCACCGATCAGACGATGTCGCTCTGATTCAAAGACCAGAGTGACAAAGCCTTCCGCTTTGACCGAGGAGACTGCTTTGGAGTTGGCTGCCATCGCAAATTTCGATGCTTTGGCGTTGATGCCTTGTCGTAATGCGTCTTCCAGTGTCAATCCTGCACAGGCGATTTCAGGGGAAGTATATAAGACACTGGGGATGGTTTGAGGGATGATGGTTTTAAGATGACCGGATATGATTTCGGCGGCTTGTTTGGCCTGAGCACTGGCTTTATGGGCCAATGCCGGACCGGCAATGACATCGCCGATCGCATAGATCCTCGGATTGGTGCTTTGCAAAGACTCATTGACGCGGATCCAGCCGTTTTTTTCAAGTTCGACCTGCGCAAGATCACAACCCAAATGGTCGGTATTGGGCCTTCGGCCGACCGAAACCATCAGATAATCTGCGCTGATGATGTGGGTTTCCTGATCTTTCATAACGGTGATGTCGACGCCTTGTGCGTTTTCTGTGACTGATTTGGCCACGGTTGCGCAGTGAATGGAGACCCCTGCTTTTTGAAGCGACCGGGATACCAAACCGGAAAGTTCCGGATCAAAGGCCGGTAAGATCGTCGGCAAGGCTTCTATCAAGGTGACTTTGGATCCCAGTGCACTGAACGCTTCCGCCATTTCAGTGCCAATGTATCCGCTGCCCAGGATGGCCAAGGAAGATGGGATCGTTTTCAGATCCAGCAAACCGGTCGAATCCAGGATCCTGGATGAGAACGGAAAAGCTTTCAGTTCGATTGGTCTGGATCCGGTTGCGATGATCGCGTGATCAAAGCTCAGTTCCAGTTCTTCAGCGTCAGTCTTGACGATCAGGGTCGAAGGCGATGTAAAAAGGGCTTCGCCTTTCAGGATCTCAACCTCCGCCTTCTTAAGAAGACTGAGGATACCCAATCTAAGCTTGTTGATGACCTGGGTCTCTTTCCAGGCTTGCGTCTTCGCATAGTCTAAAAGACCATTGGCAGATAGTCCGATGCGATTCATTGTTTTAAGAGACACCAAAGAATGGCCGGTATGCAAAAGAGCCTTGGTGGGGATACAACCGACGTTCAGACAGGTTCCACCGATGACGTTCCGCTCAATCAGTGTGACTTTCTGTCCCAACTGACTGGCGCGTATCGCTGCAACATATCCACCGGGTCCACCACCAACAATGACTGTTTCACAGCCTTTCATGTCGAGATTTCCTCAATGTAGATACCTTCACATTTGCTTGAATAAAAAATTCAAGACCTAAGATAAGTTTAAGAGTTATGGACAGGATTGTCAAACGGTTCAACCCCATTTGTGCAATTTTATCAATTTGAAATAAGCCCCTAAATCCCTTATACTGAATAGTGTCATTGTTTTCAGGAGGTCCTATGTCCATCTATCAAAAACTGAAGGCGCTGGGAGAATCCGACCAGCCCATCCGGGTTGCCGTCATCGGTGCCGGACAAATGGGTTATGGGATGATTTCTCAGATCACCCAAATCAAAGGGATCGAAGTCAGGGCCATCTGTTCAAAAGGCCTGATCAATGCCCAAAAAGCCAAAGAAACCTATCTTAAAAGCGGTTTGAAACAGCATGAGGTCTTTGTCTCTGCCCATCTTTCAGAGGTCATCCATCATCCGGATGTTGAAATCGTCATTGATGCGACAGGGATCCCGGATGTCGGGGCCCAGATCTGTTTGGAATGCTTGGCTGCCAAGAAACACATCATCATGGTCAATGTCGAAATGGACATCACCATTGGAACTTTAATGTATCACCGCTTTAAAGAGGCTGGTTTGGTTTATACGGGCAGTGACGGTGATGAGCCGGCCTGCACCTTTGAACTGGTCCAGTTTGCCCAAAGCATCGGATTGGAGGTCTTGGTGGCCGGAAAAGGCAAAAACAACAAGATCCGCTGGCATGCCAATCCGGACTCCGTGGCTGAAGAAGCCCATCGCCGAGGCATGGCACCGCACATGCTGGCGTCGTTTGCGGACGGCACCAAAACCATGGCGGAGATGACCCTGCTTTCCAATGCGACAGGGTTTAGAGTCGATGTGGCCGGAATGCATGGTACCAAAGGCAATCTTGAAGAAACCTTAAAACAGCTTCGTTTAACGTCAGAAGGTGGAGTTTTGGATCATTATCAGTGTGTTGAATATGTCGATGGTTTGGCTCCGGGGGTCTTTGCGATTGTCAAGACAGATCATCCGATCGTCCTACATGAGATCAACTATATGATGCAGACGGAAGGCGATCGACAGATCTTGTATCGTCCTTTCCATTTGGGGTCTTTGGAAACCCCGCTGACCATTGCCAAAGTCTATTTCAACCATGAATTTGCGATCGCCCCTTTATTTGGGCAAGTCTCTGATACGGTTTGTGTCTCCAAAAGAGACATCAAAGCCGGGGAAGTCTTGGATGGGATCGGCGGTTTCTGTGTCCGAGGCTGGACCATCGATCATAAGACTGTTTCCGAAAAGAAACTGATCCCGATCGGACTGATCGCAGGTCAAACCATAGCCAAGCGCGATATCCCTGTTGATACGATCTTGACCGAAGCCGATGTGCAGCTCGATACGACCACGACGATCTATCGTTTACGCAAGGAACAGGATGCGCTTTACGATTAAGTCCATTATTCAATAAAGTACTGAAAAGGAGCCGATTGGCTCCTTTGTTGATTAACGGAGGATGTCTTTCATCGTGGTGATCTTGACGTTGGTATAGTCTCCGATCACGACCTTGACGGCAACGTCGCTGAATTCTTCGATCAGCTGGGCATCATCCGTCGCTTCGAAATGCGCTTCCAGGGCTTTCTGATGACACAGGGTCAAGAGCTTGGTGTTAAAGGCTTGCGGGGTCTGGGCATTCATCAGCTTTTCTCGGGCAATGGTTTTGATGATGAAGCCGTTTTCAACCAGTTTGACGGTTTCTATCGCGGGTACAGCCAGAATGGCCGCCTGTTGTGTTTCGATGGCCTCAAGCAAGCGTTTGAGGGCTTGCGGCGTACAGTAGGGTCTGGCTCCGTCATGGATCAGGACGATGTCCTGATTGACCGCCATCAAACCGCTGAGGACACTTTCTTGACGGGTCTTACCGCCATTGACGATGACGATACGGCCGCCGTGAAGATGAGACAAACGTCCCATATCTTCCGCATTGGTCGCGATGATGATCTGTTGGCACTGTTCATCCTGCTTAAAAAAATCAACGGACGCTTCCAAAATGGTTGACCCGTTGGGCAAAACATAAAACATTTTATTGTAAGGCAACCCCATCCTGCTGCCGCTTCCCCCCGCAGCGATAATCACCGAATAATTCATTGTTCCCTCATCACGCTCATACCCTTAAGAAGGACTGCCTGACAGAATCAGACGTCACTGTGTCATTGGGCGAGCCTACGCGCAAGCTTGAATTAAGTATAGCATACTCTCTTACTGAATAAGCCAGGTGACGAATTCACACGATGAATTACTTCCAAACAAAAAACCGCAATGCGCGGTTTCTTAAATCATAGAAAACTGTGTTGATTTCAATATCGTCAGAATGGTGATTCCTCATTATAAAGGGTGATCGTACAGACGATAACGTTTATTTTTAGGCGGACAGGACCATCGTTATCGGATGGTCCCGTATCCTTATGTTAGGTTATTTTCACACCAATCAACCTAGAACACAATACGTTAGATTAAACAGCTACTGAATACTTGCCATCCAGAACAGCACCCTTTTCGACGCTGATGGAAGCACTATACAGATCCCCTTTGACAACAGCCGTTGAAGACAAGGAAACCGATTCGTTCGCCTTGACTTGACCTGTGACTTTACCGCACAGGATGACGATTTCAGCAGAGACGTCGCCAGTGATGACGGTTTCTTCATCCGTTTCCAAGGTTCCTTCACAGACGATGTTGCCGTTGATTTCTCCACCGGTCAACTTAATCGAATGTACTTTGATGTTGCCTTGGACGGATCCGCTTTGGCGCACTTCAATATTGTCTTTGCAGTCGATATTTCCAATGACTTTCCCTGCGAGAAGCAACGGGGTCGCCATTTCAACATTTCCTGAAATGGTCATCATCTCACTGATGACGGCTGAGGGATTCTTATCGGATGCTGTGGATACAAATGTTTCGTTTTTCATAATTTCTTCTTTCTGTTCCGGGACGATGATCTCGTCGACTTTTGCGGAAAAATTAACGGTTTCAGGCGACTTCTTACTGTGGATGATTGTCCAAATTCTATGCTTTGGTTTTAACAGTACAGGTTCGAGTTCAGGCTCGATTGGATTGTCTATAATCAATTCACTGTTGATCGGATCGCTTTCTTCAACCTGAATCGGTTCCTGTTTGAAATCTTGCTCAGGCTGAGAAAGCGGGATTAATGGTTCCTGGTCAACCGATTCATCCAGAATCGATTCCTGTTCCATCATTGTTACAGAATCATCGGTTACACGATCTGTAAATTGGGTGTGCTTTTTGCTTGAAGTGGTTTTATATTTTTTCATAGCATCTCTTTTCTTACTGCGACATCGTTAAACTTAGAATCAACAACCATGAAGGAGATTTACCGGATGGGAATTTCGATTTGGAAAGGTGTGATTTTCAAAACGTCATTCGCAATCATGTATTGACTCGACTACATAATACTGTTTGGAATCGTATTGTAGTTACAGTGCCAAATCGTTGTATTCCAAGATATCTCCTTTCAAACACCGGTTGTCTTACGAACTGCATTATTCTAGTTAAGGCACTCGATTACCTTGACCAGGAAACCGATTGGGGTACTCTCAAAAAAAACACTGAAACATGAATACCCCATTTATACATCCATATTTTAGTTCTTACGCTATTTATTGTCAATATACATTTAAATAATATATATTTTTATTCTTTTCGGTGTCTTAGTCAAATTGGATTTGGATGCGCATTATTTGCAGAAAAATGAGACACCCAGGTAAAAAAAGTTCAAAAAAATGGTTTTTTGGGTGGGGTGATCAAGATGACAGAAAAACGTCATGAATGACGCATAATCCTCTTTTATATTATGAATTGGTTTTCTATTTATTATAAAATAAAAAAATCATGGAAATCAAAATATCAGTCCGTCCGCTCATCATGATCCGCACATACAAAAAGTTTCTTCCAGAAAATTATTCTATACGTCTTGTTTTAATTTACGGTTTGATTCCTAAACCAAGGTTTTTTGATCCATCAAACTGAAAATAGTAGAATGTTTAAAAAACTTCATTCAGTGATTGATTGATCCTTGAATAGTTGATGTAAAAAATCAAGTCGGACTTCTTTTTTTTGACCTCTCAAACCAAATTTCTTTTTAAAAAAACGCCCTTGAGGGCGTTAATCGAATTGGGTATGAATCAGGATCGCTGCGATGACTAAGATGGGCGTCAGCCTGTGCAGCCAGATCCAATACTTCGGTCTTGGTTTCTTCATCAAATAGGTTCCTGCGAAGCCGATGAATACTTCCCCACTCATCAGAAAGGCAGCCACAATCCCAATCTGGGCTGTTGAACTGAAATAGGCAAAGCCATAGGTTTGGATATACGCATGGATGACCATCAAAACAACGATCAGATAACCGATCCAAGGATGGATCAGCTTGTTGAGATTCATGGTTTTCAGCAGTACAGGATGATATTTCGTATTTTCCTTGATCCATCTTCCGTATTTCTTGAAAACAAGTTTAAGGACAAAACGGAATGCTTCCAGCCAAAACAATATAATAATCAGTGTACCAGTCAATTCTCCAAATTCTTCCATGGGTTTACCTCTTTATTGTGTGTAATTGTATCACATGCGTCTGCGGTTTCAGTTGAAAGATGCAAAGAACACCCCAAGTCGATCATGATGATCAGATCATGGCCTCATATTGAGAACACATTGATGATGATATCTTACCAACAGCGCAGCCAATCCATCGACCAAAGGCAGAAAGAATGCAAAGGCGAACAGAATCAGCCGCAGTGGTGAACAGATCTCAAGCATTCGATCAGACATCAACACCATCCGTTTCTTTGATTTTATCATAATGACAAAAAGAAAGCCCACCGAAGTGGGCTTGACTTATTTGAACCACAAAGCGAGTTCTTTTTTGGCGTTTTCGTCAGAATCGGAAGCATGGATGAGGTTTCTCAGCATTCTTCCTTCCGCATTGGATTTTTCCATCGTATCGGTGGCATATTTGCCTCGGATGGAAGCCGGATCGGCTTTGGCCGGATCGGTGGCCCCGACGATCGTTCTGACTTTTTCTACGATGTCGTGATGATGATAGCCCAACTCGAAGACTTTGACGGTCTTATCGATGAATTCTTTGCGGATACGATCAGCAAAATCAGGGATCTTGTCTTTGAGGCGATCGATGACTTCTTCATAATGTTTCATGATGAGTTTCTCATCGACAACCACGGTTTTCTTTTTTAAGACCGTGATCCCGTGTTCTCTGAATTCATCCAGGATCTTGTTTTCTAAATGCGCTTCTAAGGCGTCTGGTTTTAACATGATGAATGTGGTATGGTCCATAACTTCCTCCTGTCATCATAAAGGTTTCCCTTTACCCCCATTATAGGACTTATTTAGGCACTTGAAGTGGGATTTTTACACATCTTAGTTTTTGGATTGGTAACGGGATGAGATTTCCGTACTGATGACGGTATAGGTAAAGACCTTGTGGTTGTAGATCTGTCGCGTATATTCAACCGGGACATCATGATCATCATAGGAGATATTCACAACGGTCAAGGCCGGGCCACTCTTGGAATTCAACAGGATCAAAGCGTCAGACCCTTTGATGATCTCAGCCCTGATATCGTCTTTAGCCCAAGACAACTTAAGGTGATAGTGCTCATAAAGGATGTCATACAACGAAAACTTTTCAAAATTGAACATTTCAAGTCCGGGACAATGTTTGGCTGAGATATGAGCATATTCGATGACGACGACTTCATCTTTCGCATAACGGGTACGATAAAGATAATAGATCTCTTCTCCGTCTTTTAATCCCAAGGCTTGTTTGACTTCTTCGTTGGGAAGACCGCGTTCAAGACGGGTCACTTTACTGGTACAAGTGATCCCTTTTCGTGCGAAGAGCTCGGTAACGCCCAAGATTTCCTGACTGCGTCTGATCTCCATATCCGAAACAAAAACCCCTTGGCGTTTTTCAGTATGGGCAACTTTTCTTCTGACCAATTCACTGAGCGCATGACGGATCGTCATGCGACTGACTTTAAAACGATCCATGAGTTCGTATTCGGTTGGAAGACGTTCACCGGGTTTATAGCGTGCCTCTTTAATGTCTGTGGCAATCGCTTCCGCAATGGCGATGTATTTCGGCTGCTTTTTTTCCATAATTCCTCCGACTAGACTGGATCAGTCTTATGCTTTGATGTGTTCAATCAGGGTCATCCTTACGGATTTCACGCTATTCTTTCGGGATCAGTGATGCGGATTCTTTATCGATCAGGCACTTCACGTTTCTGCCTAATTTTAAAAACGAGGCAGGAAACTCAGTGGTTAGATAAGGTTCAGAGCATAAGCGGCTCCAAGTCTTTGCTTTCTTCATACCGCTGGAAAGGACCAGGAAGGTCTTGGCTTGAAGCAGATCCAAGACACCGACGGTCAAGGCTTCTGTCGGCACGTCATCCAAGCTCTTGAAGAATCTCGCATTGACCTGACGGGTCCATTCAGAGACTTTTTCAACATGGAATCGTTCATAGAGATGGTCAGAAGGCTCATTGAATCCGATGTGGCCGTTTTCACCGATCCCATCCAGGATCAGATCGATACCGCCTTCGTCTTTGAGTTTTTGATTATAGCGGCGGCATTCAGCGTCCAGATCTTTGGCACAGCTGTCGATCAGTTCAATGTTGTCGGGGTTGAAGTTACAGTGTGAGAAGAGACGATGATGCAGATAATAGGCATAGCTTTGATCATTGTCCGGTGTCAATCCGACATAATCATCGACGGATCTGACCCTGACCTTGGAGAAATCGACATGACCTGCCTTGTATTCTTCGACCAAAAGCTCATAGAGCCTTTCAGGCGTGCCTCCGGTAGGGAAACAAACAACAAGGTCCGGTTTCTTTCTGATTTCTTCAATGACGAGACGGGCGGCTTCACGGCTCATGGCTTCATGCGATTCAAAGACGGTGATGTTCATAATTATCCTTTCTCGTGATAAGTGGCTGCCAGCATCCTCAGTTTGCCTTCGATGTGCAGCACTGAACGGTTTTTCGGAATCAGGAAAGTATCATAAGGCTTGACCGGGATCGATTCGATGGTGCCTTCACCTTCAATAACAGTGACCACATAGAAGGTATCCATCGGAAGCTGGGTCGATCCGTTGGTGTTCCATTCCACAAGGGTAAAGATCTCCGGTTCATCAAACAGCGTCGTGATCTGAGCGTGAGCCTGATCCAATATGAATCCGGATTGGGCTTTTTGAGGAAAGGTGATGACGTCTAGCGCTTCTTTAATATGAAGCTGACGCTTCTTTCCGCTTGAAGCCTGGATCCGGTCATAATCATAAACACGGTAGGTGATGTCCAGATTGGTTGTCAATTCATAGACGGTTAGGCCTTTTCCGATCGCATGCATGGTGCCAGGCGGCAAATAAAAGAATTCGTTGGTTTTCACGGACTTGTTGATGAGATGGGCGGACAGGGT
>CAZLWH010000033.1:0-11802 GCA_964563265.1 uncultured Erysipelotrichaceae bacterium
GCATTACGATCAACGGCACGACCGCGCTCATCACGATCGAAAAATCAATCAGTGATGCCTTGAAGTTTGATTATCTTCCGCATATGGAGACCGGATTAAGAAGTCTGATGTTTCATATCGGAGATTCCGTTTTGATCAGTGACACGATGGAAGGGGATGTCCGACAGTTTGAGTTTGTCTATCGCGCCAAACTGGGAGAGTATCCCTTCACCGATTCCAAGCAAGCCGTTTACGAGAACGGAGCGTGGATCTATCATCAGATCCTGACGTCAAAAGAAGCCGTCATTACGTTCAAACTCGATTTTAGAGGCAGACCCTTATCAATAGAAATGGTCCACATGAAAACGACAGATCATTCGACCCCCATCATGGGCACCATCAAACTGATCATCTCCAATGATCTGACAAACTGGCCTTTCCCTGAATCGATGAGTCAAGAGGTCTGGACCCGCTTCTTCACGGTGTCAACGCCGTGGATCCTTGACGGTGAAGTCACTGTCATCTGTATCGAATCTTTAGAACAGTATCGCTTCATCTGGCCGGACCCCACCCCAACTGAATATTAAAAAACTTCGGATTTCCGAAGTTTTCTTTGTTTATATGGTAATGCCCAAGACTTCTTTGACCACGATCCCAATCAGGAAGGCCACTGCCGCAACCCCCATCGAGATGGAGACCATCTCCAGGAAACGTTTCTTAAACGGCAGATCTTTCGCCACCGAGACATAGTAAGTAAAGATAAAGATGATTGTGATGACAATGACGATCAGGGTCGCCAAAGCGATCCGGAAATCATCCAATAATAGATAAGGTAAGGTCATCAACGCCACCGCGACGATATACATGATTCCGGTATAGGAAGCTTGTTTGAACGGATGCTTTGCCCCGTCGCTTCGTGCTGACAGATATTCCGAGCTCATCATCGACAATGTCGCTGAGATCCCGGTGATTAAACCGCTTAAGGCAATCAGTTTGGTGTTCTGTAAGGCAAATGACAAACCGGCCAAGGTCCCGGTCAATTCCACCAAGGCATCATTGAGACCCAAGACCATCGATCCGACATACTGAAGACGTTCCTCATCCAGTAAATCGATCAAGGCATTCTCATGCGCGACTTCATCTTCCGCGATCTTATAGGCTTCAGGAGCTTCTTTGGCGATCTCCTGATAAGAGATGGTGGCTTTGTTTTCGCCTTTTTCCATCAGCTTGATGGCGAAGGTAAATCCGAAGACCTTGCTGAGAAAGGCAAACCATCTGACTTTGCCCATTTGAGGTTTGACATCGACCCCGGTATAGTTTTTCCAGATCTTGGAGTGAGCCAGTTCTTCTTTACCGATACGCTCAATGATCTTGGCGTTTTTCTCGTCTTTCATGCCTTTGGCAATGGCTGTATAAATATGGTATTCCGTTAATTCCCCGACTTGCATTTTTAAAATATCTTGTTTACATTTTTCGCTTAACATAAGGTCTCCTCTTCCGTTCAATTATAACATAAAGCGACTCTCGCTTCGTTTCGCCGTGACTGTGCTAAAATAGTTAGGCGAGGAACAACCATGAGCATCATCGTCATTGGAGCAGGACACGCAGGCGTCGAGGCGGCGCTCGCATCAGCACGAATGGGCATTGAAACCCTCCTTTTAACCATGGATGAACACCGTATTGCCATCATGAACTGTAATCCTTCCGTAGGAGGACCCGCCAAAGGCATCGTCGTCCGTGAAATCGATGCGTTGGGAGGCCAGATGGGCATGACCGCAGATAAAACCGCCTTACAGTTTAAGATGCTCAACACCAACAAAGGGCCAGGCGTTCAATGCCTCAGGGTCCAATCCGATAAAGTCGCCTACTCCGAAATGATGGATGACGTCGTCCATAACACCCACCATTTGTCCGTCAAACAAGGCGTGGCTGAAAAGATCATCATTGAAGACGGGATCGCCAAAGGCGTGCTCCTTCAAAGCGGAGAAAGACTCTTGTCTGACGCTGTGATCTTAACTTCCGGTACCTATATGTCTTCCAAGATCCTGGTTGGATCGAGTGCGACCCTCAGCGGTCCTGAAGGTCAGCCCACCACCAAAGATCTCTCTCAATCCTTAAGAGACGCCGGACTTAAGACCTTCCGTTTAAAGACGGGAACTCCACCTCGAATCAAAACAAATTCAATCGATTTTACCCAAGGCGTGATCCAACCCGGGGATGAGCACTTCATCCACTTCTCTTTGGATTTCCCCAAGGAAGCTTATCCGAATGAACAGGTGCCCTGTTATCTGATTTATACCCAGCCACAGACCCATGACGTCATCAAACTGAACCTCAAACGTTCCGCGATGTATTCCGGTTTGGTTGAAGGCGTCGGACCGCGTTATTGCCCGTCCATCGAAGACAAACTGGTCCGTTTCGCCGACAAAGACCGTCATCAGATCTTCTTGGAACCTGAATCCAGATCTCTGGATACCACCTATATCCAAGGCTTCTCGACGTCAATGCCTCATGAGGTCCAGGATCAGATGATCCGATCCTTGCCTGGACTCAAAGACTGTGTCATCGATAAGTATGCCTATGCGATCGAATATGATGCGATCGAACCGACTCAGCTTTATCCGACGTTGGAAGTCAAAACCATAAAAAATCTCTACTGTGCCGGTCAAATCAACGGTACCAGCGGTTATGAAGAAGCTGCCGGACAAGGTCTGATGGCTGGCATCAATGCGGCCCTCAAGATCCAAGGCAAAGAAGCATTGGTCTTGGGAAGAGATGAAGCCTACATTGGGGTCATGATCGATGATCTGGTCACCAAAGGCACTCAGGAACCGTATCGTTTACTGACCTCTAGGGCAGAACACCGTTTACTCTTAAGACATGACAATGCGGAAACCCGCTTGTCTGAAAAAGGCTATGCGATCGGCTTACTGCCTCAGATCCGCATCGATATCGTCCGGATCCGCCAGTTTCAAACCGAAGCGTTACTGAAACATCTCAAAACCGTCCGCTATACCGTCAAAGATCGCGTCAACGATTTGATGAAAGACAAGGGCTATACCGATATGAATGAAGGCTTAAGCGCCTACGACTGTCTGAAACGGCCTCATATCACCAGCGAGGATCTCAAACCTTTCTTTGATTTCAATCCGTATGAACAGGAAGTCATCGATGCGGCAGAGATCGAAATCAAGTATGAAGGCTATATCGCCAAGGCACTCAAAGAAGCCAAGCGTCATGAGACCCTGAACTCGTATAAGCTGGATCCTGACTTCGATTACGCCAGTGTTCCGCACTTATCGATCGAAGGCCGCCAGAAGCTCACCAAGATCAAACCTTTGACATTAGGCCAGGCTTCACGCATCTCCGGGGTCAATCCCGCCGACATCACCGTGTTGGTCAATTTCTTGGCCATCCGGAAAAACAAATCGGATAACGTGATAAAAGACGAGAGGAATTTGTTATAATTCTTGTATGAATCAGGAATCATTCAAACACTCACTCAGCGTGTTCACTACCCGCGATTTAAACGCCGTTGCAACTCAGTTCGAGACCTATTTAGCGTATCTTGTTGAGATCAACAAAGTCATGAACCTCACCGCCATCACCGATCCCGATGAGGTCTATGAAAAACACTTCCTTGACAGCGCCTTGATCGTTGAGTATCTTAAGGCAGGCGATAAAGTCGCCGATGTCGGCTCAGGTGCCGGCTTTCCCGGCTTACCGCTGGCCATCCTTCGTGATGACATCCAAGTGACCCTGATCGAACCAACAGCCAAACGCTGTCAATTCCTCAGCGAAGTCATTCAAAAACTGGGCTTGACCAATGTCTGGGTCGTCAATGACCGTGCTGAAAATCTACCTTGTACCAGAGAACACTATGACGTCGTGACCGCCAGGGCGGTGGCGCCTTTGCCGGTCTTGATGGAATTGTGCGTGCCTTTGGTCAAAGTCGGCGGTCTGATGATCGCGATGAAAGGCTCAAAAGCCTTGGAAGAGCTCGATGACGCGAATAACGCCATGAAGTTGCTTCATTGTTCCTTAGTCAGTGTCAAACCCATTGAATTACCGACCGCTGGGCTTAGACAAAACATCGTCTTTCGTAAAGACAAGACCACTGAGGCGATGTATCCCCGTCCTTACAACCAAATCAAAAAGAAACCCCTATAGGAGAAGTTATGCAGGAAACCCGTGAAATTGCAGTCCATTTGATCCAGTCCAATCGTTATCAACCTCGTCTAAATTTTGACGACGAGACCTTGAAAGAATTGGCCAACTCCATCAAAGAAAACGGGTTGATCCAACCCATCTCAGTCCGTCCCATCGAACGGGGCTATGAGATCATTGCCGGTGAACGCCGATTCAGAGCCATGGTTCTGTTGGGCTTTACCGCCATTCCTTGTATCATCACCAACGTGAACGATACCCAATTGGCTGAAATGGCCTTGGTAGAAAATATCCAAAGAGAAGATTTATCGGCCATTGAAGAAGCCAAAGCTTTCTTGGTCATGATTGAAAATCAGGCCTTGACCCAAGATAAGATCGCCCAGAAGATGGGCAAATCCCAGTCTTCCGTCGCCAACAAGATCCGTTTACTTCAATTGCCTCAGGAAATCCAGGATGCGGTAACGTCCCATCAGATCACGGAACGACATGCGCGTGCCTTATTGGCGGCTCAACCGGATGAACGCATCGACATCTATAAGAAGATCGTGGGTCAAAACCTCAACGTCCGTCAGACAGAAGCGCTGATCGAACACCATGCGGAAACTCCAAAACACAAACCCACCACCAAAGGCATCACACGCAACCTGCAGATCGCGATCAATACGATCATCGCTTCGATCAAGATGATCGAAAGGACCGGTATTCCGGTCGAATACAAACAAATCGACAAAGAAGACGCGATCGAATTCACGATCCGGTTCAAGAAGTAGAAAGGGAAGACCCATGGGGAAAATCATTGCTGTAGCCAATCAAAAAGGCGGAGTCGGAAAAACGACCACCGCCATCAATCTCGCCGCTGGTTTGTCTTACTTTAACCAGAAGGTGCTTTTGGTTGACTTTGATCCGCAAGGCAATACCACCCAAGGGGTCGGAACCCGCAGAGAACACATCAAATTCAGTGTCTATAATGTCTTGATGGAAAATCATTCCGTCATGGATGCCCAATTGAAACTGACCCATCCTCCGTTGACCCTAGTCCCTGCGACCATCGATTTGGCGGGTGCCGATCTGGAAATGGCCGATTATAAAGTCGGAAGAGAACGTCTCTTAAAAAACAAACTCGACATTGTTAAAGCCGACTATGACTACATCATCATCGACTGTCCTCCGTCATTGGGCTTATTAAACACCAATGCCTTGACGGCCGCGGATTCGGTCTTGATCCCGGTCCAATGCGAATACTACGCGTTGGAAGGATTGACCCAGTTGTTGTCAACGATCCGTTTGGTTCAGCGCTTGTTCAATGATAAACTCATCATCGAAGGGATCTTGCTGACCATGTTTGATGCCAGAACGAAACTGTCCTTGGAAGTTCAACAGGAAGTCCGTAAATACTTCAAAGAACGTGTCTATCGTTCTTTCATCCCCAGAAACGTCAAACTGTCTGAAGCCCCATCACGTGGCCAAAGCATTTTTGAATATGATGTCCGTTCGGAAGGCGCCAAAGCCTATGCGGCTTTAGCCAAAGAAGTCCTGGCTGCCAACACCAAGGAGGCATAAACATGGCTGACGATAAAAACCGTTTGGGAAGAGGCTTAGAAGCGATTTTTGGAGAAAACGTCAATTCGGTCTTGGAAGAGCTCCAGCACAGCCATGCCAACAGTGCGGAAGCCTTGCCGGTAGAATTGATCCACCCCAATCCGTATCAACCCAGAACGCACTTCGATGAAGTCAAGATCGAAGAACTGGCCCAATCCATCCGTGAACACGGGGTCTTTACTCCGATTTTAGTCCGTAAAGCGGTTAGTGGTTATCAGCTGATTGCGGGAGAACGCCGTTTAAGAGCGGCCAAAGTCGCTGAACTGAAGGTCATTCCGGCGATTGTCTTGGAATTTACCGAATCTGAAATGATGGAGATCTCTCTGATCGAAAACATTCAGCGAGAAGATCTCAACATCATCGAAGAAGCCCGTGCTTATGATAACCTTCTCGTCAAAATGAACATGACTCAGGAAACCTTGGCCAAGAAACTCGGCAAGTCCAGAGTCCATATCACCAATACCTTACGTTTACTTCAATTGCCCAAAGGTGTTCAGGATCTCGTTTTAAACAAAGTCCTGACGATGGGCCAAGTCAAACCCTTGATTACCTTGGACGATCCTCAAAAGATCCAAGCCTTGGCGGATAAGATCGCCCGTGAAGGCTTAAGTGCCCGCGACGTCGAGAAACTGGTCAAAGATAAAAAAGCCAGTCCGAAGAATCCCAACCCGGTCTCCGATTACAGTTATGCGGAACGTCTGTTGACCGATAAGCTTCAAACCAAAGTCAAGATCGCCCCGAAATCCGTGACGATCAGTTTCAATGATGATGATGACCTTAACCGTTTACTGGAAGTCTTGGGAGTTTTGGAAGACTGACATGAAACTGGATCCCATCGTGGCGTTGGCGACGTCCTTACAGACGCAAGCCATCTCCATCTGTCGACTCAGCGGCGATGACGCCATTGAGATCGCTGAAAAATTGACACACTTAAACCTAAAAAACCAGGACCATAAGATTACTTATGGTTTTATTCATGATCCTTTGACCGATGAGGAAGTTGACGAAGTCCTCGTTTTGGTCATGAAAGGACCGCGATCCTATACGCGAGAAGATGTCGTAGAGATCCATTCTCACGGCGGCATCTATGTGACCCAAAAGATCCTGTCTTTGATTTTAGGCGCAGGGGCACGCTTGGCCCGGCCTGGTGAATTCACCCAACGGGCTGTTTTGAACGGACGGATCGATTTGGCTCAGGCTGAAGGCGTCAACGCCTTGATCGATGCGGATTCCGCCCAAAGCGCGAAGTTGGCTTTGAATCAGCTCAAAGGATCCTTATCCGCCTTAAGCGAACCACTAAAAGAAGAACTGTTGACCATCATCGCCCACATTGAAGTCAACATCGATTATCCCGAATATGACATCGAACAAGTCACCAGAACACAACTCTTGCCTTTATGTCTGGATTTCAGAAACAAACTGGTTCAGATCTTAAAAGAAGCCCAAAGCGGACAACGCATGCGGGAAGGGGTCAAGACCGCCATCATCGGACGGCCCAATGTGGGGAAGTCATCCTTATTGAATGCCTTACTCAACGAAGACAAGGCCATCGTGACCGAAATCCCGGGAACCACGCGTGATGTGGTCGAAGGGACCATCCGTTTGGATAAAGTGACCTTGCATCTGATGGATACGGCCGGAATCCGCGAAAGCGAAGACCGCATTGAAAAGCTGGGAATCGAAAAAACAAAACAGATCATCAAAGCGGCAGAACTGATCCTGTTTGTGGTCGATGGATCACAGCCCTTGGATGAGGAAGAGAAAGTTGTTTTAAAAACCTTGGATCCCGATAAGACCCTGGTCATCTACAATAAAAAAGACCTCAGCTCCAAATCTGATCGTTTGGAAGTCAGTGCCCTCAACAAAGACATCTCTGCCCTCACACACGCACTCAATGCCCGGTATGAAGCCGATCAGTTCGTCTTCACCAAACCGGTCCTTAATAATGAAAGAACCATCGGCTTGGTTAGACAAGCCTTGGCTTCGATGGATTCTGCGATCCAAGCGATCAAAGAGGACACCGCGGTCGATCTGATCAATCTTGATTTGACGGCGGCGTATGAAGCCTTGGTTGGCTTGACGAATACCGAAAACAACGTTTCGATCGCGGATGAACTTTTCGCTCGATTCTGTTTGGGTAAATAAGATGAGCTGGATCGATACCCACGCGCATCTGGCTGAAGCGGATTTCGAACAAGATATCCAAGCGGTCATCCAACGGGCGAAAGCAGCGGATGTTTCTCGCATCATCCTGATCGGCTGTCAAATCGAAGGGGCCAAACGGGCTTTGGCTTTAGCGGTAACCGATCCGATCTTTAAAGTCGCGGTCGGATTTCATCCTGAGGATGTTTTAAACTTAACCGAAACCGACTGGCTTGAGATGGAAACGATGATGAAGGATCCTTTGGTCATCGCCATCGGCGAAATCGGCTTGGATTTTTATTGGGATAAAGACGCGGATCATCATCAGATCCAAGAAGCAGTCTTCAAAAGACAGATCGATTTGGCCAACACCTTGAATAAACCCATCTTGATCCATTCACGGGACTCGATCCAAAGAACCTATGACTTATTAAAAAGTCATCCTGTCAACCGAAAAGGCATCATGCATTGTTATTCCTCGTCGCTGGAAATGGCCAGAGAATTCATCAAACTGGGTTACTATATCTCATTGGCGGGACCGGTGACCTTCAAAAATGCCCATGTTCCGGTGGACGTTGCGACAGGAATCGATTTGGATCATCTGTTGATTGAAACCGACAGTCCGTATTTGACACCTCATCCATTTCGGGGAAAACGTAACGAAAGTGCGTATGTAAAAGTGACGGGTGAGAAGGTCGCAGCCTTGCGCGGAATCACTTCTGATGAACTTCAGGCGAAATTACACGAGAATTACTTAAAATTATTCGAATGATCATTCTGAAAGCGGTTAACCTTCATTTTTGACTCCAAAATTTGACAAATCGAGAAATCTATGCAAAAATGCACCCGTTATCAAGGAGAAATAATTTTGAACCCTTTGAAGAGACTCATTGGGCTTAGTGTGTTGGTTCTACTTAGTGCCTGTTCAACGCCTCAGTCCACGGACATTGTCCTGCAGAATACGACAGACAACATCTTTCTGTCGAGTGCATCCACGGTGCCCTACAAGATTATCGAGGTTACGGAGTATGAATTCGTAGCCGATCAAACTGTCATCGAGCTGCCCTTCACCTCAGGAAGGTCAGGTTATAGCTGGCTTCTTTCCAAAATCAGTTCCGGCAGTCCGGCGCAAATCGCCGTGAACTACCGAATCACCTTCGACATGGATGGGAATATCCTGTCTAAAGTCAAGGTTCCGGGATCAGAAACGCTCATTCAAGCGATTCCTGCCTCCTATCAGTATGGCGCCAAGGTCGTTAAAGGCGCTTACTTCTATGCCAAGACCATCTCCCGTTATGGGTTTGATTGTGTCGGTTGTGAAGCACCCGGTGCTAAAACGGCTACCATGGCCAGTTTACTTCAGGTTTCTGCGACGGCGGTCCGCCAAAGCAATGGAAGCTGGAAACAAGGGATTACGTATGACGGATATTATCTGGTGGCTGCCGATAAGGCTTTCCCCTTATGTACCGTTCTGGAAATCTCCAATCATCATTTTTCGGGAAGCGGGATCATTGAAGGCGTGCCCTTCAAAGTTCTTGTTGCTGATCGAGGCGGTGCGATAACCACCAATCGATTGGACTTCTTCATCGGAACAGAAAGTTACCTGGATACCGTCATTCATAACGCGTCCTCCAAGGGAACTAAAGTTACGGCAGTTGCATTTCTAAAATGGAAAAGAAACAGTTTAGGTCAGATGACCTGTGTAAAGTAAGCCTCAAGGCTTACTTTTATTTTTGTCTCTTAACAGCTTTAATTTGTTTACGATTTGGTTTACGATTTGGTTTACAATTTAGTTTACGATTTAGTTTACAATCAATATAAAGTAATTTAATGAAGAATCAAACTTCTTTTCTTTTATAATAGACCTATGAAAATCAAAGAACTCATCGTCGTGGAAGGGATCCATGACCTCAATAAACTCAAGACGGTCATCGATGCGGAAATCATCATTACTCATGGGATGCATCTTTCTGATGACGTCTTGGAAACCATCAAAGAGAGTGCCTTGACCCGAGGGGTCATTGTCTTTACCGATCCGGATACCCCAGGCGATCTGATCCGACAACGGATCGTGGAGGCCTGTCCCAATGTCAAACAGGCCCACCTCAAAGCCAAGGATGCCCGGCACAAACATAAAGTCGGGATCGAACACGCTTCTTCAGAGATGATCTTGGCTGCCTTATCCAATCTTTATACGCTCAATGAATTCGAAAGTGACCTGACCTACAGTGATCTGTATGAACTGGGTCTTAGCGGTCATCCGAATTCATCAGCGCTGAGAATGGAAGTCGCCCATCATTATCATCTGAGTGACGTGAACACCAAAAAACTCTATGCGAGACTGTGTGCTTTGGGTGTTAAAAAGGCTCAATTAATGGACATGCTTCACGTGAAAATGATTGACTAGAAAGGCTCTTTTCTATATACTGAAACAGTATTCATATTAACCAACGCATAATCCCTCTAATATGGTGAGGGAGTCTCTACAGGGCTACCGTAAACGGTCCTACTACTATGGTTAGAAAAGCGATCAAGGCTGACATTCTCTTTATGAATGTCGATTGAGTCGGTTTCTCCCGACTTTTTTTATTTGCGGGGTTAGTTCTATACAGAAAGAAAAAGGAGAAAGAAATGGAAAAGTTTTTCAAGCTTAAGTTTTACGGTACCAATGTTCGCACCGAAATCATCGCTGGTTTTACAACCTTCTTTACGATGGCTTACATTCTTATCGTCAATCCAAACATCTTAGGGAATACAGGATTGGATAAAGGAGCCTTATTCTTGGCTACTGTCTTCGCATCAGCGATCGGGACCTTGGTTATGGGCTTATTCGCCAATGTACCTTATGCTTTGGCGCCGGGGATGGGCCTCAATGCCTTCTTTACATTCGTTGTTGTATTCGGTTTAGGCTTTACCCCGTATGAAGCATTAGGAATGGTCTTCATTTGTGGGATCATCAATATCTTGATTACAGTTACTCGTATTCGTAAACACATCGTTAAATCGATTCCTTTATCACTACAACACGCGATTGGTGGTGGTATTGGTTTGTTCATTGCCTTCATTGGTTTGAATGATGCCAGAATGTTACTATTGGCTCCATTCAACGAATTCGGAACAGGTTATACTGAACTCTTAGCGTTTAAAACCGCTCCTCAAGTTTTATTCTTGATTGGTTTGGTTATTTCGATTGTCTTATTGGCTAAAAAAGTAAAAGGCGCTATGTTGATCTCCATCATCTTGACCACACTTATTGGGATCCCTATGGGCGTTGTTACTTTCAGTGCTGCTAGTGTTAATCCTACGGCCATCGGCGATGCTTTCGCTGCTTTGGGCAATATCTTTGGGAAAGCTGTTACTGATGGCTTACCTTCACTTTTCTCAAACGCCTCTCGTTTACCTGTTGTCTTGACCACCATCTTTGCTTTCTCGCTTTCTGATACCTTTGACACCATCGGGACCTTCATTGGGACGGGTCGTCGTTCAGGGATCTTCAGTAAAGAAGATGAATATGCTTTAGAAAACGGTAAAGGTTTCTCAAGTCGTATGGACAAAGCCTTGTTTGCGGATTCTATCGCGACTTCTGTTGGGGCACTCTTAGGGACTTCAAATACAACGACTTATATTGAATCTGCTGCTGGGATCGAAGAAGGCGGACGTACTGGCTTAACAGCGGTTGTCGTTGCCATCTTATTCTTAGTCTCCATCGTTGCGGCTCCGTTTGTTGGTCTTGTACCTGCTCAAGCGACTGGACCGATCTTGGTCATCGTTGGGATCTTGATGGCTTCCTCGTTTGCGGACATCAACTGGTCTGATTTCTCAGAAGCAGTTCCTGCATTCTTCGCAGCCAGTATGATGGCTTTCTCCTACAACATCACCGTAGGTATTGCCTGGGCCTTTATCTCTTATACCTTG
>CAZLWH010000034.1:0-10763 GCA_964563265.1 uncultured Erysipelotrichaceae bacterium
TTTCGTTCCTGTAGGGACGATTTTTTTATTTTCAGGAGGAAAACCATGGAAAACGTATTAAAAGAAGCCTTAGAGGCACTGCATCAAGCCTCAGACAAAGCAGAACTTCAGGAGATCTACAATCTTTACCTGTCCAAAAAAGGGAAGGTTGCCGGATTGATGTCTCAGATGAAAGATCTGAGCCCTGAAGAGAAACCGAAATTCGGAGCGAAGGTCAACATCCTTAAACAAGCCTTGGAAGAGGCCTATGCCTTTGCCCAGGAACGCATCGGTCAGCAAGCCATTCTTGCCGGCCTCGAAAAAGACAAGATCGATCTGACCTTGCCTTCCACCAAATTGAAAGTCGGGACCCTTCACCCTTTGACATTGGTCCAAAAAGAAATCGAAGAACATTTCATCGGGATGGGCTATCTGGTCAAAGAGGGCCCTGAAGTTGAACGTGATTACTATAATTTCGAACGCGCCAACATCCCTCAGGATCATCCGGCTCGCGATATGCAGGACACTTTCTACATCAACATCGACTGGCTTTTGAGAACCCATACGACCTCGATCCAAACCAGAGTGCTGGAAGAATACAACGGACAGATTCCGGTCAAAGTCATTTGTCCGGGTAAAGTCTATCGTAAAGATGACGATGATGCGACCCATTCCCATCAGTTCGTTCAGATGGAAGGGCTGGTCGTCGGCGAAAAAGTTTCTTTGGCCGATCTCAAAGGCACCTTAGAACTCTTGGCCAAACGCATGTTTGGGGAAAGCCGTGTCATCCGTTTCAGACCGTCCTATTTCCAATTCACTGAACCTTCCGTCGAAGTGGATGTTTCTTGCCATATCTGTAACGGTAAAGGCTGTCCGACCTGTAAAGGCAGCGGCTGGATCGAAATCTTAGGGGCAGGGATGGTTCATCCCAATGTCTTGAAGATGGCCGGTTTCGATGCGGAAAAAGTCAGCGGCTTCGCCTTTGGTTTAGGCGTAGAACGTGTTGCTTTGCTTAAATACGGCATCGACGATATCCGTCATTTCTATACCAATGATCTGCGGTTTCTTTCCGCATTCAATCGGTTCGAATAGGAGGTACCACCCATGAAAGTAAGCAAAAAATGGCTCTCTCAGTATGTCGATCTGACAGGACTGAACGCCCAAGATATTTCAGATCGTTTGACCTTAGCCGGCCTTGAAGTCGAAGGTTCAATGGCTTTGGCTTCAGGCACCAACCTTGTCATCGGACAGGTTTTGACCTGTGAGAAACATCCGGAGTCCGATCATCTCAGTAAGACCACCGTCAATACCGGAAAAGAAGTGCTCTCCATCATCTGCGGAGCCCCCAATGTGGCTGCCAGTCAAAAAGTCATCGTAGCCCAAAACGGATCTGTATTGCCCAAGATCACCATCAAGAAAACAAGCATCAAAGGCGTTGAATCCAACGGAATGATCTGTTCCTTACTGGAACTGGGTGTGGATCCAAAAGCCCTCAATGACGATCAGAAAGCCGGGATCGAAGTCTTAGGCGATGATGCGGTCATCGGATCAGATCCTTTGGCCTATCTTGGCTTGGATGATGTCATCTTGGAAGTCAAACTGACCCCCAACCGTTCTGACTGTAATGCGTTATGGTCCTTGGCGTTTGAAGTCGGAGCTTTGTTTGGACGTAAGGTCACTTTACCGGATTACTTGAAATACGAAACCATCGGGTCAGCGACGGATCTTCATGTTGCTTCCGAAACGGCCAAATGTCCTTTATTCATCGGTAAAAAGATCAAGACATTGACTGTTAAGCCTTCACCCTTATGGATGAGACAGGCGCTTAATGCAGTTGGTATCAAAGCCATCAATAACGTGGTCGATATCTCCAACTATGTCATGATCGAAACCGGACAGCCAATGCATTTCTATGATGCCTCCAAACTGGCCAAGCCGGAAATCACCGTCAAAGACAACCAGTTGGGCATTGTCAAGACCTTGGATGAATCCGACATCCATCTTCATAAAGAAGACATCGTCATTACCTGTAACGGCAAACACATCGGTTTGGCCGGTATCATGGGTGGCGATGACAGTAAGATCGATGAAAGCACCCATGGGATCATCATTGAAGCCGCGCAGTTTGCGCCGGCTCAGATCCGTCATACCTCCAGAAGGGTCAATCTGATGACCGAAGCCTCCTTGCGCTTTCAAAAAGGCTTGGATCTCAATGCTGCCCACAAAGCCGTCATGCGTTCGGTTCAGCTGTTGATCGAATTGGCGGATGCCAAAGATATTGAAAGTACCGTGATTACCGGAACGCCGGCCACCACAGAGAAAACCGTCAAAGTCACCCCTCAACACATCAATGATCTCTTAGGCGATGTTTACCCGCTTGAGAAAGATCTTGAGATCTTTACCGCGCTGGGTTTCAGACCGGTCTTAGAAGGGAAATATATCGTCTGTACGATCCCGACCTCTCGCTTGGACATCGATGTGGCCCAGGATCTGATCGAAGAAGTCGGCCGTTTCGTCGGCTATACCGATCTGCCGGGAACACTGCCGGAAATGCCGATGACGCAAGGCGGTTATGATGACAGACAAAAACTCAGAAACAAACTGCGTGCTTTATGCGTCGGTTTCGGAATGAATGAAGTCGTCACCTATACCTTGGTCAACAAAGACAAGACTGTAGACGGTGTTTATCCTCTGGAGAACCCGCAATTTCTCATCTCTCCGCTTTCCGATGAACGCGAATACATCCGCAATAACCTGCTCAACAGTGTTCTTGAGACGGTGTCTTACAATCAATCCCACAAGATCAAAGATTTCCAGCTGTTTGAGATCTCGACCTTGAGCCACATCGATCTGTGTCAGGAACGCATTGCCTTGATCCAAAGCGGATCGATCACGATCAATCGCTGGCAGAAAGAAACCCGGGAAGCGGATTTCTACTCGCTGAAAGGCATCATAGAAACCCTGTTGACCGAAAACGGCTACAGTGCGAATCGCTTACGCTATGAACCGGTCGAAGACCATCCGTTCTTCCATCCGTATCAGTGTGTCAAAGTCTCGCTGGATAAAACGACCTTGGGTTTAATGGGCCGTATCCATCCGTTATTGGCTCAGAAGTTGGGCATCGACTCGATTTTAATGGCGGAGCTCAATCTGGAACCTTTACTGAAAACCAAAACCGCCAAGATCCGTTATAACGCCGTCGTCAAAGTGCCGGTGGTCGTCAGAGATCTCGCCTTGGTCGTCAGCCAAAACGTCAGTGCGGCCCAAATCGAAAAAGTCATCACCGATGCGGCCAAAACCTTGGTCAAATCTGTCGAAGTCTTTGACGTCTATACGGGCGAACACATCGAAATAGGTAAAAAGTCTTTGGCCATCAGTATTGCCTTCCAGGCGGCTGATCATACCCTCAACGATGAAGAGATCCAGACCCATTTCAATGCGATTCTGGAAGCTCTGAAGAAGCATACAGACGCCAGTTTAAGAGCCTAATGCATTGTAAAAGAAGCCTGCATTGTTTATAATGATACCGGACTAAAACACAAGAGGTGATCCTATGGGACGTGCATTTGAAGTCAGAAAAGCGGCAATGGCCAGAACCAACGCTGTAAAAACCAAAGTTTATTCCCGTTTCGGCAAAGAAATCTACATGGCTGCCAAAGCTGGGGTTCCTGATCCGGATATGAATCAGGGATTGAAGCAGATGATCGCCAAAGCCAAAGCCAATCAGGTCCCGGCTGAAGTCATCAAAAGAGCCATCGAAAAAGCCAAAGGCGGAACCGATGAAACCTATACGTTTGTGCGATATGAAGGTTTCGGCCCCAATAACTCCAACATCATCGTGGATTGTTTGACCGATAACGTCAACCGTACCGTTTCCGAAGTACGGACCGTTAGTGAAGTCAGAACCTGTTTTACCAAAAGCAAATCCAAGATTGGTGTCGGAGGATCCGTGGCCCATATGTTTGACAATGTCGGCATCCTTTCCTTTACCTATGAAGACGAAGGCGCCATGCTGGACTGTTTGGTCGAACAGGATGTCGATGTCCAAGACATCGAAGTCGAAGAAGGATCTATGACAGTCTATGTCAATCCGACGTCTTTATATGCCGCAAAAACGGCGATCGAAACCCTGATTCCTGAGGTTGCGTTCGACGTTCTTGAAAATACGATGATTCCCCATGAACGGGTTACCGTTGATGGCGAAGACAAAGAAATGTTTGATCGACTGATGAATATGCTGGATGCGATCGAAGATGTCCAAAACGTTTACCATAACGTGCAGGAATAAATGAAACGCGTCATCACTTACGGAACCTATGATCTGCTGCATTGGGGCCATATCCGTTTATTGAAACGGGCCAAAGCCTTGGGTGATTATCTGATCGTAGCCTTATCTACCGACGAAATCAATGAATTCAAAGGCAAGAAAGCCTATCATTCCTATGCGGAACGGAAAATGATGCTGGAAGCCATCCGTTATGTCGATCTGGTCATTCCAGAATCCGATTGGGAACAAAAGCGCGGAGACATCAAAAAATACGAAGTCGACATCTTCGCCATCGGCGATGACTGGGAAGGCAAGTTCGATTATCTAACCGATTTGTGCGAAGTGGTCTATCTGCCCCGTACCGAAGGGGTCTCGACCACCAAGATCAAACACGATCTTGAACAATCCGCCAAACAATCCAACAAAAAAGACTGAATGTTCAGTCTTTTTTTATGACTGGTCCTTCGATTTCGCGCTGGACCAATCGGTTTCTTTCACTAATGGGTAAGACGGAGGCATACACCAAAGTCGATCGGTGTTCGAGCCTTCGATAAGGCAAGGGGATCTGATTGAATCTTGAAGCGATCTTGACTTCATTATCCTGTAAGGTTTTTAAATGGGCTCGGCCTTTGTCGTTGAAACCCAAGACACGGATCGTATTCAACGGGGTCAATTGTTTCATCTCTAACTTCGTCGTATGGACCATCAGATGAGCCAGAGTCCGTTGAATACGGGCTTTGGTATAGCGTTTTGAAACAGCTTTGGTGATGAAGGATTCGAAATCATCATAAGCCATGGCCATCTTGACCAAATGGTTCTCCATGCCTTCATCCATCATAAACAGATCGACCAACTCTTCCTTGGAGGTCGTCAACAGTTTGAGTCTGATATAGGGGTAATAAAGCGCATAGCTGATCAAAGAGGAGGAGATCAAGTCATCTGCCATGGGGGTATAGTTTGAGACGTCTAGGCCGCTAAGAATGGCTTTACGGATGGCAGTGGCACTGGCGATCTCATGATCGAGTTCTTCACCATGGTAACGGTTGGTGCGTTGGATACAGATCGCCTTCATTGAGGTCTCTTTGAGCGCCTTGAGATAAGCGATGCCTAAGATATCGTTTGGCGCATAAGAGCCTTGGACCATTCCGACGGCTTTGGGATACCCGTAGCCTTGTTTGAGGTTCTCTTTGATCGCATCGACATTGATCGGACAATCGGCCATGATCTGTAAAGTTTCGATGTCGTTGGTTTCTGATCCAAAGACCAGATCCGAACAACCTGCCAGATCCAACAGGGTCACTGCGCCTTTCGCAAACTGAGACGCGCTTTGAACCGTCAACGCAAAAGGAAGCTCAATGATCAGATCCGCACCCGCATTCAACGCTGCTTTGGTTCTGGTCCATTTATCGATCAAGGCCGGTTCACCGCGCTGAACGAAGTTTCCGCTCATGACCGCGATCAAAAGATCGCAGCCGGTGATGGTTTTGGTTTGATTAAGGTGATAAAGATGGCCGTTGTGGAAGGGGTTATATTCGACAACGATCCCGGCGATTTTGGTCAGGAATCTATGGTATCATATTTTGAAAGGCGCTGTCATCCAAGCTGTTTAAAGGGCGCTTTGAAATGAGATAACTAATGTTTGACTTTAGGGCGCTTATTGCCTATAATATCAACGTTGACACTTTAGGTGATGAAACCGTGAAATGGACGAAACATGAGTTGTTCGCTCTAAAAGAACAAGAACTTGATTTCGATTCAGAAATCAGCTTTACGGAAATCCCATCGCACATGGATATCCGCCGTTTGGCGAACGTTCACGTGATTGGGAAACTTCTTTATGAGAAAGACACGGATCATATCCTCGCTGAACTTAAGATCAGCGGAACGATGGTCGTGCCTTGCGCGATCTCGCTGGAAGATGTTGATTACGCATTCTCAACAAGTGCTGAGCTTATTTACGGATTCAGTGAAGAAGACGACCCCGATGTCTTCCTGATCTCCAAAGACGGACTTGACCTCAGTGAAGGGATCCTCAATGCGATTTGGCTTGAGAGACCCATTGCGCTTGTCAAACCCGGATTAAAGTCGTATCCTAAAGGGGAAGGTTGGGCGGTCATGACCGAAGCGGATTATCAGAAATCCAAAGCTTCAGAAAACGATCCCCGGCTGGCGATATTTAAAGATTATAAACAACACGATGAATAGGAGGTGTGATTCATGGCTGTTCAACAGAGACGAGTTTCCAAAACAAGAAAAGCAAAACGCAGAACGCATTATAAACTGGCGGTCCCAAGTTTGGTAAAGTGCCCATCTTGCGGCGAGTATAAGGCTCCCCATCATGTCTGTGCCAATTGCGGACATTACGAAGGTCTCAGTAAATAAGCGAGTTTTCGCTTTTTTTTATGAGAAACAAGAAACCTTATCGGTCCTACTCAAAATTCAGTGATGGTTTAAATAGAAAGGTCACTTTCTATTTTTACTCTACGCTGAAAGATGATGAAGAAGGACCCTTATTGATCATGCATGACGGACAGAATCTCTTCGATGATGCTAAGGCAGCCTATGGGACCTCCTGGGGCTTCATAGAGGCCTTAAATCAACCGGATGTTCCTAAGATGCGCGTCCTAGGCATCAGCAATGCGGTGACCTTTGAAGGGCGCTGTGCTGAATACAGTCCTTTTATACGTAAATCAATCAAAGAAGAAGGCATCGACTATCCCACCGGCGGTAAAGGGGATCTTTACCTGAACTACGTGATGACAGAAGTCTTGCCGCATTACAAAGATAAATACCCGACCACCAAGGTCTATATGGGCGGTTCCTCATTGGGCGGTCTCATCACTTTGGCTGCGATCTTACGTTATCCCAATGAGTTGGAAGGGGCCTTTGGGTTATCGAATGCGTTTTGGGTTGCGGAAAAACCGCTGCTGAAACGGGCAGAAGTCTTTGATGGGGTCTTGCCCAGATTCTATCTCGATATCGGTACGGAAGAATCGGATGATCCCAAGATCAACCTGAAGTATGCGAAGTCCCATGAGCATTTCGCCCAACTGCTGTCTCAAAAGCCCAACAAAGGCATCAAAGAGGTCCTGATAGAGGGCGGAAAACACCATGAATCAGACTGGGCAAAACGCTTAAGCACCGTATTGAGCTGGCTGATTCAGTAAAAAACGAGGATTAAACAAGAGATTTTATCCAAAATTGATAAAATCTCTTTTATTTTTGCCTATGAAGTATATAATGGTGGTAGAAAGTGTCAGATTGTGGTAGAAAGTGGGAGAGAAACCAACATGTTCATAGGTGAATACCGACACAACACCGACAGTAAAGGAAGGATCATTGTCCCGGCACGTTTTCGTGATGAACTGGGAACACGATTGTTTCTGACCAAAGGGTTGGACGGATGCATTTTTGTCTACACGCCATCACAATGGGACACCATCATACAACAGCTTAACCAACTCCCTACGACCAAAAAAGAATCCCGCATGTACATCCATATGGTGACCTCCAAAGCCGCCGAATGCGAAGTGGACAGTGCCGGACGCATATTGATGCCGCAGAATCTCATGGATGATGCAGGCATCGTTAAAGAATGTGTCATCCTCGGTGTTTCAAATCATGTTGAAATCTGGGCCCAGAAGCGCTGGGAAGACTATGAAGCATTGGCCAGTGCGGCTTATGAAAACGTGGCAGAAGATGTCACCGAGTACATCAAGTAATGAGCCACATCCCGGTCTTATATACGCAGTCGCTGGAAGGCTTGAACATCAAGCCTGACGGCATCTATGTGGACTGTACCTTAGGCAGAGGGGGACACAGTCTGGGCATCTTGTCCAAACTGACCACCGGAAGATTGATCGGCATCGATCAGGACGCCCAAGCCATACAGGAAGCCGGCGAGATCTTACAGGCTTACACCGATAAGATCACCCTGGTCCACGATAACTTCAGCCACATCAAAAGCATCTTAGAAAACTTATCAGTCGAGAAGGTCGATGGTATCCTGATGGATCTCGGTGTATCTTCACCTCAGTTTGATGATCCGCAACGCGGTTTCAGTTACCGTCATGACGCACGTCTCGACATGAGAATGGATCAGCGTCAGGCCTTGGATGCCTTTACCGTCGTCAATACCTATCCTTATGAACGTCTTATCCAAATCATGATCGCCTATGGTGAAGAACCTTATGCGAAACAGATTGCCAGAGCCATCGAGAAGACCCGACTCGATCATCCGATCGAAACGACCTTCCAGTTGGTCGAAGTGATCAAATCCGCTTTACCGTCAAAAGTCTTGTCTCAAAAAGGTCATCCGGCCAAACAGGTCTTTCAAGCCCTGCGCATCGAAGTCAACCAGGAGCTTTCCATTTTGGAAGGGACCCTGAAGGATTGTATCGGTTTTCTGAATCAGGACGGCCGAATTGCCGTCATTACCTTCCATTCGTTGGAAGACCGCATCGTCAAAAAGGTGTTCAGTGCGTACAGCACGGTTCACGTCCCGTCTAAACTTCCGGTTCTCGGCACTCCGAAAGCCGATTACGAATTGTTTGATAAAAAGCATTCCCGGGCCACCGAGAAAGAACTGCAGGATAATCCCAGAGCGCATTCTGCAAAACTGAGGATCCTGAGAAAGGTCAGCGCATGAACGCGAGACTTCAAAAAACACGCAAGAAACTGAAACTTGAAGCGTTCGCCGTTTTATTTTTCACGCTGGTTCTGATGACCTATCTGTTTACCAGCATCGTCTTGCGTTCGATCAATGTCTCGATGAGCGTCACCCTGCAAAACAACACGCAGACTCTGGCATCCCTGGAAGGCCAAAACAAGACGCTTTCCAAAGAAATCCAGCGTTTAAGCGATTATGAACGCGTCGCCGCGATCGCCAAGGAAGCCGGCTTGACCCTCAACAACAATAACGTTGTTGAATTCTCAACAGGTGAATAAATGAAAACCAGAAGCAATCTCATGCTTCTTTTTAGCGCATCCATCTTAGGATTGGTCGCACTTTTGGTGGTGGCCAATATTTTCAGTGTCAGCATCATCGGCTATCATTACCAAAGCGCCACCGATCTTAATGAGTATTCCAACAACATCAATCTCAGTACCAGTGTTCTGGCGGCTCACCGCGGAACCCTTTACGACAAAGACATGAACATTCTGGCTGAGGATGTGATCAGCTATACGCTGTATGCGATCGTTGATCCAGCCCGACCGGCCATTGACGGACATCAGGCTTATGTGTCTGATTTCGAGGATACGGCCACCAAATTGGCTGAGATCCTCAATGTCGAAAAAGCCTATCTGCTTGAACGGCTCCAACAGGCTGAATATCAGACTGAATTCGGAGCTTTCGGACGCCATCTTACCGCTGAAGCCAAAGCCGCCATCGAAGCCTTGAATCTGCCTGGGCTTGGTTTTAACGAAACCTTGAAAAGAACCTATCCTTTGGATGGTTTTGCTTCTTATTTACTGGGATTTGCGAATGATGATGATCAAACCGTCGACATCGATCTGATCGGCAGAATGGGGCTGGAAGACAGCCTGAATGCCCGTTTAAAAGGCACAAACGGATTCCAGGTCTCCACGGTCGATTCGCAAGGCTATGTCTTGCCGGGATCAAAACAGACCATCCAAACTGCCGTTAACGGGAATTCCGTCATTTTGACCCTTGATCGGACCCTGCAGGACCAGTTGGAACTGACCATGGCTGAAACTGAAAAAGTCTACGGGGCAACCCAAACGTGGGGCACCATCGTTGAAGTCAAGACCGGAAAGATCCTGGCTTTTGCCCAAAACCAAAACTTTGACCTCAATAATGTCGATACCGATAACTTCATGACCTTCGGTTCACAGATGACCTATGAACCCGGATCGACGATGAAGACCTTTGTTTATGCGGCGGCCATCGAAGAAGGCGTCTATAACGGAATGTCTACCTTTGATTCGGGACCCTTTATCTATGGGTATGTCAACTGGAAGCTCTCCAGATTGACCTCGATGACCAATGCGATCGGTGTCATCCGAAATGTCGCGCGAAAAAACTTTGGGACCATCGATTATGATTCCGGTTATGCGATGTCCTCCAATGTCGGGATCGCTTCTTTATTGACAGAATCTCTGGATCCTGAGCTCTTTAAGAAATACTTGGCTGATTTCAGCTTCTTCAAAGCGGTCGATACCGATATCCAGCCGGAAAGCGTGGCTGATTTTACCTTGAATACGACTTCGGATCTTCTGCATATCGGTTTCGGACAGGGCATCTCCGTCAACATGCTGCAGATGGTCCAGGCCTATATTGCCGTCCTAAACGGCGGTACCATGATGAAACCGTATGTCGTGGATCGTGTCATCAATTCCGATACCAAAGAAGTATTGCTTCAAAATGAACCAACGATCGTCGGGCAACCCATTTCTGAGGCAACGTCACAACAACTGATCGATCTGATGCGGTATACCGTGACCCATCCTCAAGGAACGTGCCGTAAATTCGAACTTGATAAGGCCCAGATCGTCT
>CAZLWH010000034.1:10773-11697 GCA_964563265.1 uncultured Erysipelotrichaceae bacterium
AACGGGGCTTATTCTGAAGATGAATTCATCTATTCTTATGTCGTCGGTTTACCTTATGATGATCCTCAGATCCTGTTGTATTACGCCTTCAGAAGTCCGACCATGACCAACACCGATGATCGCAATGATCAGATCAAAGAGATCCTGAAGACCATCGAATTCTATACTTTTGACCGCAATCCGGTCAATGAAGCCATTTTGACTTCTTTTGAATTACCCAGTTTCATCAACCATACCTCGGCCTTTGCTTCGATGGTTCTGTCTGCGAAAACCAATCCGGTGGTCATGATCGGATCAGGTCCAACGATCATCAACCAGTATCCGTCAGCCCATTCGACAATTCTGAGTACACAGCGCATCTTACTGCTGAGTTCTTATGACAACATCCTCATGCCTGACATGAGCGGCTGGAGCAAGAAAGACGTGCTGGCCTTTTACCGATTGGCCAACCGTTCTGTGTCAATCGAAGGAGAAGGCTTTGTGAGTGCTCAATCCATCCCGGCCGGAGCTGAAATGAATGATGCGGAGGTCACGTTTATCGTGTGCTCAAGATAGAATAATGCTATAATATTTTCATTATGAACATCATCGCTCTGCCCCTTGCTTTTATCACGACCTATCTCTTATATCCGCCTTTCATAGCGAAAATGGATCGTTTGAATACGCATCAAAGCGTCTCCGAATACTCCCTGGAAGAATTCAAGTCCAAAAAGAAAACACCGACCATGGGCGGTATTTTATTTGTCATGGTGCCGCTGTTGATCGCGTTGATCCTGCAGCCCTTGACCTTTACAAGCCTTAAGATGGGCATCGTTTATCTGACGTATCTGGGTTACGGCCTGATCGGTTTTTGGGATGACTATAAGATCGTTGTCGAGAAAAACAATGACGGACTCAAAGCCTCTCATAAATTTCTGGCTCAGC